>CAZOSO010000031.1:0-17621 GCA_964582635.1 uncultured Weeksellaceae bacterium | reverse complement strand
CTCGGGAAACCCGTGGTCATCAATACCAGCGTGGGCACTTACCTCGGTCCTCACGATGCACTCGATCCAGCAGCACGCATGATCGACAGCCTGATCCTTCAGCGGGACCCCAGCATGCTGGTAGCCGCTGCCGGGAATGCCGGTCACCTCCCCTTTCACCTTCGAACCCAAGTCACTTCTGACACCGCTTTTACCTGGTTCGAATACGAAAGCAATACCGCCCTGGGTTATGGCGCGGTCTATTTTGAAGTTTGGGCCGACACTTCCGATTTCGATAGTGTGGACTATGCCATCGGTGCGGATCGGGTGAACCCCTCTTATCTCTATCGAGGACGAACCCCTTTTCATTCCGTTCAGAACAACCTTGACAGCAGTATCGTCGACACCCTGATGAACGGAAGCGGGGATACGCTCGCGATCGTCGAAACCTATGCCCAACGCCTCGGGAGCCGTTACAAACTACAGGTTCACCTCAAAGAACCCGACTCCAACCAATACTATTACCGCTTCATGAGCACGGGATCCGGAAAATTCGACGTTTGGTCGGCAGGTTTTTTGGGAACATCCCCGATGGTCGACAGCAGTTCGATCCCCGACACAAATCAGTTCGCCGACATCGCCGATTACCGAGCTCCTGACCGGAGGAAAACCATCGTCAGTTCCTGGACTTGTTCCGAAGAGGTCCTTACGGTGGCGAACTATACCGGGAGGACCGAATATCGGGGTTTGGATAGCAACATCCAAAGCGTGAGCGGGACAAAAGGAGCGATCGCCTCGAACTCCAGCAGAGGGCCTACCCGCAGAGGCCGTGATAAACCCGACATCGCTGCAACAGGTAAGGTGTTGATGACCGCAGGGAAGCTGAGCGTCATCGATAACCTTATCACCAATGAGCCTTATAAAGTCCATCCGGATAGCATGCATATGCGGAACGGAGGCACCTCTATCGCGTCACCGGTAGCCGCCTCCATCTCCGCACTTTACCTCCAACATTGCCCCCAGGCGGACCATCAAGAGGTAATGCAGGCCCTTCGGACCACCACCCGTAGCGATAGTTTCACCGGAAGTCTGCCCAACAACAGATGGGGGCACGGCAAAGTGGATGGGCATGCAGCACTTTCCAGCAGCCTTTTCGATGCGGAACTGGACCCCAGCGATACCACAGTCTGTGGAGGACCCGTCGAATTGAGCACCAAGAAAGGTTATCCGAGCTATCTATGGAATGAAGGCTCCAGCAACGCCCCCTTATCGATCGATAGCTCGGGAAGCTATCATGCCCTGGTGAGGGACAGTTCAGCTTGTCCGGCCAGGACCGACACGGCCGACATTACCGTTCATCCTTTGCCTCCCACCCCAACCCTTTATCAACAGGGGGACAGCCTTTTCACCGATCTGTCGGGTATGACCTATCAATGGTATCGGGACGGAGCTCCTATCACCGGGGCTACCGACCAAGGATATCGGATCCAGAAGCAAGGGAGTTTTTATCTTATCGTGGAAGACAGCAATGGTTGCCGGAACCGTTCGGACACGGTCAACGCCATCCCCTCTTCCATTTCCTCCCAAAAAGGACTCCGGGTGGAAATAGCCCCGAACCCTTTTGATGAGGCCTTTTATCTGAAAACAGGACAGCCCTTGGGAAAAGAGCTCCGATATCGCTTGAGAGGGATCCATGGACGGATCCTACTCAGCGGGCAAATTGCGAGGGGTCGAAGCGAACAGCGCATTAGCACTGAAGAGCTTTCCCCAGGAGCTTATATCCTAGAGTGGGAAAAAGGGGACGATAAAGGGGAGGTAAAGCTCTTGAAACGATAGGCGGATCTTTTAAATTCGCCTTTTCCAGCGCTAAGCTTATGATAGACCTCCAAGGGATCGTCTCCATTTCAGGAAAACCGGGGCTTTACCGCCTGCTCACTTCTTCTTCCAAAGGGATCATCGTAGAATCGATCGAGAGCGGGAAGCGCCTACCGGCTAATCCCCACAGCAGCATCAGCACCCTGGACGAGATCATGATCCATACGGAAGAGGGAGAAACTCCGCTGGGAGAGCTTTTCCAGCGGATATACGATGGAGAGAACGGGGAAAAGACCATCGACCATCGTTCCTCTAAAGAGGAGCTACAAGAGAAGTTCGAAGAATTTCTCCCGGAATACGATAAAGAGCAAGTCTATCCTTCGGACATCAAAAAGTGCTTTCAGTGGTACAACCTCCTTCAAGAAGCGGGAGCTTTAACGGTGAAGGACGAAGACGAACAAAAGGAAGAACAAGAAGAGGCGGAGGAAAACAAAGAAGAAGAGAAGGAGGAAAGCAACGAAAAGGGGGATGAAAGCGAAGAAAGCTGATCAATCCTTATCGCTTCGCTGCCTGACCACCTCATAGAGAAGCATCCCTGTAGCAACCGAAACATTCAGGGAAGCGATCCCGCCTAGAACGGGTAAACGTACCCTCCTATCCACCTCCTTTAGCATCGGAGCGGAAACGCCTTTTTCTTCATCCCCCATCACCACTGCTAAAGGCCCTGTAAGCCTCTCTTCCTCGATGGGAGCGGCATCTTTTTCCGTACAAGCGATCGAGGTGATCCCGTAAGAAGCAAAGCGTCCGGGCCAAGCCTGAAGTTCAAAAGAACGAGCCACCGGTATCCGTAAAAGCGCACCAGCAGAGGTCCTTACAGCATCGTTATTGATCCTTGCTCCCCCTCTGGCCGGCACAAAAACCCCATCAACTCCACAGCATTCGGCCGTCCGACAGATCGCCCCGAAATTCCGGACATCCGTAACGCCATCGAGCAAGAGAAAAAGAGGATCTTTTCCCTTTTCAAAAGCAGAAGCCACTAATTCCTCCGGATCCGCAAAACGGATCGGGGCTGCAAGGGCTACGATCCCTTGATGTTTCCCCTTAACGAGTTTATCCAATTTGACGGGGGGAACTTTCTGAAAAGGGATACCCTTTTCGCGAGCTTTCTTCGTGACCTCTTCAACCCCTTTACCTCCCTTTTTTTTAACCAGGATCCGGTCGATCGGGGTACCGGCCTCGATGGCTTCAAGGACCGGATGCTTTCCATGTATGGGGCCATCATCCCGGTTGCTCATCTCCTATCTTCTTCAATGGGAATAGATCCTTCCGTTCCTCCAGGTTTCGACCGCTCGATACCAAGCCTGTTTATAAATGGGTTCCCTTTCAAGGCTCATGTCCCCTCTTGAAAATGGATTTTTCACCCTGTGGAAATCGAAAGTAAGGCTCTTGATATCGTTCCCTTCGTCGTAAACCCATTTTTCCCCGAAACTGGTCCGTTCGATCTTGCCAGGCTCTCCGAAGATCAAATGGACCAATCCCCGATCGGTCTTCCAACCCTCCACATGAGAGGTGAAATAGCGATTAGCAGATTCCACGCGTTTGTAATAAGCTTTGATCAACTCCCGGGCTCTTTCCTTAGAACCGCCTCGAGCCACCCAAAAACTATCCACCGCAGCTTTCTTGTCCTCCATCTCTTTTAATTCAGCGAACTCCTCTTCCGAGGTCAGATAACGGATCGGCCCCAACATGGCATCTACGGTGTTAACCGATGGATAGCCCTCCCGGAAATGATAATAAGTGAAACCTCGGCGTCCTTCACTCGTGTCCACTTGAAGATGAATAAAGCCCTTCCCAGGGACGGCCAGCTCAAAATAATGAGCAGCATCCTGAGAGGCCTCGAAGAGGCTATCGGCAGTAAAATCAAAGGACCGGAACCCATTTTCGGCAAAGGGAGGAGGCGGCAATGGAAAATCGCGGGAATAGACTCGTCCATGTATACGCTCAGGATCAGCTCGCTCGTACCGGATCCCGATACGTTCAGCTTTGGAGAAATGGGAGCGGAAATAAGGGGTGCCTTTCTCAGGCTGCACCGGCAAAAAATTCTGGGGAGCATTTTTCCCCTCCCGATCGAAATAGAGCCGCTCCCGATCGGAGCGCCCCCTTTTCACATCCCTGAACAAAAGCTCGATCCACCCTTTTTTCTTTGCCTTTTCCCAAACCAAAGGGAGACTTCCATAGGAATATCCACCCCCCTTTCCTTCATCGCTAATGAAAGTGGAATCGATCTTGAGCACCTGATCCTCCTCTCCTTTGACCTTCGCAACAACCTTAAGCTTAGCGCGAAAGGGAGCTCGGGCCGAGGAGCGCGTGTAAAGGAGCTCTTCATGGGCGACTCTGAAATGAAGGACCGAGCTGTCAGGAGAAGCATGAAAAAGCCTGTAGGCCGGGGCCAGTCGGTTCTCCCCATTCTGGAAATAAGCCACCGTTCCTCCCTGCCATTTCTCACCTCCCCCACAGGAAATGCACAGAAAGAGCATGCACGATCCCATAAAGATCCGCGAACGAAAGGACACTTCAAGGAGAGAAGAAAAGCAGAAGGGGTGCTCCATTTTATTCCGATTGCTTCGCTGAAAGTAACAGCTTGGGAAGATCAGAACAAACTTGTGAACCCGAAATGCACCCTTCCGTCACGCAAACGGATAGGATTATCGAAGCGTTTCCCAAGGGCATAGTCGATATTGAAGATCCCGGCTTTTGTCTTAAAACGCGAACCTACTCCAAATCCGAACGGTCGATCGATAACGGACCCATCTCCCGAACGATCCTCATGATATGCGCCATCGAAGAAAACATGGAGATCGCTCTTAGCTTCGAGGAGGTATCGGAATTCGAGGGTAGCGATGCTATAAGCAGAAGCCCCGATGCTCTCTTTGTCCACCCCTCGGAGCGAATTGTGTCCTCCGATCCGATACAATTCGTTTTGGACGATATAGGGAGCTTTGAGCCACGCTCCTTTGAGCTTGCCCATCAGGATCAAGCGGGGAAGGATGGGATAAAACGCCTCGATTCGCCCTTTCACCTCATATTGCAAACTCTTTCCCCCGCTATCGACCTCCGGGCGTTGCTCCACAAAAGAGGGTTTCTGGCCGAGCAATTCCTTCCTTCCAACACTTCCTTCGAGCTCCCCTCTCACTCCTTTTCGGGGAAGGAGCTTTCGATCGAGGGAGCTCCTTTGAAAACCCAATCCATAGGCATCGATCCGGACATTCCCAAAAGGGAGGTCCGCTTGGCGAGACCGCTCACCTCCTTTCAAAAGCGTCCATCGCTTCCGCTCGTAATGTACTTGGAAATGATCCTCCCCCGAAAAGAGGTACTTAAGAGCGAGCTTTTGCTTCAATTCCGTGAATGAAGAGTCCTTCCGATAAAGCTTCATGCTCGCCTCAACTCCAAAAGGGGTTCTGAAGAGGTAGGGATGATCGTATGAAACGGAAAGGTCCTGCGTTCCCTTTTGCATTCGGTTCCAATCGAGCCGAAGGGCCTCCCCCCTGTTCAAAGCGTTCTTCAATCCCAGGGTCACATCGCCGGTTAAGAACACCCCTTCCCCTTCTTTCTTTGGTTGGAGCCCCAACATCCCATTGAACCGGCTCGCTTCTTTCTCTTTCGGATAAAGATAGACCGAAACCCCCTCATTCGTAAAAAGGAGCTCCGAGGGCTTGGAAGGGCTTAGGAAAGAAAGGGTTTCCATGCGCTGATCGAGCCGCTTAAAGGTCTCTTCATCGTAGACCATTCCCTTTTTCAACCCGAGGTACTGCTCCAAAAAAGAACGGTGTACCGCATCATCCCCTTTGATAATGACCGTATCGAGCTGCACCAAAGGCCCCTTGTCCAGGCTAAGCTTCCCGTATATCCCTTTTTGCTCCTCTCTCAAACTGTCCAAACGGACCTCCGCAAAAGGATATCCGTTCCTTTCGCAATGCTCGAGGACCTTCTCAAAGAGCTCCCCTAACTCCTCAGGATCGATCCGCTCCCCATCGAGGCGCTCCGTTTTGATCCCCGCATCGAGGATCATCCCTTTTCCGCTCCCTCCCATACCGAGCTCTCCCCATTCGAAAAGCTTCCCTTTATAATAAGTAGCGACGAGGGTGTCTCCATGACGGTGAGTGCTATCGATGGAAGCGAGCAAATACCCTTCATCCCAGGAAGCTTTCACCAATTCGTCCAAGGCATCGCGGCGTTCAAGAGCAGAACCATAGGATCCTTTCACGCTGATCCCTTCAGGTAGCGGCTCACCTTCTAGCTTCAAAAATTGTTGAGCAGCGAGCAAGCTCGGGAAAGAAAGAGAGAAAAGAATGGCTAAAAAAGCGCGCATGATCGGCTAAGGAACGGAAAGGGTCCCGGGATCGTTGCCACCCTCATCATGAAGGAACTCGATCGTGATCGAGGTCCCAATCGATAGGATCACAACCCTCTTCCCGAAGGAGCTCGTTCGTTTTACTGAAATGACGACATCCGAAAAACCCTTTGTGAGCAGAAAAGGGGCTAGGATGGGGAGCTTCGAGGATATGATGAGCAAAAGGGTCAACATATCTCCCTTTTTGCTGCGCTTGTTTTCCCCAAAGGAGAAAAACGAGCCCCTTCTTCTTTTCCGATAAAGCTCGAACAACGGCATCGGTGAACTTTTCCCATCCTTGCCCTCGATGGGCGCCTGCTTCTCCTTTTCGCACGGTCAAGGTCGCATTCAAAAGCAACACCCCTTGATCGGCCCACTTGCTCAGATCGCCGGATCTGGGATAAGGAACACCCATATCGTCCTCCAATTCCTTGAGAATATTGACCAAGGAAGGCGGGTGCTTCACTCCATCGAACACCGAAAAGCAAAGTCCGTTCGCTTGACCCGGCCCGTGATAAGGATCTTGCCCGAGTATCACTACGCGGACCTTCGAAAAGGGTGTGTGGTCAAATGCGGCGAAGATCCGATCCCCCGGTGGATAGATCGTATAACGGCGTTTTTCTTCGACCAAAAAATCCTTGAGCTGTGAAAAATAGGATGCCTCGAACTCCTCCTGTAAGACGTTCCGCCACTCTTCACCGATCCTCGGGGAAACATTCCCTTGACTGCTCATGGCTTCGTTTTTAAGATGAGGTTCGACCAAAGGTCCGAGATCGATGATGAGAACTCCTGAATAAAGGTCTTGTTTTGTGTTACTCCTTTCCTTATTTTTGTTATATAGGAATCGAACCAAATTTGAACCTCCACTCAAGGAAAGAGGTTTTAAAAGAAACGCCAATAAAGCAGTTCTTTCAATGAAGCGACCGACCCTCATCATTTTCAGCTTCTTCTTTTCGATCGCCCTTCTTGCTTCCTGCAAAAGCCATGAGCGGTGCCCTGCTTATGGTGACAGCACCCAACAACAGGAAAAGAACGAAGAGAGGGTCTGAGCAGCACTTTCCTTCCCTTTTTAATAGTAAGCTCCGAGCTGAACGACAAAGGAGGTAGTCTCGGGCCGCACTGGGGAGAAGACAGCTAGCAGCGCTAATTTCGGAAAACACTCATGGCGGTCTATCTTGATTTTGAACGGCCGATCGAGGAGATCGAAGAGCAATTGGAGAACGCCCGTCGCATCGAAAAGGACAGCAACGTCGATGCGAGCGATACCATCCAGAGCCTGGAGAAGAAACTCCACGAAACCCGGAAACAGATCTACAAAGACCTAACCCCTTGGCAAAGGGTCCAGGTTTCACGGCATCCCCAACGTCCCTACACGTTATCCTATATCCAGCAGCTTACCGGAGGGGATTACGTCGAGTTCCACGGAGATAGGAATTTCGGCGACGATAAAGCGATGGTCGGAGCCATGGGGAACATGAACGGCAGGTCTATCATGTTCGTGGGGCAACAAAAGGGGGTGAACACCAAGATGCGCCAATATCGGAACTTCGGTATGGCGCAACCGGAAGGCTACCGGAAAGCACTCCGCCTCATGAAATTCGCTGAGAAATTCGGCAAACCTATCGTTTGTTTCATCGATACACCCGGTGCATTCCCAGGGATCGGCGCTGAACAAAGAGGACAAGGAGAGGCCATCGCCCGTAACCTTTATGAAATGGTCCAACTCCGAGTACCTGTTCTTTGCATCATCATCGGCGAAGGAGCTTCAGGAGGTGCATTGGGGATCGGCGTGGGGGATCGCACCCTTATGCTGGAAAACACATGGTATTCGGTCATTTCGCCGGAATCATGTTCGACGATCCTTTGGCGGAGCAAAGCTTATAAAGAAAAGGCTGCTTCAGCCCTTAAGCTGACGGCTGAGGACATGAAGGCCAATAGCTTGATCGACGGGATCATCAAGGAACCCGTGGGAGGAGCTCATACCGATCCCGACCAGACCTGCGAGAACGTTCAAAAAGCCATTTCCGAACAACTCGATAAGCTTCAGGGACAAGATCCGGAAAAAAGGATCGATCGTCGTATCAAGAAATTCGAGAAGATGGGGGAAGTGGAACGCTCTTCCTCTTGAGCGATCCTCTCATTCATCGTAGAGCACGTGGATCCCTTTGATGCTGTCCGAACAGCTCTTTTGCCAACGCAAGTTCCCACTATCAGCTCCTAAAACCCGGAATTCTTTCCCTTCCCCGATAAAAATGCGATCCTCAACCTTATCGTAGGCGATAGCTTGGGGAACAGCGCTGCTCATAACTTCGATCACGTTGCTCCCCTTTTGGTGAACGAGCAGCCCTTGATCGTGGACCAAAAGCGTTCGACCATCGCTCATGCGCAGTCCCCCTTGCAATTTCCCGGAGGGTAACCCGGCAAGTTTCTCAAAATAACGGCCTTGCACGTCATATCGGAACAGTTTTCCTTGTCCTTTCTCATTAGCCAATACGATCGCCTTGCTGGGGCTGCTCTCCAGGATCCGCACGATATTCCGATCCGGGATCTGCTTTTGGGTCCCTATCGATCCCGTGGATGCATAATAGGTCACCCATTGTCGAGGATCGTTGCCGATGGGCTCTTGTTCCGTTAAAAGGCGATCGTCCACTTTTACGGCCTCCCTTATCAAATAATCGTTCAAGGCATCTGCGGTATAATCCGGTCCACTTCCTCCGCGATAGCCTTTCAGGCGTTGCGTACCAAGAGAAGCCAACACCCATTTTCCCTCCCGATCGCCGAACAGGTCCAAAAAGTAGGGATAGATCCCTCCCCCTTGGTTCGCAGCCGACCATCTTTCATGGCCTTGGATCGCATGGAACGCCCTCAGATCCCCGTTATCAGACCCGGCCACTAAAAATTCTCCATGCTGGGAGTTCGTAGCACTCCCTGAGTAGTCCATGTTCAGGTTTTTGAAATCCTGTAAACCGCTCGAGGGATCCTCGAAGTGATCGACATTGAGCTTTTGGGAAGCTGGGCGGAAAACGACAAAAGCTCGTTCAAAGCTGACCGGATCTTTAGAGATCCGCCCTGTCACGTAACGGGTCCGTTTCTTTCCGCTTTGCGTCTCCACCATGATACGGAGGCTATGATCATAGGCGAGTTGACCCGGCGACCCTACGGGGTAATCGAACTTTCGCCGGATCTTTTCCTTTCCCCCCAGATCATAGCTATGGGGTGAGACCCTTTTTTGAAAGCTCTTTCCGATGATGGAGACGTGGAGACGAGCCAAGCCATCCCCGGAAGAGGCTTCGACATCGAGGGTCAAGGTGTCCCCTACATCCGCCCGGAATCCATGATCCGGGGAGTGGACTTCCAATTCAGGGGTCACCGGCTCTTTTTCACAACCCCATAGAAACAAGAACGGCAGAACGAAACCGAAAAGCTTATGAACTCCTGAGCGCATCTCCCTCAAATATACAAGTTATGGGGTGAAGCGACCCCCTCCGCTTCATAGCTTTGTAAAAAGCTCTTCATGCGATACATTCTTAGCGAAGTGGATGCGGTCATCAAAGACCGGCGGAGCATCGCTCCCAAGGACTTTTCGGACCGAAAGGTGAGGCCGGATGTCGTTGAACGCCTTTTAGAGAACGCCCGATGGGCACCTACTCATCACATGACCCAACCCTGGCGCTTCAAAGTCTTCATGGAAGAGAACAAAGAAGCTTTGGCGGAGGCCCTTCCCCAGATCTATCGAAAGGCGGTCCCAGAAGGGTCTTTCAAAGAAGGCAAAATGGAAAAGCTTCGGGATAAAGTCCAACAAAGCTCCGTGGTCATCGCGATCTGTATGGCTCGTGACCCGAAAGAAAGGCTCCCGGAGACCGAAGAGGTCGAAGCGGTGGCCTGTGCCGTTCAAAACATGCATTTAACCGCAACAGCATATGGACTCGGAGCTTACTGGAGCACGGGAGACCCTGTTTACAGCGATCCCATGAAAGAATTCCTTCAGCTCGGTGAAGCCGACCGCTGCCTCGGTCTTTTCTACCTGGGTTATCCGGCCATCGATTGGCCCAAAGGGCAACGAAAACCCCAGGAATACTTCGTCGATTGGAATCCCTTGGAAGAGAACGAATAGGATGAGCCCCCTGGTCGATCTCGATCTGACGAACCATCGCCCGCATCCCACGCGGAAAGGCTACGTTGTTTTCCGCTTCAAGGAACATCGACAGGGGGAATATTTCAAAGAATTGCTCGAAAAGGAAGGATTGGAGTACGAAAGGACCATTACGGATGACGCCAAGCGGATGATGCTCTTCGCAGTGAAACGAAAAGATCTGAGGAAGGCCGAGGAATTGAACAACATGGTATCAGCCCGCTACCGTCCTCGATTCATTCCCCAAAAAGGGTTAAGGGTCTTCACGATCGCCATTTTCGCCCTTTTGATCCTTTTGGCGGTGCTTGGAGCGATCCTGAGCGATTAAAAAGGGATCTGGTACCTTTGCACCCTTCAATGCACATGAAATTGCGAACGCAGCACACTCGTTCATTTATATTCTTGCTCCTACTGAGCATCTCTTCTATAGGAGTAAAAGGAGGAGGTGAAGGAAACGAAGGGAACGACGCCTCTAGCGATACCTCGAGCACCCCTATCTTTCGAGCTTTTTCCGATCAGAACGGGATCAGCCCGGCCCGTTTAAGCCGATTGAAGGACTCCCTGCAGCGACACTTCAAAAACCGGAAAAGCTCAAGCTCGCCCCTAAGATATCTGAACCGCCAGCTTCCGAGCAAAGAGCAGATCGTGAAGATGATCGATTCTCTTTTTGACGGGGGAAAAGTGGACCGAGAGCGCATGCTGGGGATAAAGATCCTTATAGCTCGTTACAAAGCCGCTCAAAAGGCTCCCTTCATGATCCCCTATGGATCATCTCCCTATCCCGCTTCTTCGCTTTTGGAGGGCTGGAACACACGAAGGATCGTTCCTTACAAAAGGGAAATAGAACGCCAAAAACGCAAACTTCGACTGGTAGCCCCTGAATGGGGATGTGGCTTTCAGATCCCGATCGATGGACCGGTCACCTCGAGTTTTGGCCTAAGGGATGGTCGTCAACATGTGGGGGTCGACCTGGACCTCCGTACAGGTGACCCGGTCAAAGCCGCTTTCCCTGGGATGGTAAGGATATCCCGTTATTTCAATGGGTATGGAAGAGTGGTCCTGATCCGGCATCCGAACGGGCTGGAAACCCTTTACGCGCACTTGAACCGTTCCCAAGTAGAACCGGGCCAGGAAGTGGAAGCAGGAGAAACGATCGGCACCGGAGGGACGACGGGACGTTCGACAGGGAGTCATTTGCATTTCGAGGTCCGTTATAAAGGGATCCCTTTAAACCCCGCCCATTTCATTTCCTTCGAGGACCAAAAATTGATGGGGGATACCCTGGTCTTGAAAAAACGAAGGAACAGGGTGGCCGCTTATCCAGCTGGGACCGAGTTCCACAAAGTGAAACGGGGAGACTACCTTTACGCCATCGCCCAACATTACGGAACATCGGTCCGCAAACTTTGCAAGCTCAACGGGATCGAGCGCAACAGCAGGTTATGGGTGGGGCAACGGATAAGGGTGAGTCGTTGACCCCCCATGTACGACCTGAATATGCTGCGTAACGGCCTTTTATGGACGCTCCTTTGCCTCCTCCCTTTTACAGGTAGCTCTCAAAGCTCCCAGAAGGTGGAACGGTTCAACGCCTTCGGCATCCAATACCGGCCGATCCTTGCAGCACCTCTTTTTAACACGGGTCCCATAGAAGGTGGGAATGAGGAATTCAATGCGACCTTGAACCCCGAATTGGGACATGATTTCGGAGTGGTCCTTCGATGGGGGATCGGCGAAAAGGTAGCCCTCGAAACCGGTATCGATCAGATCCGCCGGAATTTCTCCATCCATGTAGAGGACCGGAAAAGCTCCTTTGAGCAAAAACTCCGTTTCAACATGCTCGCGTATCAGCTTCCTTTAAGGGGGCTCTTATATGTGAAGATCGGGGAACGCCTTTTCAGCAACATCGCTGTTGGTGCCGTAGCGGACATTTTCCCCACCGATTGGGAAGTCGCTCAAGGACGGGTGTCCCAGTTCACCCAACGCTACAATTGGCTGGTCGGAGCTTTCTCAGGTAATTTGGGACTCGAATACAGAAGCGAAGAGAGCGGATCGTTCTACTTGGGAGCGACCTATCATAGACCGCTCGGAAACGCCCCTGCTCTTAGCGCTAATGTCGCTGCTATGGAGATCCGCTACAAGCGGGACAAAAAGTTACATCGTCAAACGATCCGGGTTCCGGGCAATTACATCACCGTGGACCTGAAGTACTTTTTCCCCCACTGAAAAGGGTGGTCCAACTCTCCCCCTACTTCCTATACTCCATTCAAACCGAGGGACGGCATCCTTTCTCGAGCCCCAATGGAACTGGAAAGCCAGAACAACCCTATTATCGTACTTTTTAGAGCGTTTTAAGGATTTCGATCCGATTTTTGGATTTTTTATTATTTTTACGGATCTTAAAATCTGAGCCCTATGGAACGATCCGTACCAAAAAATCGTCACTTCTGTTCCGAGTTTAAGCGAGTGAGCCTTCTTCTGGCAACCCTTTTTCTCACGATCCCTCTGCTCCATGGTCAATCCCCTTATTGCGATCCTGATTACAGCACCGGGTGTTCTTTTGGAGACCGGATCGATGAAATGTCCCTGAGCAACCTGAGCCGAACGAACACTGGATGCACGGGGGCTTATGAACATTTTACCGCCGACACCATCGTTCTGGAAAAGCAGATCGCGTACACGATCACACTCGCATCGGGAAACACCTATAACCAAGGTTTCGGAGCTTGGATGGACTACGATGGAAATGATGGCTTCGGGGGTAGCGGAGAATTTCTGGGAACGAGCATAGCGGGCAATGCGGGGATGCCGACGCAGATCAACTTTACCGTGCCCAACAGCGCGGATACCAGCGGAACCACTCGTTTGCGATTGCGGTCGACCTACAACTCCGAACCCTTCTCCTCCGATTCCTGTTCAACCCTTAATTATGGGGAGGCCGAGGATTACGTGGTGGATATCAGGCCTGCCCCCTCGTGCCTTCCTCCTAAAAATCTGATCCTCGACAGCGCATCGACGGACAGTGCCTTGATCGCTTGGAACTCCCTCAATGGAGGTGTTAATGAATGGGACCTCACCTATGGCCCAACAGGGTTCGGCCTTGGGAACGGCACGGATACGATCCATAGCACCGATTCCTCCACTTGGATCGGTGGCCTATCCCCCGGAACCAGCTATGATGTCTTTGTGCGTGAAATATGCGGCCCCAATGACAGCAGCTATTGGGCGGGTCCCTTCACTTTTACCACGGATTGCGGCATTTTTCAAGCCCCTTATTTAGAACGGATCGACCAGAACAATACTCCGAATTGCTGGACCGAGGTCACGAGCAATGGTAGTGGATGGGAATATGGCCAACAAGGGGATCCCGGCTACGGAGCATCATCGATCCCCGAACATACCGGCAATGGTGGGTATTTCGCTTGGGTCGACTTCTCCGGCGGGAACGACGAAGCCCAGCTGGTATCCCCTGAGATCGATGTGAGCGCTCTGAGCACTCCGGAACTCCGATTTTTCCTCTTTAGCCATAATAGCTCATCGGAGGGGAACAACTCGATCATCGTCGAAGCCCACGATGGGAACACCTGGATAGAAGTGGACAGCTTCAAGGTGAACAGCCCTAAATGGGTGGAGAGACGGAACTTATTGGACTCCTCCGCCTTCGGCGACACGATCCGTTTCCGGATCAGGGTCAAAGAAGACCCGACTATAACGGGTTATCACAACGATCTGCTCTTCGATGACCTTCAATTACGAGAGGCTCCCCCGAACGACCTTTCGGGGTTAGAGGTCCTGGATCCGGATCAAAGCGCCTGTAAGCTTCAGGATGCAAAGATCCGTGCCCGCATCAAGAACGTAGGGGGAATGCCCCAGGATAGTTTCCGATTGGGCTATACGGTCAATGGAGTAGCACCGGAGATCGACACGGTGTTCCAAAGCCTAGCGCCGGGAGAGGAGCTCATCCACGAATTCGCCCCCAACAACCTTATGGCCGCTGACGGAACCTATCAGCTCACCGTCTTCTCCGATCTTAACAGCGACACCTTGAGCTACAACGATTCTTCGAGCGTTACGGTCGAGAACGGGAGCGGATCCCTCCTACCGACCCATTCCCAACATGTGGGGATAATGGACGATGAGACCTGGGAGAACGGTCAATTCATTTGCGGTGCCCGATACGAAGAATACGGCTGCCCGAGGATCCTGAGCTTAACGATCGATTCCCTGCACCATGAAGATGCCTTGGATGAACTGAGGATCGAACTGGTCAGTCCGGAAGGCAGCTCGTTGATCCTTTGGGATCAGCTCGGGGGACCTAGCGAACAGGTAATGGACCAGCTTGTCTTTTCGGATACCGTATCCGACAACATCACTTCCGCTAGCGGAACTCCATACAGTGGAACGTACCAGCCTCAGGAAAGTACAGGTTTCGCCAAATTCAATGGGGAAAGGATCCACGGAAAGTGGACCTTGAGGATCGTTAACGATGACTTCTCCGACACAGCCGCTTTTTTCGGATGGAACATGCAGATATTGAACCCGAAGAAACCTCAGATCGAATTGGGCCCGGACACGTCTTTGTGTCAGGAGGACAACTACCTGTTGGACCCGGGTAATGGGGATGATTGGAGCTACGTATGGGATGATAATTCGACGGATAGCACCCGCCAGGTGGTCGGAACGTTTTTGGACAGCAACACAACTTATACGTATGCCGTGACCGTAACGGATGAAGACCCCCTGAATCAGTGCCGCAGAACGGATTCGATCGAAGTAACGATCCAGAACTGCACTGGCTTGGAACAGGCCAGAAGATCCGGGGCAAGTTTCGAGGTCTATCCCATTCCCGCTACTGAACAGCTCTTCATCGAAAGCCAAGGCCTAAAAGGCCAAGGCTTCCGTTACGAATTATGCGACCTTCAAGGAAGAACGATCGAGCAGAGAAAAAGCGAGAGATCCAGAGCTGTCCTGGAACTTTCCGGTCATTCAAAAGGGGTCTACCTTCTTAAAGGTTATCGGATGGGTAGCGATGCTCAGCTTTTCCAGAGAAAAGTTGTTATCCAATGACCAAATTATGACCCGAAGCTCGAAAAAGAGGGAAAAGGGGCCAATAGGTGATAAAGAAGCTCATTCCCCTTCTTTATCAAACTTGCCCCTTCTCTATTGGATTCCCTATACCAAGTCCTTTAGCTGAACAGCATTGAGACCCCATTGGGATTCCAAGGATCAAAAGAGGAACCCTTGATGAAGGCCTATTTATACAATCCCTTATTTGGGCTTGAAACAAAAGATTTAATTCAAATAGTGGTGCAAATATGAACTTTTCATATTTTCGCCGCCCCGATCATAAAAAGTGTATAACAATGAATCTACTCAGTACTCGCCTCTTCAAAATTTTATTCACCTTTCTAGGAGCTTTGTTCATAGGCCAAGGAGCAATGGCTCAATGTCAATACGTAGCTCCACCTGTTCAGGAAAGTTTCGATAATCCCACCATTCCTCCCGGCTGTTGGACCGAAGATCTCGTGAACGGAAGCGGATGGGAAACAGGACAATTAGGGGATCCGGACGATGAAGCGGGGAACATGGAAGAACATACCGGCAATGGAGGTTTTTTTGCTTGGGTGGACTTTTCAGGTTCAGGGGACACCACCCATCTGGTCTCCCCGAAGGTGGACGTGAGCGGGATGACCAATCCTCCCCGCGTATCTTACTGGTTCTTCAGTTATTACAACGGGAATCCGAACAACACCCTAGAACTTCAAGCCTATGATGGAAGCGCTTGGCAAACGGTTGCCACCCACACAAGCGATTCTTTGGATTGGGTAAGGAACATCGAGGATCTCAGCGCCTACATCTTTAGCGATACGGTCCAAGTCCGTCTCACAATAATGGAGAACGGCTCCATTTCCGCTTATAACAACGACATCCTTTTGGATGATATCCGGATCAGCGAGACCCCCTCATGCCCGGAGCCAACTGCTTTATCAGCTACAGCACTGAGCAACGACTCGGTAGAACTTTCATGGACCAGCAATGCCTCAGGAAGCGAATGGGAAGTTGAATATGGAGCATCCGGCTTCACCCAAGGGAATGGGGACACGATCCTTCTAACGAATAACCCGGATACGATCACTGGACTTGCCGGGGAGGATACCCTGAACTACGATTTCTACATCCGGGAAGTCTGTGCCGTTGGAGATACTAGCCCCTGGAGCGGCCCTACGAGTGTCACGACTCCTTGCCCGATGGTCTTCGGGACTCCTTTTGTAGAAGCTTTTGATGATGGGAACTTCTGGGATCCAGCCACCGAAGGAATATCCCCCTGCTGGGACCGTACGCCGGATAATACTACTGATTTTTCATGGCGAAGCGGGACAGGGGGAACACCTTCCTCCGGCACTGGACCGGATAATGACCATACTTCCGGGACAGGGAATTATGTGTTCACGGAAGGAAGCGACGGGACAACGGGAGACAATGCGATCCTTACCACCCCTTGGATCGATCTGAGTTCGCTGACCCTTCCTGAATTCACCTATTACTACCATCATTACGGATCGGACATCGATAGCTTCATGGTCGAGGTGGATACAGGTTCCGGTTTTATGGCATATGATACCATCATTGGTCCTCAACAAAGCGCAAATTCCGACCCATGGAAAGAACACCTGGATTATCTCTCGGCCTATACCAATGATACGGTCCAATTCCGCTTCAAAGCAGTGCGGGGAGGAAGTTATCAATGCGATTATTCCGTCGATGACTTTAAGATCGTGGAAGCACCCTCTTGTCCTCAACCAACGGACTTGATGACCCAAGTCCTTAGCGGTGATTCGCTCGTTTTGAATTGGACAAGCAATGGCAGTGGCACGGAATGGGAGATCGAATACGGCCCCTCTGGGTTTGCACTGGGAAGCGGGACTTCGATATTCACTACGGATAAACCGGATACCATCACGGGTTTCTCCCCGAATACGAGTTATGACCTCTATATCCGGGAGATCTGTGGTGCTGGGGACACAAGCAAATGGAGCGGCCCCGCAAGCTTTACGACCCCATGCCTTTCAGCTTATTCCCCGGTCTATACCACTGGGTTCGATCAAACCAATACGGACACCCCTATTTGCTGGGGGGTCATTGATCCAAATTCGGATGTGAGCGTCATCACCCAAACGGGTCATGATGACAATTTAGCTCCCGTCTCAACAACCCAAATGGTCGAGATCAACGACGGGAATATCACCAACAATGATACGGCCATGCTCGTATCCCCAAGATTGATCGGCCTGGGTGATGGAGATAAAC
>CAZOSO010000030.1:5593-17677 GCA_964582635.1 uncultured Weeksellaceae bacterium | reverse complement strand
CCGAAATCCGGCTTTTCTCCCACCGTGTGAGCGGGTTTGAGCAAGTATTTGTCCTTCAGGACCTTTTGGTTCGCATCGAAGCGACTCACACGGACCCCGACGTTGAAGATGATGTCGTCGTAAACGAATTCATCCATGATATATCCGGCCATATAGATCGGCCTATAGGCTCCGATGGGGCGCGTATTAATGCCGCCCTCATCTCCACCTTCTCCACCTTGGCCTTGAGTAGCTCGGAAAAAATCCTCGAGAGTGGGCTCGCTATCCATTTTGTTCCCCTTGTAGTCATATCCGTAGTAGGAAACTAAATTGCTCCCCTGATTCAAGAGCTCATCCGCACTGAACATATCGAGGGAATAGTGATCGGGGGATATCGCATCCGTTTGAATGATATCCCGACCGTTCACATCGTAGCCCAAAGATTTCCGCAATTGCTTATCGAAATAGGGCTGATCATCCCCGATCTTTCGCCGATAATCCACTTGGGTATACTGCCCATCCTGGGAAATAATGGAGTCTTCCGTGTTCAGTTCCTGAAGATGGAAGTTGGCCAACTGCCTCATGCGGGTCCATAGGCCAACGGGCGAGATCCCGAATTGTCGATCGACCCGCTGCTCATATTCAAAACCGATCTGAAGGGCGTGGTCTCCGATATCAGCAGACCCTCGCCCGGTAAAGCGAACTTGTGTGTTGTTCTGCTTGATAAAGTTGTTGTAACGAGATCCCAGTCCCGTCCAAATGTCATAGACATCACCGGGTTGCTGGCCATTGAGCAACCCATTGTTCTGCCTGACTTGATTGAAATTTTCGTAACGGCCGCTCGGATCATCATAAAGTCCAAAATACTGAGAGGTGATGGCCGACATGGCTCGATTTTTATTACTGGGCTCAAAGGTCACGAGGGTGTCCCTGAATCCGTTATGGACTTTGTATTCGTCATCCTCGTATGAATAGGTCCTTTGCCGATGGATCTTGAATTTCCCGATATGGCCGTAATCAAAGAGGTTGTTCCCGTGCCGACCGTCTTCCCTTCGAGCCGTTTCTTTGGAATAATCGAACTGAAGTTGGTAATAGACGTTCTGCAGGGTGGCACCGGTATCGGTTTCCAGTCGCTGTTGGAACTTAGCGAAGGCCCTCCAATCCAGATCCGTGAATAGGGGATTATTGCTGTAATTGAAAGCGGAATAATTGTAGCGGGCGCTTCGCCGCTTATTGTAATTGAAGTTCCCACCAAAGCTCAGGTTGGTCCCTTTTTTCAAATTCACATCGAGCTTTCCGCTCAAAGAGAGGTTATCGGAATAAGCTTGGCGACGCCAGGCCTGCCTTGTAAAGTCTTCCTTGGTCAGAAATTCGGCGTTCTCTTGGGCCCCTTGTCCAGGTCCTCCTCGCCGCAATGGATTTTCCAAGAGGGAGTCGCGGACATCATCCTTCACGTACCAATTATCCAATGCGGTAGGACGGGAATCCGCTTGATGCGTGTAGTTCCCCGAGAGCATAAAACCCATAATGGGCTGCTGGTTCTCGGCTCCACTATCGCGTCGAAGGATCGGACCGGAAACGTTCCCCTCGATAAGATTGTAGCCTTGTTGATCCAAGCCATAGATGTTCTGCCCGGACTTGAAACCGGAGGAGACCGCTTCGATGGAGCCATGATATTCAGGACGTGGCCCTTTGGTCGTAATGCTAATGATGCCACCCGTAGCATCCCCATATTGGGCCGGGACACCTCCGGTGGTCACAGAAACGTTCTCGATCGCGGATTGAGGAAGGTTGTTGGAGCCGCGGACTTTGATCCCATCGATGTAGTAATCGGTGGAACTCGAGCGTGCTCCTCTAACGTTAACACCCCCTCCACCAGGACTTTGATAGACTCCTCCAACGGTAGCTGCGATATCGGTCACATCCCTTGAAGGCATATTGGTCACTTCTTCCGACCCCATTTGGTCAGCACCAGGCCCATCCGAGATCAGATCCCTTTTAAGGCCGACCACCTCGACCGTGTCCTTTACCCCGCTTTTCATTCGGATCGTCACCCTTTTGATATCGTCCGACCCCACTTGAAGATTGGTCCGCTTGGCTTTGTTAAAACCCGAAGCAGATGCTACGATGGTATAAGTGCCGGGTTCGATCGGCTTGATCACATAATTCCCTTTCACATCGGCAGTAACCCCTTCTACCTGGCGCCCCTCTTTCTTGAGGACCACGTTGGCAAAAGGAACAGGCTCTCCATTTTTTGCTTTCAGGATCTTCCCTCGCACTTCACTCGAGGCGACCTGACCTTCAGCGGAAAGAGCCGTAAAAAGAAAAAAGAAAAGTAGAACACTCAGGGTACTGAACCTACGTGCCATAGAAAGAAGTTTCGTTCTCGATCTCGCTAGAGAAAAAGGTTCCGTTTAACGGCTTTTAACAGAACAGAGCGTAAATATATAGTTTTTTGATCCGCGCCCAAAGGGGTGAGGAACTCTTAGAAAATGCCTCCCCTTCTTTGGAAGCTTCTTGGCCGGATCCTTTCTTGCTGGCTTCGAACTCTATAAAATGTTCTTTCGGGAGCCGCTCAAAGGTCAGACTCAAAAAGCTTACCCAGTATACGGAACAAGTGCCCAAAACGTTCAAGTTAGATGCGAAAAATCAGGATCGTCATTCCAAAATGGGGATGGGCCGGGCAGTTATGGGCCCCCGGAAGCTCGGATCTTGTAGCGGATCTTTTTATACCAGCGTACAAGGAAGAATTCCCGTCGACCCCGGTTCCACCGATCGGAGCGACGATTCAGCTTCTTGAGGTCCCGCTTCGTCCGATCGGACTGCATTTCCATATGCTTTTCTTTCGCCTCCTCCTGAGCTTTTTTGGCCTCCTCTTTTTTCTCCTTCTGTTTCTCGAGCTGTTCTTCACGCCCACGTCCCTCTTTCCCCTTATCATTTTGGGAAAAGGCAGGAGAAGTCGATATCATGGCCCCCAAGCTTAAAGCAAGGGCCACCAAAAAAGTTTTCGCTCGTATTTTCGGGGGAAGTTTCATTCAATCCTAAGGTAATGCAGATCGAAGGAAACGTCCATAGATCGAGGACATCGATCCGATCAGCGGGTCAAGTACTTTTCCCTTTTCTCGTGCTTATCAGCATCTTCCTTTATTCCTGTGACAAGGATGAAAAAGGGAAAATACCGGAGGTCGATGTGGATATTTATATCAACATCAACAAGCCCAGTTATAGCGATCTCCAAACCACCGGTGGATGGGTCTATGTAACGGGGGGATCGAAAGGGATCATCGTCTACCGTCGCTCTTCCAATGAATTCATGGCTTACGACCGTCACTGCACCTATCGCCCTGAAAAGAATTGCGGGCGAGCTCAAGTGGATTCTTCGGACATCAAGATCCATTGCCGTCCCTGTAGCGGTTCGGAATATTCGATCATGGACGGGTCAGTAGTGAAAGGCCCCGCGACCCAACCCCTCAAAAGATACGGAACCAGTTTCGACGGGGACGTCCTTCACATTTACGACTAGGCAAGCACAAAAAAAAGGCCGCTTCCTTCGAAGCGGCCTTTTCTTTTGATCGCTGAGGATCCTTTTGGATCAGTAGCGATAGTGCTCGGGCTTATAAGGCCCTTCTTTATCGATGCCGATGTATTCGGCTTGCTCGTCGGTCATCTCTTCAAGCTCGACCCCGATCTTCTCGAGGTGGAGTTGAGCGACCTTTTCGTCGAGATGCTTGGGCAGCACGTAGACTTTCTTATCGTACTGCTCGGGCCGGTTCCAAAGCTCGATCTGCGCCAGGGTCTGGTTGGTGAACGAGTTGGACATCACAAAAGAAGGATGCCCGGTTGCGTTACCGAGGTTGACCAGCCGGCCTTTGGAAAGGACGAGGACATCGTGATCATCGATGGTGTATTTATCGACCTGCGGCTTGATCTCCACGTTGGTATTGCCATAGTTCTCTTCGAGCCAAGCCATATCGATCTCGTTGTCGAAGTGACCGATGTTGCAGACGATGGCTTTGTCCTTCATCCGCTTAAAGTGCCGCTCGGTCACAATGTCTTTGTTACCGGTTGCGGTCACCACGATATCGGCTTCTTCGATCACGTTATCGAGCTGCTTGACCTCGAAACCTTCCATCGAAGCCTGGAGGGCACAGATCGGGTCGATCTCGGTCACGATGACCCGCGCGCCAGCGCCTCGAAGGGATTCGGCGGAACCTTTTCCGACGTCCCCAAAACCTGCAACGACTGCGACCTTACCGGCCATCATGAGGTCGGTGGCCCGACGGATCCCATCGACAAGGGATTCGCGACAACCGTATTTGTTGTCGAACTTGGACTTGGTCACGGAGTCGTTGACGTTGATAGAAGGCAGGAGGAGTTCTCCTTTCTTCTCGAGTTCGTAAAGGCGATGAACGCCTGTTGTAGTCTCTTCAGAAAGACCATTGATCCCTTCACAGAGTTCGGGATAGGAATTGAAGACCAAGCTGGTCAGGTCTCCCCCGTCATCCAGGATCAAATTGAGGGGTTTCTTCTTATCCTCATCGAAGTAGAGGGTCTGCTCGATGCACCACCAGAACTCCTCTTCGGTCATCCCTTTCCAAGCGAAGACCGGAACTCCAGCTTCAGCAACCGCAGCCGCGGCCTCATCCTGAGTGGAGAAAATGTTACAGGAGGACCAACGGACCTCCGCACCGAGTTCTACGAGGGTCTCGATGAGAACAGCGGTTTGAACGGTCATGTGAAGACAACCAGCGATACGCGCTCCTTTGAGCGGCTGCTGATCAGCATATTCTTCTCGAAGGGCCATCAGCCCCGGCATCTCAGCCTCGGCGAGTTCGATCATACGCCGACCTGCCGGCGCAAGGCTAATGTCCTTGACCTTGTGATCGACCGTCTTACTTTCTTCCATTTCGTTTCGGTGTTTTGATTAAAAGCGATGCAAAGATAAGCATCCTCGCGGACTTTTCCCAAGCCCGACCGAAACTCAGGTCAATAAAGAAAGATGGGTGCTAAAGGAAGACTTCCTTAGCTCAGGGAGGGAAAAAAGGTCACCTTTCCCGCTTCCATATGAACTCCCCCTTTTTATCGATGTAGCCATAAACACCATCTGACACATCGCCCATACGAACTTCGGCAAGGCCTTTTCGGAAAAGAGATGGATTGGAGAATTGGCGAGCGATCACCAAGCGTCCCTCTTTGTTCACGTAGCCCCATTTGACCTCGCGTCCTTGCCTCATGGCCACACAGGCCATGCCATCGCTGAAATGACGAGCTCCCCAATAGACCGGATTGATGACCACCTCCCCTTGCTTGTTGATATAGCCGAATTTCCCATCGCTCTTATCCCCTACCCGGATCACAGCCCGGCCTTCATGAAAGGGCCAAGCCCGGTCGAATTGAGGTTCGATGACATATTCTCCGGCGGGGTTGATGTAGCCCCATTTCCCGCTTTCTGGGTCCTTAACGTTGGCCAAGCCTTCGAAAAAATCGAAACATTTCTCATATTGGGGCTCCACCTTGAATTCCCCATTCGGCCGAATATATCCCCATTTTTCGTCTTTCTTGGCACGAGCCACCCCACTGGAAAAATTGTAAACACCTCTATACCGGGGCTCGATCACAACATTCCCCTTCCGATCGATAAACCCCCACTTCTTCCTTAGAAAACGGGCTTTGCCCTCTTTGAAGGAAAAGGCTCTCTTACAGGTGATCTCGAACAATTTCTTTCCATTGGTATTGTAGTAAGACCACACATTATCCTTGAGCATCCTTTTCTCTTCCAGGACTACCGCTAATCCGTTTTGAAAATCCCGCCCTTGATCATACTTAAAGGGAACGACGGTCTCTCCTTTCGCATTGATGAAACCCACCTTTCCATCCTTTACGACACGAGCCCGTCCTTCGTAAAAGCCATAAGCCCGATCGAATTGAGGTTCGATGACCATATTCCCCGATGCATCGATATACCCTTTCTTGCCGTCGGCCTTAACCGGATATAGCTCTTGGGATTCCGCGAAAAAAGGGAAAACGAACAGGAAAAGAAGGACCGTCGTCAGCGATTTCATAAGGCCTGGTGTTCGATCGGTGGGGCAATTTAATAATTTGGAGGACAAAAGGGAATGTTGTAAAAAAGTTCAATGGGCCTCTATTTAAGCGATACAGGAGGGGAAGAAAGCAAATGGGCCGTATGGCGCATCGAAGAAACGTTGGAGGAATTGGAGGCCCGGATCCCGGAAAAGGTCCGTAAAACCGACCCTTTACTCTCCCAGGGTGTTTTCGCCAAAAAAGAACAGCGAATGGCGGTTCGCGCCCTTCTGCAGGAACTCTTTCCCGAAGGAGCTCCCATCGCGTACATCGGTAAGAGGCCGATCCTCCGGAACAGCTCCTCCCATGTTTCGATCACCCATGACCCGGATTTCGTAGCGGTTCAGATCACCTCGGGTAGGATCCCCGCCGGGATCGATCTACAAAAACAAAGACCAAAGCAGCTCGAACGGATCGCTCATCGTTTCCTCAATGAAAAGGAACGAGCTTGGATCGATCGAATGCCTTATGAAGAACGCATCCCTTGTTTGAACATCATGTGGTGTGCGAAAGAGGCCATGTTCAAAGTTTGTGGAGGCTCTTTACGGGACAGCATGCATGTCGCTCCTTTCCAAAAGGAAAATGAGGGCCGAGTAGAAGCGGAGACCATCCCCCTATCTCAATCAAGAAAGGGCTTCGAGTTGGGCTATCGGGCTTTCGGAGAGCACCATTTGGTCCATATCCTCGATGCTGATTTTATTTAGATTTGTGACCCACTGAGCTGACGCCGATCACTTGAAAGATCCCCGTTCACATATCCGAAAAAAGGGACCTCACGAAAAGGCAGGCCTTGCTCTCCTTTTCGATCCGGATGAATGCCAGGACGACGAAAAACTCGAAGAAAAGGTGCGCGGGCTTTCGGACGCTTCAGTGGACCTCATCTTTCTCGGTGGCAGCTTACTGGTCGGGGATGCCTTCGAACGAACTTTACGTCGCATTCGTGATAATACGGACATCCCTATCGTCCTATTTCCGGGAAGTCCCATGCAAATGAGCGAGAATGCTGATGCCACCCTCTTCCTATCCCTAATTTCGGGCAGAAACCCTGAACTTTTGATCGGGCAGCAAGTATTAGCGGCTCCTCATCTGAAACGAATGGAAGGAGATGTCATTTCCACCGGCTATATGCTAGTGGATGGAGGACGTCGGACCACAGCGAGTTATATGAGCGGAAGCGAGCCGATCCCTTGGGATAAGGATGATATAGCCATGTCAACAGCTATGGCCGGAGAATTGCTCGGGATGAGCTGTATTTATATGGACGCCGGAAGCGGTGCTGAGCACCCTATATCCGAGTCGATGATCAAAAGGGTTGCGAACAACATCGATATTCCCCTCATCGTGGGAGGTGGGATCCGGTCCCCGGAAAAGCTTCACACCGCAGCCGATGCTGGGGCGGACCTGCTCGTGATAGGTTCCGCTTTCGAAGAGGACCCGAACTTTTTGAAAGAGGTGGAAAAGCGAACCGGAGCTTTAAGGTGAGAAAATGGAACTAGCTGTCCTTTCGAGCACCCGGAGAACCGAAGACGAGATGGGAACGGTGGTCCAAATGTTCAAGCTCGGCCTGAAAAGCTTCCATGTCCGAAAGCCCCGTTTCAGCACGAAAGAGATGGAAGAATACATCGACCGCATTCCGCCCCGTTATCGGAGGCATGTGGTCATCCATTCGCATCACGAACTCGCTCTGAAATACAAGCTAGGGGGGATCCATCTTTCCAAGAAGCACCGTAAGAAATGGCTGAAACGCTGGTTCCGCTTTTTTTGGTACAAAAGGCGTAAAAAGAACCTGAAGATCAGCCGCACTTGTCACGACCTTGCGGATCTGATCCAGGATCGCGAACGTTACGATCACGTTTTTTTAAGCCCGGTTTTCCAAGGCATCTCTTCCAAGAGTCACGGGGGTGGATATAGCGAACGCTCGATCCGTTCCGTGCTGGAAAGGAGCCCTCATTTGGTCTATGCGCTGGGCGGAGTTACCCCTGAACGCCTCCCTCAGATCAGGGATATGGGCTTTTTTGGAGCAGTCCTAGCGGGAGCTGTTTGGGAAGAAGAAGGGGGGGAAGAGCGGGTCAAAGTCTTCCAGAATGCCCTCGATAAAGTCCGGGAAATGGATCAAGAAAGCAAGACTGGCCAGCAAGTTTAAGAAGGAGCGGATTGCTCTAACGCAGCGAGCGCTTCTTCACGGTCTTTTCCCAGACGCTCTTTCAGCTCTTCTTCCCCCTGAAATTTCTGTTCATCACGGATCCGCTCGAAGAAGTGGAGTGTGATCTCCTCCCCGTAAAGCTTTTCATCCAATCCGAAAATATGGACCTCGATCGTGGGTTCTTTCCGATCGTGCAGCGTAGGGGTGTAGCCGATGTTCAACATAGCTGGGTGATGCTCTCCCCGCAGCTCAGCCTTAACCGCATAGACCCCATGGGCTGGTATTAGCTTATAGGATTCCGGGATATGAAGATTGGCTGTGGGATAACCGATCTTTTCACCTTTCCCATCCCCGCTCTTCACCACCCCGGTCAGGGTATAGGCTTGCCCCAGATAACGATTGGCCGTTCGCACATCCCCTTCATATAGAGCATTCCTGATCTTGGTGGAGCTCACGTCGACATCTTCGATAAGATGGGCGGGGATCTCCTCCACCTCAAAACCATACTGAGGGCCAAGCTCCTTTAAAGTGCTCAGATCCCCTTTTCGCCCCTTTCCAAAGTGATGGTCGTAACCGATGACCAAATGCTCTACACCGATCCCCTCGACCAGGACCTCCCTTACGTAATCCCCAGGCTCCATCGCTGCGAACTCCTCCGTAAAAGGCTGTATGATCAAGCGATCCAACCCTTCTTCCGCAAGGAGCTCCCGCTTTTCATCCATCGTGGTCAGTAGCCTGAGCTCACTTTCAGGGGCGAGTACCATCCGGGGATGGGGGAAGAAGGTGAGAAGAACACTATAACCCCCTTTCTCCCGAGCTCTTTTCACAAGCTCCCTGAGGATCCTTTTATGGCCTTCATGCACCCCATCGAATGTGCCGATGGTAAGAACCCAAGGCCCTTCCTGGGAAGGGAAATCCGCTATGCTCCGATACACTTCCAAATCGCCTTAACGATGATCCCCCAAAGGGCGGAGCGATCAAAGGTAGGAAATAAAATAGGGGCCGAACTTTTACCCATGGATTCCCGAAAAACGCTAATTTCGCATCGCGATATGCCCGGGAAAGAGCTCCGGGCTTTGACCCTCAGTAAAAAGAGAGCGAACATGGCAGCGAACAAAGGAAAGATCAGCCAGATCATCGGGCCGGTCGTCGACGTCACTTTCGAAGAAGGAGAACTCCCCAATATTCAGGACGCCCTCGAGATCGAAAAATCGGATGGTAGCACCGTCGTGGTCGAATGTCAACAGCACATCGGGGACGACGGCATTAGAGCTATCGCAATGGATAGCACGGACGGGCTTCAACGAGGGGCCGAGGTGACCAATACCGGAGAACCCATTCGGATGCCCGTGGGAGAACAAGTAAAAGGAAGGCTTTTTAATGTGGTCGGAGATACCGTCGACGGGATCGGCACGTTATCCAAAGAAGGAGGGTATGCGATCCACCGGGATGCTCCCGATTTCGATGAGATCTCCACATCCACCGAGATCCTCTTTACGGGCATCAAGGTGATCGACCTGATAGAGCCTTATTCCAAGGGGGGTAAGGTCGGCCTCTTCGGGGGTGCTGGGGTCGGCAAGACCGTCCTCATCATGGAGTTGATCAACAACATTGCTAAAGGCTATTCCGGCCTTTCCGTGTTCGCTGGCGTTGGAGAGCGCACGCGGGAAGGGAACGACCTGCTCCGGGAAATGATCGAATCGGGCGTGATCAAATACGGAGAAGAGTTCGAGAAATCCATGGAAGAAGGAGGTTGGGACCTTTCGAAAGTGGACACTGAGAAGCTCAGCGAATCTCAGGCTACGCTCGTATTCGGGCAGATGAACGAACCTCCGGGAGCTCGTGCAAGGGTCGCTCTTTCCGGCCTAACGCTCGCCGAATATTTCCGCGATGGCGGAGATAGCGAGGATGGAAGCGGTCGTGATATCCTCTTCTTCATCGACAATATTTTCCGCTTCACCCAAGCAGGGGCAGAGGTCTCAGCCCTTCTCGGCCGAATGCCCTCTGCTGTAGGTTACCAACCCACGCTAGCGACGGAAATGGGAACCATGCAGGAGCGGATCTCTTCCACGAAGAAAGGCTCGATCACTTCCGTCCAAGCGGTCTATGTCCCGGCCGACGACCTCACGGATCCCGCCCCAGCAACGACCTTTGCTCACTTGGATGCCACGACGGTCCTCTCCCGTAAGATCGCCGAGCTCGGGATCTATCCTGCCGTCGATCCGCTCGATTCCACTTCACGGATCCTCGAGCCCGATGTCGTCGGGGAAGAACATCATAACTGCGCCCAGCGTGTGAAAGAGATCCTTCAGCGCTACAAGGAACTCCAGGATATCATCGCCATTCTCGGTATGGACGAACTTTCGGAAGAGGATAAGACCACGGTTCACCGGGCTCGTCGGGTTCAACGCTTCCTATCTCAACCCTTCCATGTGGCAGAGCAGTTCACAGGCCTCGAAGGAAAGTTCGTGAGCATCGAGGACACGATCAAAGGCTTCAACATGATCCTGGACGGTGAAGTGGATCAATACCCCGAATCCGCCTTCAACTTGGTCGGAACCATCGAAGAAGCCATCGAAAAAGGCAAAAAACTGCTCGCCGAATCCGAGGAAGAAGAAAAGGCCGAAGCCGCCTCTTAAAAAGAAGCCATGAAGCTGAACATTATCTCACCCGACAGGTCCCTCTATGAAGGCGAAGTGGAGAAGGTCCAGCTTCCCGGTAAAGATGGCCGTTTCGGGATCCTTAAAGGACACGCCCCCCTGATCGCAGCCCTGCAGGCCGGGAAGGTGGAACTGACCGATGATCAAGGAAAGGCAGACAGCTTTGAGATCAAAGGAGGGGTCTGTGAAGTCAAGAAAGACTTCATTATGGTGTTGGCAGAGGGCTGATGGAACGTAGGGGCAAGTTGCAACTTGTCCCTACGTTCTATCGATCTCACAATTTCGGGTTCTGCCGATGCCGATCGGAATCCCTTTCGGTCTTTTTGGCCAGGTTCCGTTCGACGGCTTCCTCCAGATCGACCCCGGTTTGATTGGCCAAGCATACCACCACGAAAAGAACATCCGCTAACTCATCGCCGAGCTCTTTTTCTTTATCGCTCGCTTTTTCGGACTGTTCCCCATACCGACGAGCTATAATGCGGGCGACCTCGCCGACCTCTTCACTGAGCATGGCCATATTGGTCGTTTCATCGAAATAACGAACACCATGCTCTTGGATCCAGGCATCGACTTTTTTTTGAGCTTCCTGAATGGTCATAGGGGCTTCGTTTAAGTTCGAACTTGGCTCCTCTTGATCGGTTGCCTTTTTCCAAGCTCCTCTTTCCTACAGCTCCCATCCGGACCCAAGAGAAGGAATAAAAAGGGGTTCATTCTTCTTCACCGATCCGATAGGTCAGAACCGGGAAGGGCAAATGATCCACCACATCCTCGGAAACGCTGTGATGAAAAAGATGCTTCCAGCCATGGTAGCCATGGCTCCCCATGGCGATCAAACCCATGTTCTCTCTTCGAGCGAAGTTCAAAATACCTTCCTCTACATCCTCGTTCTCTTCGATGTGCTTTTCAGCCCCTTCTAGGCCGTTCGTCTCCATAAAGCGTTCCATAGCCTGGAGCCATCCTTCCTTTTCCGCTTTATCATCTTCTCCTACCACCCGCAACAAATGGAGTTCCGCTTTGAAAATTTCCTGAATGCGTTTGACGACCCCTACAGGTTCTGTAGCCGATCCCTTCAAAGGATAGTCGGATGAGGCCTCATTAGCGAGTTCTTCGACGGGCCCTTTTGAAGCT
Source organism: uncultured Weeksellaceae bacterium (assembly GCA_964582635.1). Taxonomy (GTDB): domain Bacteria; phylum Bacteroidota; class Bacteroidia; order Flavobacteriales_D; family CAYVSK01; genus CAZIDL01. The sequence continues at coordinate 5,686 of CAZOSO010000030.1, read as the reverse complement.
CGCTCCCCTGGATCCTCAAAGTCGCTCGCAAGGAGGACCCGGTCGATACTACGACCTTCAGGGTCGCTCTTGACCGAAAGAACAGGAGCCTCG
>CAZOSO010000030.1:0-5493 GCA_964582635.1 uncultured Weeksellaceae bacterium | reverse complement strand
CCGGTCGATACTACGACCTTCAGGGTCGCTCTTGACCGAAAGAACAGGAGCCTCGGAATAACGGACCATTTTCTCGGCTACGGATCCGGCCAACCATTCCCATGCACCTTGGGTTCCATGGGTCCCCATAACGACCAATTCGATCCCGTTCTCCCGAATGTACCGGAGCGTATCTTCCACCAGCCTTCCTATCTGCACATTTTTATAGACCAGGTTCCGGGAGTCACTCCCCCACTTTTCGATCCCTTCCTCATCGCTTTTCCGCTCCAATTCTAATTGGCCAAGGTCATACTCTTCCACCTCCAAAAGGTCCCCCTCAGGGTCGAAGAGCATCTCTCCGGGCGGCTCGAGGATCTTCAATGCATGGAGCTCCCCCCCGGTCCGATCCGCTATCCGATCCGCCCATTCCAAAGCATGCCGGGAAAGATCGGAAAGATCGGTAGGTATGAGGATCTTTTGGAGCGGAGGCAGATCGGCCATAACGAAATTCGTTCATAAGCCTTTCGACCCCTCTCCCGACAAAGAGTCACAGCTTCTTTTCAGGTATGAAGGATCGGAGGCTTCCTTCAAAAATAAGCAAAGCCCAACGCGAATGGGATCTCTATTTTTGATCCGATGGCAGAATGGGTTGAACACGGATATTGGGGCATCTTTCTCCTCTCCTTGCTGGCGGCCACAGTGATCCCTTTCAGTTCGGATGTGGTTCTGGCCGCTATGATCATTAGCGGCGCCTTCGACCCTTATTTGACCGTGATACTCGCCTCTTTGGGGAACTGGATAGGTGGTATGACCAATTACGTGCTGGGATACCTGGGCAAATGGATCTGGATCGAGAAATACTTAAGGGTCAAAAAAGAAAAGGTGCGCCGATTCAAACGGTGGGTGGACCGCTGGGGGAGTTGGCTCGCTTTTATTTCCTGGTTCCCGGGGATCGGAGATGTGCTAGCCATCGCACTGGGGCTGTTCAAAGTAAGCTGGTGGCGGGTAAGCCTTTACATGTTGGTCGGGAAAAGTGCTCGCTATATCGCCATAGCATGGGCCATCATCGCTTGGGGATACCGGCCGGGGGGATGATGGATCAGGCCTCGGACAACTCCTGCTGCAGGATGCTCCCCAATGCCTCTAAAGCTTTGTCGACCGAATCCACCTCATTGAAGACCAATCGGAGTTTGCCCCCTTTTTCTTTCATCTCGACCTTCCGCGGCTCCATCTTAAGGTATTCCAGAACCCGACTGAAAGTTCGGCTTTGGTAATAGGGGGAATCGGGATCGCTGACAAAGGTTCCCAGCATTTTGCCGTTCTTGATCACAAGCTTTTCGAATCCCAAGTCCCTTCCTTTCCACCGCAAGCGGACTACATCGAAAAGAGCGGAGACGGCTTCCGGAATGGGACCAAAACGGTCTCGAAGCTCCTCCTCGAAACGCTGAAGGCCTTCTTCATTTTCGATGTTGTCCAGGCGTTGATAAAGGCTTAGGCGCTCGTTGATGTCCTTCACATAACGGTCCGGGATCAAAACCTCCAGATCGGTCTCGATCTGGCATTCTTCCACATATCGTCCGCTCTCTTCCTGTTCTTGATGGAAAAGATCCTTGAATTCTTTCTCTTTGAGCTCCTGGACGGCTTCGTTCAGGATCTTTTGGTACATCTCGAAGCCGATATCGTTGATAAAACCGCTCTGCTCTGCCCCCAATAGGTCGCCTGCTCCTCGGATATCGAGGTCCCGCATAGCGATATTGAAGCCGCTTCCCAGATCGGAGAATTGCTCGATGGCCCTTAGACGCTTCCGAGCTTCTTCGGTCAGGGAATGAAGGGCCGGAGCAAGGAGATAACAGAAAGCTTTCTTATTGGTCCGGCCAACGCGTCCGCGCAACTGATGAAGGTCGCTGAGCCCGAACATATGGGCATCGTTCACGATCATGGTATTGGCGTTGGGAATATCGATGCCCGACATGATGATGGTCGTACAGATCAAAACTTCATACTCCCCCTGCATGAAATCGACCATCACCTGCTCCAGCTCTTTCCCCTCCATCTGCCCGTGGGCCACGGCCACGCTCACGTCCGGGCAAAGCTTCTCGACCATTTCCTTCACCTGACCGATATTCTGGACGCGATTGTGGACGAAAAAGACCTGGCCGTTCCGGCTGACCTCATATTGGATGGCTTCCCTTGCGATCTCAGGGTCGAAAGGGCGGACTTCGGTCTGAACAGGATGGCGATTGGGAGGGGGTGTATTGATAATGGAGAGATCGCGCGCTCCCATCAGGGAAAATTGGAGAGTGCGAGGGATCGGTGTGGCCGTAAGGGTGAGCGTGTCCACATTCTCCCTCAGGGTTTTCAATTTCTCTTTGGTGGAAACCCCGAATTTTTGCTCTTCATCGATCACGAGGAGCCCGAGATCGTTGAACTTGACCTGCTTTCCCACCAAGGAGTGGGTTCCTATAACAATATCCAATCGGCCATTGGCCAAAGCCTCGCGGGTCTCTTTTTGCTCTTTTTGGGAACGAAAACGGTTCAGAAGGCCCACTGAACAGGGAAAATCCTTCAAGCGTTCTTTAAAACTGTTGTAGTGTTGAAGGGTCAGGATCGTCGTAGGGGCGAGCACGGCCACCTGCTTGTTATCGGCCACGGCCTTGAAAGCAGCCCGAATGGCCACTTCTGTTTTTCCAAACCCCACATCCCCACATATCAAGCGATCCATGGGATAATCCTTCTCCATATCCCTTTTCACATCCTGGGTAGCTTGAGCCTGGTCAGGGGTATCCTCGAACATGAAGGAAGCCTCGAGCTCGTTCTGCAGGTAGTTATCTTCTGAGAAAGCAAACCCTTTGGAAGCTTTCCGCTTGGCATAGAGCTCGATCAGATCGAAGGCCAATTCCTTGACCTTCTTTTTGGTCTTTTTCTTCAGGTTCTTCCAGGCATTGGACCCCAGTTTATCGATCTTAGGCGTCTTCCCCTCCTGACTGGAATAGCGAGCGATCCGATGGAGGGAATGGATGCTCACGTAAAGGATATCCTGATCCCGATAGACCAAGCGTATCGCTTCTTGTTTCTTCCCGTTGACATCGATCGTTTCCAGCCCGGAATATGTCCCGATCCCGTGGTCGATATGAGCTACGTAATCCCCGGGTTGGAGCTCGTTGAGGTCCTGGATCGTGAGCGCCTCCTGCTTCCGTTTAAACCCTTCTTTCAGCTTGAAGCGGTGATGCCGCTCAAAGATCTGATGATCCGTATAGCAGAGCATCCCTTGCTTCTGATCGATAAAGCCTGCAGACAAAGGCAAAAGAAAGACCTGGATCCCAAGCTCTTCCTTTCCCTTATCCTCGATGATCCGGTAGAGCCGCTCCACCTGGTCGGATTGGCCCGCCAGGATCCAAATGGAATATCCGGACCTCCCGTGTTCTTCAAGGTCCTCGAATAGAAGATCGAAATCTTTATTGAAACTCGGTTGAGGTTTGCATTTCAGGTCGATAACCTCATCTGGCTCGTGATAAGGGGTCGGACTGAATTCGATCAGCGGCTTGTCCGAAAGGACCTGTTCCATCCCCTCCCGGTCCACATAAAGTTCCTGAGGATCCATCTCGGCAACCCCCTCTTCTTTCTCTTCATAGATCTCCCGGGCCTTATCGTAACGTTGTTGGACTTTTTCCAGGAACATATCGAAGGAGTGGACCCAGACCGCCAGATCGTTCCCAAAGAACTCGAGGGCATTGCAGCGTGCTTCTCGAAGGAGTTTCTCCCGCACGTTAGGGACCACAGTCATCCGTTCCACTCGCTTTTGGGAAAGCTGGCTAACGGGATCGAAACGACGGATGGACTCTACATCATCCCCGAAGAATTCGATCCGGTAAGGATGATCGTCCGCGTAAGAATATATATCAACAATGCCCCCTCTAACAGCGAATTGACCCGGCACCTCTACGTGGCTCACCTTTTCGAACTCGAGCTCGATCAGGAGTTCGTTGATGAAATCCACCGAATACGCTTTCCCTTTTTCGATGGTGAGGGAGTTCTTAGCCAGGTGATCGTGGGTGACCACCCGTTCAGCGATCGCCTCGGGATAAGTGACGACCGCAATACTGTTCCGGGCATCACTGTTCTCGACCGCTTCCAGGGTCTCGGTCCGCATCTGGATATCGGAAGGGTCGGCCTTTTCCTTTCCATAGGGATTCCGATAACTGGCGGGGAAGAAGAAGGGGCGGTAATCCTTTTCCGAAAGGGCTTCGAGGTCGTTGAAGAAGTAAGCCGCCTCTTCCTTATCGTCGAGAATGAAGAGTTGCAGCCCGCTCGATGAGCTGAGAACGCTCATGGCATATAGGGGGACGGATGCGCCGACCGCGTTCGGAAGATGGACCCGTTTCGAACCTTCCTGGGTAACCCTGCTAAGGAAAGCAGCCTCTTCACTCTGCTGGTAGGTCGATCTGAGGGTCGCCTTGTCCATTTCGCTCGCTCTCCCTACTGATCCGCCGAAGGAGCGGCTTCCTTGCTCACCATCCCTTTCAGCCTTTCCACCATGTTCCGAGAACCGATATAGAGGGGGGTCCTTTGATGGAGCTCTTCGGGTTGAATGTCGAGTACCGAACGCTCCCCATCGATCGCAGTCCCTCCGGCCTGCTCAGCAAGGTAGGCCATCGGAGCGCATTCGTATAACAGACGGAGCTTCCCGTTCGGGGAAGAAGAGGTGGGAGGATACATGAAAATTCCTCCTTTAATGAGGGTTCTGTGAAGATCGCTCACGAAAGATCCGATATAACGAGCTTTATATGGGCGACTCGAATCCTTGTCCTCCTCCTTGCAGTAAGAGATGTAGTTTTTCACCCCCTCGGGGAATTTGGCATGATTCCCTTCGTTGATCGAATAGGTCTTCCCGTTCTCGGGGAGGACCATATCGGGATGAGAAAGGCAGAACTCCCCGATCGAGGGATCCAGCGTAAAACCATTGACACCATTACCCGTGGAATAGACCAACATCGTAGAAGAGCCATAGACCAAATAGCCGGCCGCTACGATCTCTCGGCCGCTCCGAAGAAAATCTTCCTGGCATGCCGGGCCATCTTGGGTTTTCCGTCGAAAAACACTGAAAATGGTCCCGATGGATACGTTCACATCGATATTCCCGCTGCCATCGAGCGGGTCGAAACAAACCACATATTTGGCATCGATGGAACGCTCATCGTTGAAGGACTCGAAGCTTTCCATCTCTTCCGAAGCAACCCCGGCCACTTCCGATCCAGCACGAAAGGCAGCTCGAAGTTGTTCGTTGGCAAAGACGTCCAGCTTTTGTTGGGTCTCCCCCTGAACGTTCTGCGTCCCTTCGGTACCGAGAATATCCACGAGGCCGGCTTTGCTCACTTCTCGATCGATGATCTTCGCTGCGATCTCGATATCTCCGAGCAAGCGCGAAAGCTCCCCAGTGGCGTAAGGAAAATCCTGTTGGTTCTCGGTCACGAACTGACCCAAGGTCTTGACCTCCTTCATGGCAAGGCGTTTTTA
>CAZOSO010000029.1:1560-17694 GCA_964582635.1 uncultured Weeksellaceae bacterium | reverse complement strand
GGCATGTGGAGGCTCCGCATCTTTAATGATGATGGTTTGGATACGGCGAACTTTAAAGGATGGAACATGCGGGCCATCGATCCGCAGCGTCCCCAACCGGACCTCGGACCGGACACCACGATCTGTCAACGGGAGAACCTGTTGCTCGATCCAGGAAACGATCCGGATTGGAGCTACCTTTGGGGGGATAACTCGACCGATAGCTCTAAAGCAGTGGCCGGAAGCTTCCTCGATACCAATACCACTTACACCTATAACGTGACCGTTAAGGATGAAAGCGAGTTCAACAAGTGCAGCAATTCGGACACGATCGACGTGACCATCGAGAACTGCACCGGTATCGAGGACCAGAATGGCGGAAAGCTTAGCTTCAAGGTTCATCCGAACCCCGCAACGGATCAACTCAAGATCCAAAGCGAAGGAGCTCAAGGGGCGAATTTCCGCTATGAACTGATGGACCTTCAAGGAAAGACGCTGGTGAGCAAGCGGAACGGTGGTGCCCAAGGAAGTACGATGGATGTATCCGCACTTTCCAAGGGCGTCTATATCCTGAAAGGATACCGCTCCGATGATCAGAAACCCCTCTTCCAACAAAAAGTGATCGTTCAATGATCGATCCAAGGAGGGGGCCCTTCTTTACCAAACACAAAAGAGGCTGCGTCCGATCGGATGCAGCCTCTTTTTTTTATCTTTATATTCCTTTCAAGCGAAAGAGCTTATGATCAAAAAAGGACAGATTCTGAGCATTTTAGCCGTATTCGTCTTTGGCCCTCTATCCGGTCAAACTTATATAGATGCTGATTTCAATAGCGGTCTTCCGGGAAATTGGAACATCCAGGACCAAGGGAACTCATCGGAGACTTGGAAGAACGTTCCGGACTATATCGGGAACGACCTCGATGGAACCCCTTTTATGCATGTGAATTCCGATCAAGCGGGAGCAGGTGATACCCTCGTGGAAAAACTCGTGTCCCCGGTCGTGAATATAGCTAGTGCTAATAATCCCATGCTCGTTTTCGACCACTATTTCACCAACTTAAGCTCTGAAGAAGGAAAAGTGGAAGTTTGGGATGGAACGCAATGGGTAGAAGTAAGGAATTTCACCAACGATAAGGGCGGTTGGGGTAGTCCCGCGAATGTCAAGGTCGACCTCGACCCGTACAAAAACAACTCCCTGAAGGTCCGCTTCCACTATAAAGACCATGGTGTATGGGGCCGACACTGGTCGGTTGATAACGTGGTGATCAAGAACAAACAGTGTTTCGACCCTACTAACCTGGAGGTCATTCAGGTCAACGCCAATTCGGCTTACGTAACATGGGATTCTCCTTATCCCAATGCGGATTGGCAACTACGCTTCGGTCCATCAGGTTTCAGTCCCGGTAATGGCGACACCGTTCTTTCCAGCAACGATACAGCTGCGATCGGTCCCTTGAATCCCAACACCGAATACGATGTTTATGTACGAGAGCTTTGTGTGAACGGGAACGTAAGCGATTGGGTCGGACCTGAGACCTTCAAAACGCGTTGTAACACGACCGCCCCTCCTTATATGGAGGACATGGAAAGCTTTTCTACCAGTTTCGACGCAACGGGTTACGACTGCTGGGTGCCCGATCCCGGTAACACGAGCTCACCTTATCGATGGAACCCCAATTCCGGTAGCACCGGTTCTTTCAATACAGGCCCCGACTTCGATCATACAACCGGTACGACCTCGGGAATTTATGCCTATACGGAAGCATCCGATGGAGGGAGCGGTGATGTGGCAACCCTTAGTTCATCGAAGATCGACCTGAGCACCACCAAGCATCCGGTCATGACCTTTTGGTACCACCGCTACGGAAGTTCGATGGGAGACCTCCATGTCGATGTTTCGACCGATAATGGGAAAAGCTGGGATAAGAACGTGATGCCAACCCTGACCGGCGAACAGCAAAACAGCACCAGCGATCCCTGGAAAGAAGCTTATGTGGACCTGAGCTCTTACAGCGGAGATGTCATCATGGTCCGTTTCCGAGCCGTACACGGTGGAGGTTTGAGTGGGGATATGGCGATCGATGACATCGAAATACGAGAAGCCTCGGACCGAGATCTTAAACTCGCTTCCTTTATCAGCCCTACGATCCCGGATTGCTTCAGTAGTTCACATCCGGTCCAGGTCCCCTTGGTGAACGGAGGATTGGATTCCCTCGATCTGAGCAAGACCAATGTGACCGTCACCGTAGAAGTGACCGGCGTCATCAATCAAACCCTCAGCACCACTCTTACGAACAATTCTTTGAACGGGGGGCAGCCTTTGGGGACCTCGGATTCCGTGATAGTAACGGTCGGGTCTGTCAATATGACCAGCAACGGATTCTATAACTTCAAAGGCTATATCGATTCCGTGAAAGGAGATACCATGCCCATCAATGACACAACCTCCAATTCCCTTTTCGTAGAACCCGTTTCCGGAGGGATCGTTTCAGGGGGAGGTATTTACTGCAAAGGGGATAGTGCCACTCTTTCCCTGAGCAATCATTTCGGGACCATCCAATGGCAAACGAACGATGGAAGCGGATGGACCAATGTCCCGGCCACAGGAACTGATTCCACAACCCTGACCTTAAAACCCACCGACACCACTTATATACGGGCAGAAGTATGCGGTTCCGCTTTATCCAGTACGGATACCGTTTATATAGAGGATCCGGCCACTCCGACCGCTGTGAACGATACTTTCTGTAAAGGGATCGATCCCACAGCTCAGTTGGGAGCCCAAGGGAGCGGAGAATTTATTTGGTACAGTAGCCCGACGAGCGATCAAACGGTAGGATCGGGACCAAGCATTACAGTGAGCGTTCAATATGTGGACGTCACTTACTGGGTGTCTCGAGCTGACTCACTCGCTAAAAACCCGATCCTTATATCCGAAGTGGACAACGGCTCATGGTCCGATGGGGTAGAACTCCAGAACGTTACCCGAACGACAAAGGATATTTCCGGCTGGCGGATCATCATGAACGAAGGAACCCCCATCGCTGACCAAGACGACGAATACACTTTCAGTGGAAGTTTGGCAGGGGAGGACCAGATCCGTGTGGGAGAAGCTAATTCCCCGATCAATCTGACGTGGACATCTTCTAGCGATGGATGGGTAATGCTCCTCGATGATAACGATCAAGTGAGGGATATGATGTTCTTCGGGTACACCCAATCGGATATTCAAAGCTTTAGCACCACTGTGGGTGGGAACAGCGTTACCGCATCCGGTAATTGGAGCGGGCCGGGTATCCCGTCAGGATGTGATGGATTCAACTCGAATGCCTACAGCCGTATCGGTGGCTCGGACAACGATACGGTCACAGATTGGACCTGCAATGCTGAGAATATGGGGTCCCTCAATCCCAATTTGAACGTGCCTTTCGGAAGTTGTCCGAGCGACCGCGTCCCGGTAACCGCTTATGCAGAGGATTGCACAGGACTGGCCACTTTCGAGGAAGATCGTTCCTTTAACATCTTCCCCAATCCCGCCGGAGAACGCTTCTACATCAAAATGGCGAACGGAACTGCTATCGAAGGGACCCTTCGGATCATGGATCTGGAAGGAAGAACCTTAAGAGAAGAAAGCTTGAAGCTGCAAGAAGGAAAGAACACCATAAAGAGCGGTGATCTAGCAGACGGGGTTTATATGGTCCGTTTCCGGAGCCAGGAAGGGACCTTCACCAAGAAATTGGTGATCCGCTAAGGCAAGAAGTGTTCCTCATCTCTAGCCGGCCTCCTTTTTTCGGGGAGGCCGGCTTTTTTGTGGATAGATCTGTTGATTTCCTCTCTCAGGTTCCCCTTCGATCCCTGGGGCTGCCTTCTAACTTCGTGTACGGACTTGGAATTGCGTCCGCCCCTCTATGCTCACCCTGTTCGGGAAAAAAAAGATCGACGAAGAAAAAGTGGCCAATATGGTCGTCAATGGTCTTATCGACGCTGTCGAGGCCAATTTCCCGGACGTTGCAGCTCTGATCAACTCCGATCCGGATTTCGTCAGCTCACCCGGCGTAGATGAAAAAGATAACCATGAGTTTCTGCTCATCGTGATCACAGGGAATTTGAAGTTCATCCCTCAATATTTCGAAAGCGGCCAGGATCAGCGAATGAAGGACCTCCTCATCAGCAAGTTCGCCCAAGTCCTTCAGACGGATAAAGAAGAACTGAAGAGGACCATCGATGATCGCTCCTCTTTCCTTTCAAGGGTCAATCATCCCTCTAAGAAGACCCTCTACGCGATGTCAAAAGCCGTCTTCCATAAATACGGCCTTAATCCTTACCAGGAAGATTATTTCCGAAGAATAGAGACCCCTAATCCCCTCTTTCTTCAGCGGATGGATGATATCATGGAGAATTTCATCTGGAGCTGGGACGCCTTTCTGGAAAAATACAAGGTCCAGCCTTCCTCTACGGATTAGCTCGCTCGGGAAGGGCGAAATGTTCCTCGGCCATTCCCCGAATATCCTCACCGATGGCCAGAGCAGCAGTAGCCGCTGGAGACGGAGCGTTCAGGACATGGATGTTCCCCTCTTTGTAGGCGATCCGAAAATCATCGACCATTTCTCCGTCCCGATCCAAAAGCATGGCCCTCACCCCGGACCGTCCAGGTTCGATCTCATCCATCCTTAAATTGGGAATAAGCGTCCGTAACCGTTTTAGAAAGAGCCGTTTCGAAAAAGCCCGCCTATATTCATCCAATCCGAAGCGCCAATGCTTGAAGAAAAGTTTCCAGGTCCCTTTATAAGTGAGGGCCTCGAAACTATCCCTTAAACTCACGTCGGTCTTCCCATATCCTTCACGCTTAAAGGTGAAGACCGCGTTGGGACCACATTCAACCCCTCCATGGATCAAGCGCGTGAAATGGACCCCTAAAAAAGGGAATTTGGGGTTCGGCACGGGATAGATCAGGTCATTGACCTTCCCCTGGGCCTCTTCGGTCAATTCGAAGTAATCCCCTCTGAACCCAACGATCCGCTCTTTGAGATCGGGATCGTCCTGGAGGGCCATCCGATCGGACTGCAATCCACAGCAAAAGATGGTCCAACGCGTGCGATAGGTCCCTTGGTCGGTAAGGATCCGTTCCTCCTCTTCCCCATCTCGCTCATGCCCTTTCACTTCTTCAGACAAGTGAACGTAGCTTTCCGCTTGGATCCCTCGGGCCGCTTCGACCATCCGTTCGGTAGCCGCTTTGAAATCGATGATCCCGGTGCAGGGAACATGGATCCCTCGGATACCGGTACATTCCGGTTCTTTTTCCCGGATCTCTTCGGCAGTAACCTCTTCCATCCCTTCGATCCCGTTCTCATAGCCTCGATCCCTGATACGTTCAAGATCCGGGAGCTCCGACTCATCGGTCGCGACGATCAATTTGCCACATACATCGTGCGGAACTTGGTGCTCTTTAGCAAAACGAACGAGTTCCCTTCTTCCCTCCACACAATTCCGAGCCTTGGAAGAGCCGGGTTTGTAATAGATGCCCGAATGGATCACACCAGAGTTATGACCGGTCTGATGAGCCGCCAACTCGGCCTCTTTCTCGATCAATAGGATACGAAGCGAGGGATACTTGACCTGTAATTTGTACATCGTCGCTGCACCCACGATCCCTCCACCAACGATCACGATATCCTGTTTCTGCTGCATGTTCTTCAAAGGTATATAAAGCAGCTTAAAGCTTTATCCATCCTTTTCCTGGCTTATAAAGAAGAACGGTCCGCGAACCTTTAGGTCCGTTATCGCGCTTCTGCACGCGCGGGTACTCTGATCAGGAGAAGCGCCCCGATCACGAAAAGCAGGATCAGAAAAAGGACGGAATTTCGCATCGAACCGGTCAACCCCTCGATGAACCCGTAAAAAAAGAGGCCCATCATGATACCGATCTTTTCGGTCACATCGTAAAAACTGAAGAAGGAAGCATGGTCCTTGGTCTCCGGAAGAAATTTGGAGTAAGTGGAACGGGCCAGGGACTGGATCCCTCCCATTACAAAACCGACGAGTCCGGCTAGAACATAAAAACCCTTGGGGGTTACGATGAAATAGGCCAGAACGCAAACCATAACCCAAATGATAATGGCCGTCCCAAGGGCTTTAATGTTCCAAATGCGAGAAGAGAGATAAGAAAAGAAATAAGCTCCTCCGATCGCCACAAATTGGATCAAGAGCACTGCTGTGATCATGTTCTCATCCCTTATACCGGGGATCTCCTTCTTTCCGAAATCCACGGCCACCAACATTACCGTTTGCACACCCGTATTGAAGACAAAAAAGGAGGCTAAATACTTGGTAAGGGCCGGCAAACGCTTCAACTCTTTCCAAACGCCCTTGAGTTCGAGGAAACCCTGGAGGAAGGGATTTCCTTTTGCTTTCCGGTCATAGACCCGGTCCGGCAAGCGAAGAAAGGTGACTTGAGCAAAGCCGGCCCACCATAAACCCACCAAAAGAAAAGAAAGGCGAGTGGGGACTTCTTTGCTCGCGAATCCCAGGGCTTCGTGCTGCATGATCCCGAACAGGCAAAGGATCAAGAGGATCGAGCTTCCGATATACCCCATTGCAAAGCCCTTAGCACTGACCCGATCCTGTTCCTTCTCTTCTGCGATCTCCGGAAGGAACGCATTGTAGAAAACAAGACTTCCCCAAAAGCCGATAGTGGCCATCAGGAAGGTGAACATGCTCCATCCAAGATGCTCGAGCTGGAAAAGGCTCAAAAGCCCACAAGCCGTAGCCCCGGTATAGCAAAAGATCTTCAGGAAGAGCTTTTTGCGACCCACATGATCCGCCACACCGGAAAGGAGGGGGGAAATAAGCGCGATGATCAAAAAAGCCAATGAAAGGGTATAGGCCTTGAGTTCGGTATTGATGAACTCGATACCGAAAAGCTCCACCTGATCGATCGTACGACCGTCCACTACCCGAGAGGTCTCCCCAGCGTAGAACAGGGGAAAGATCGCTGTGGTGATCACGAGCGGGAAGCTGGAATTAGCCCAGTCGTAAAAGGCCCAGCCGTTGATAATGCGCCGATCCCCCCGCTTCATCCGATCAGCCACAAATGCCCCTCGCTCATTCTTTGACCTTAAAGGTCACCCGACGGTTTTTCGAGCGCATATATTGGGAACCGCCTTTCGTTCTCAAGTTCGAAGCTCCCATAGCTTCTATATGCAAGCGATCTTCGGAGACCCCCTTCTTTTTAAGGTACTGGACGACACTTTTCGCCCGCTTTAGCGAAATGTCCTTCCGTGTTTCACTTTCCACTTTCTTCTGTTCCTTTTGATCGGCGTGCCCGAGAACTTTCACCTCCAGCTCGCTATGCTCCTTCATAACCTCGGCGATCTTATCGAGGCGCGGCTTAAAGCTACTCTCGATATCAGAAGAGAAAAAGGCGAAATGAAGGGGACGCCCTTCGATCTTGTCGGCTGGCGTAGCATCGTCAGGCACTTGGGGCTCGGAAGAGAAAACGAATTTGGGCTCGTCTTTTTTCTTCTTCTCGTAACATTCGCATTCCGTCCGATCATCGATGGCTTCGACCGAAATATCGTCGATGAAATAATACGCATCGTACAGCTGAGATTTATCGTAGCGTCGGGGTTTACGCATCTTTTCCGTCTCCAGCTCATCGTTGGAAACGAAGGTGCCGATAGTGATATATTCTTCACCTCCTTTGGCTTTATATGCCGCACAGACCGGTTTCCAAAGGCGGGTGTTCTTATGGATCTTTTTCTTGGGATGCACCGCCTGAGCATCGTAGATAAGGGACTTTTCCTCAGTAGTGCTGATGTCCTTTTTGGAAAGGTAAGCCCCCACTTGGTTCACAGCGAACTTGGAAAGCGGAGATAAGCGCAGGTGGAATTTCACGCAGTAAAGGACCCCTTCACTAAGATCCTCCGGCAACTGAGCGCTGATATAACTGCGCGGCTCCTCTCCGCGATAGCTATAAGCCCTGATCCCTGCAAAGCGACTCCCCGTCTTGGGTTTACAACGCCCTCGGTAAGTTTCCGGGGCTCCGATCTCTTCATCGTCATCCTCCGTGGTGAACAGATCCGCATCCTCTCCATTGCCCGGCACCCAGCCTTTAGCTTTGGGAATCTGCCCTGATCGACGAAGGGTTCCGTCCTTTTCCTCAAAGCTCGGATTCGGGACCAAATTCTGCGCATCTTGGCCCAAGGCCGTAAAACTGATCGAAAAGCCACTAAAAAGAAGCAGCAGGGATAAAAAAGAAAAACGGTTATGACGGTACATAAGATCGATGGTTTTTGACGGTGTCGACGAAAGTTTTGACGTGCTCAGGATCCGTATCCGGCAACACGCCGTGCCCTAGATTGGCGATATGAGGGTGACCCGAGAAGCTTTCCAACATCCTTTCACTCGCTTCAACGATCCGGTCGGGAGATGCATAGAGCTGAGCAGGATCGAGGTTCCCTTGAAGAGCCTTGACCCCATCGATGCTCCTTTTGGTTTCTTCGATATCCATCGTCCAATCCATTCCTAGAACTTGACAAGGAAGCTCTTTCAGATCCTCCAAAACGTGACCGGCGCCTTTAGCGAACACGATGATCGGCACCTCTTCCCGAAGCCCTTCACAGATCCTTCTTATGGGCTCCAGACCAAAACGTCGGTACTGTTCAGCTCCCAAGATCCCAGCCCAAGAGTCGAATATCTGTACGATATCGGCCCCGGCCCGAATTTGCATTCGAAGATATGAAAGCGTAACATCCACGATCCTCTGTATCACCTCTTCGCTGTATTCCGGAGATCGATATAGCAACTTCCGTGCCTTTGTAAAAGATTTCGTGCCTTCTCCTTCGGCGAGATAAGTAAAAAGGGTCCATGGCGCCCCTGCGAACCCGATCAAGGGAACCCGCCCTTCCAAAAGCTTTTTGCTCTGCAAGATCCCTTCCCCTACATAATCCAAGTTACTCGCCACATCGATATCTGCCGGATCGAGCAGATCTTCCGGATGTTCGGTCAAATTTCGCTCGAAAACCGGGCCTTTCCCGGGTTCCATGCCATAAGGATATCCGAGCGTATCAGCCACCACCAGGATATCGGAAAAAATGATCGCGGCGTCCACCCCCAGAATATCCACGGGCTGAACGGTCACTTCGGCGACTTTTTCAGGGGTCTCCACTAGCTCCCGAAAATCCTTCACGCTCGCTCTTACTTCCCGGTATTCAGGAAGGATACGACCTGCTTGACGCATCAGCCAAACCGGAGGCCGTTCGGTGATCTCCCCCCTTGCGGCCCTTAATAGGAGGTCGTTCTCCAATGACATCCCGCAAAATTAGCTGAAAAGTGAGAAAGGCTGCCGGACATTCCACTCGTTTTATCTTTAGCGGATGAGGAAGCAAGGGATCTGATGCGAAAGCTTTCGGAGAACATACGGGTTGCTCTCAGAGCCATTCAAGGACAGCGACTGCGAGCTATTCTAACGGTTTCGATCATCGCGATCGGGATCATGGCTTTGGTCGGCATCCTGACCGCGATCGATGCGATCAAGCAGAAGATCAATGAAGACTTTTCGGACATGGGGGCCAACACCTTCACCCTGGTCGAAAAACGGATCGACGTCCGGCGACAGGAAGGAAAGGACATTAAAGAGCAAGAGCGGATCGATCCCGGGGATGCTGCATCATTTGTCGATTCCTACGAGTTCTCTGCTGTGGTTTCCCGATCCGTAGAGGCCACGGGACAAGCTCAAGCTTCTTATCGGAACAAAAGGACGGATCCCAACCTGGAAGTGGTCGGGGGGGATGTTCCTTATTTACGGACGAGCGGCCATAGCATCAAAAAAGGGCGGAATTTCTCCCCTAAAGAGGTCGAACGGGGCGAATCAGTGATCTTGCTCGGAAATGCAGTGGCCAAAGAGCTTTTCTCCCCCTCTGAGAAGCCATTGGGGAAGAGGGTCAGTGTTGGCGACCGAAAGTACAGGGTGATCGGCATCCTCCAAGAACGGGGAAGCACGATGGGGTTCAGTGGGGACTCGCGCTGCATCATTCCGATCACCGCTGTACAAGAGGAGTACGGGAGCTCGGAGCTCTCCTACGAGATCAATGTGAGAACCCACCATCCCGATCAGCTGGAACCAGCTATTCAAGAGGCAAAAGGAGTTTTCAGACGGATCAGGGGGGATGATCCCGGTCAAGCATCGAGTTTCGACATCGTTATGAGCGATGACCTGGCGGACCGTCTGATCGGTCAGTTGAAATTCATCACTGTTACAGCGACCGTCATCGGTATGGTCACGCTTTTGGGAGCGGCCATCGGCCTCATGAACATCATGCTCGTATCGGTCACCGAGCGCACACGGGAGATCGGCACCCGGAAAGCGTTGGGAGCGGACCAACGGACGATCCGAGGTCAATTCCTGATCGAATCGGTCCTGATCGGTCAAATGGGAGGACTATGCGGAGTGCTTCTAGGAGTGATCGCCGGAAATTTGGTTTCGCTCTATTTCGGGGGAAAGATCCTTCTCCCTTGGGGTTGGATGATCGGGGGAGTGATCCTATGTTTCGTAGTAGGGGTCCTTTCCGGTTACTACCCAGCCCGGAAAGCAGCCCGGCTCGACCCGATCGAAGCGCTCCGTCACGAATGACCCCCCTTCTTTTCAAGAAAGAGCTCCCAAAGCGCATCCCCTTGGGGAGGAGGGGCCTGTATTTCTTTCGTGTCCTCTAGTGTCGGGTGGGGGAAATGAAGCCCTCTTGCATGAAGATGGATGGAAGCGTCCTTGTTCGGCCTACGTGCTCCGTATTTGACATCCCCTTTGATCACCATTCCCCGATCGGCCAATTGAACTCGGATCTGATGATGGCGTCCTGTTTCGGGGAGCACCTCGAGCAACGAATAACGATCACCCCTTCCGATCACTTCATACTTCAGGGAAGCCTCTTTGCTTCCCTTGGGGTGCCCTTGGACGATCCGGGAGCGGTTCTTCTTTTCATTCTTAATGAGGCGATCCTCCAACCGCCCACTCCCACTGTGCAACCCTTCGACCACCGCCCAATAACGCTTTTGGACCCGCTTTTCCTGAAAGGCCTTGTTCATCCGTGACAAGCCTTTGCTCGTCCTGGCAAAGAGAAGCACCCCGGATACCGGGCGATCCAAGCGATGGATCACCCCTAGATATACGTTCCCCGGCTTTTCATAGCGGATCCGAAGGTAGGCTTCCACCATTCGACTTAAAGGGGTGTCCCCCGTGCGATCACCTTGAACGATATCACCGGGAGCTTTCTGAACCGCTATCAGATGATTGTCCTCGAACAGAACGCGCGAGGGATCGATGGATGGAGGGCCCTTGCTGCTTTTCGAAGCGGCCATCCGCCCTCTTCAGTATTGCTCCCGCTCGTTGGGGAAATCCACCCTTTTGACATCGTCGATATAGGTCTGGACCGCTCCTTTGATCTCTTCGTAAAGGTCGTGATAACGGCGTAGGAAACGCGGATGGAAATCTTTGGAAATGCCTAGCATATCATGGAGCACCAGAACTTGTCCGTCCACTCGGTCCCCAGCACCGATCCCGACGACAGGGATGGTCAGCTCCTGAGCCACTTCCGCTGCCAAGTCGGCGGGGACTTTTTCCAGGACGACCCCAAAACAACCCACTTCCTCGAGGACCTTGGCATCTTCCTTGATCCGCCGCGCCTCTTCTTCTTCCTGGGCCCGCACCACATAAGTCCCGAACTTGTATATCGACTGGGGCGTGAGCCCCAAATGGCCCATTACCGGGATCCCGGCTGAAAGGATCCGTTCCATGGATTCCCGCACCTCTTGTCCCCCTTCCATCTTGACCGCATGAGCTCCGGATTCCTTCATAACACGGATAGCAGAGCTCAAAGCCTCTCTCGAATTACCCTGGTAAGTCCCGAAAGGAAGGTCCACAACGATCAGCGCACGCTCAACCGCTCGGACCACGGAAGAAGCATGATAGATCATTTGATCGAGGGTAATGGGAAGTGTGGTTTCGTGCCCTGCCATCACATTCGAAGCACTATCCCCAACGAGGACCACATCCAAACCAGCTTGATCCAGGATACGGGCAAGAGAATAATCATACCCGGTGAGCATGGAGATCTTCTCCTCCCTCGCCTTCATTTCCTGAAGGACATGTGTGGTGACCCGTTTTGCCTGATCGGCCATTATCTTGCTTATTTGCTGCAGTGCAAAGGTAAGAAGAAGGCCTCCGATATCCTTACCGCTCGATGAGCGGCTTTAATACCCAATATCGAACGATCGGCCTGAACCTTGGAGGAAAAGTTATCGTAGAAAGCCGCAAAATAGAAGCGTCCCGAAAAACCGTATCCCTATCTTTGCCTAGAGAACAGCTTATGGACCGACGCTATTCCCACTCCAAGATCACTGCTTCCTTAGCCCCGCTCCTTCTCTTGGTATTCTGCTTGGCCGGGCTCATGAACACGATCCAAGCACAGAACAGTGTTTTCCTCAAGGAACAAGTGCCGGAGGACGAAAAGTACGAACCGGACAAAGTGATCGATTCGGTTTATGGGATCGAAATGTATAAGCCCTTGAATTTCCGGCTTGGAGGAGATTCAGTGAGAAAATGCGGCGATTATGCCTGCCGCTCTTGGGTCGAGGACAAGTACAAGAACGGCCAGGTCATGCACAAGGGCTATTACGTGGACGGACAGCTCAAGATCTACAAGAATTTTTATCCCGACGGGACCATTGAAAGGGAATTCAAGGTCACTTCGAAGCTAAAGTCGAAACTCATCAAATATTATCCCAACGAGCAGGTTAAAAGCAAGGTCGTTTACCTCGGGGAATCACCGGTCGAGTGGACGGATTATTACAAGAACGGCCAGGTGAAATATCATGAGAAGTACGACGATGGAAGGAATTACCATATCGAAAGGGCTTCCTATCAAAAGGACGGGACCCCGAAGGAAAAATTAGAAATGGTCGATGAGGACGAAAAACGCTTCGTTGAAAAAGAATTCTATCCGAACGGGGACCTGAAAGTCAAGGGGGAATTGAAGTACAACGAGAATGTCTTCGAACAGAGAAAACACGGAGAGTGGAAACATTTCGATAAAGAAGGGAATGTGAAACGAGTCGTAACATACGACAATGGAGAAAAGATCAGCGAGCGGGAAAAATGACCCTATTCCCTTTGGCCGTTCGTTCGCTCTTCCTCATCCTGCTCTTCTTACCCAACCTCCTCTTTCCCCAAAAGGATTGCATCGATCCAAGATCGGTGAGCTTTCCCCTCGAAGTCGATGGGGAAAAAAACAAGGCTCAGGTTCTCGAGCAAAGCGAAAAAGAACGTTTCACTTTTTGGTACCGGATCGAGGCTAAAAAGGACGGGCCGCTCAACATTCGCATCAGCAGCACCAACCCCAAGGATCTTTACGAAGTCACCCTCTACCGCTACAACGGGGAAGAGGTCTGTCAGGAACTGGTCCACGGGAACTTGACCCCCTTTGAACGCCCGAACGCTCCCTGGAAGGAAGAAAGGATCAAAGGCCACAACCCGACCGGATTCCAAAAACTTCATTTGCAAAAAGGGAACAGCTATTACTTATCCGTCCTTCACGTGCGGGGAAAAGGTTGTGGACACATAGCCACTTTCACCTCGAAAGGGAAGGAAAGGACCTATCATGCTCGGGCGGAAGATTGCTTTCAGGTACCTGAGCTTCCCCAAAAAGATGAAGCTCAAAAAGAGAAGAAACAGGTCACCGTTCGTACCGGCCTGGAAGATTCCAGCGATGGAGCTCGGATCGCTGGGGAACTGATGATCATGAACCGTAAGAGCGGAAAGAAACGCTTTATCACATTCAAAGGGGATTCTGCCCGAACCCTCCAACTCCGGAAAGGAGTTCCCTATCGCTTCAGCGGAGAGGCGCTCGGATACGACGAAAAGAGCACGGAACGAAGTTTTGAGACCGATAGCAGCTTTTTTCTCGCCTTATCCCGGAAAGAAAAAGGCGAACGCATCGTCCTGAAAAGGATCTACTTCCATCCCAACACTTACGCTTTCCGGGAAGGAAGCCAACGATCCATAGAAGCTCTGCACCGCTTTTTGGAACAAAGACCCGAGGTACGCATCGAGATCCAAGGCCATACAGCATCCGACCGGACCATCGAAGAAAAAAATCCCCTCTACCGGGACAAAGGGGAGGCATGGAATTTCACCGGCACCGCCGAAGAGCTTTCTTTATTGCGAGCCAAGGCGGTCAAAAAAGAACTCGTGAGCAAAGGGATCGAGGAAGAGCGATTGGAAGCCAAAGGCTTCGGAGCTTCCCGCAAACGCGTAAAAAACCCTCAGGACCAGGAAGAGGAACAAAAGAACATGCGGGTCGAGATCCGCATCCTCCAATAATGAAGCTTCCCCTCCGTATCCATCGCTTCCTTACCCGCCATTCCCTTTTGAAAGGAAGCATGGTATACCGGCACAGCGACCGGCTCGTCCAAGAACATCTTCAAGACCCTTCTTTTCCCGTGCTCATCAGTTTTCCCAGGACCGGGAGCCACCAGTTACGCTCCCTGTTGGAGAGGTATGCCCAAAAACCATCCCTCCCACGGATCTTTTACTACAAAAAAGCCCGCTCCTTCACCTGTTGCCATATGCACGATCTCATCCCCCCGGATCGACAGGCCGGTATCGAGCGAAAACGGGTCATTTACCTCTACCGCGATCCTATTCCCACGATCCGTTCGGTCCTCCAATACTACCAGGAAGATCCGATGGACCCTCAAAGGGTGCTTCATTGGTCCAGCGTCTACCGGGAACATCTTCGAAAATGGCTTTTGAATGAAAGCTTCAGCGAAGAGAAAGTCCTGATCCGCTACGAGGAGCTTCAAGCTCATCCCTGGGAAAGTTTTCAAGCACTTTGCCCCTTCTTGGGTCTATCCTTCGATCAGGAACGCTTTCAAAGGATCTTCAGGGAAACCGGTAAAGAAAGCGTACGAAGGATGACCAGCGACAACCCTTCGATCGTCGAAGAGCAGCAAGGAAAAGAGCGGCTGGCTAAAAAATTCGAGGAGGAAATGGGAGACCGGGTCCGACAAACGGTCTTCGGAAAAATACCTGAACTCCTCGCTTATTTTCCGACCGAAGGAAAGGGAACTTGACCGCATCCCTCAGCAATAGGCAGGGGGGAACTATTATATTTGGCGTTATCACTCGTTTGCAATGGAGGGCTCTCAACCGAACGAAAAGTTCCCTGAAGAAAAAGAGTTCGATCTTCGTTCTTTTTTCCGCTACTACGCCCGCTATTGGCCCCTCTTTCTTAGCATCCTCCTTTTAAGCCTGGCTGCGGCCTATTTCTATAATTGGTACGCCACCCGGGTCTATCAAAGTTCCGCAAAGGTCCTGATCCAAGAAAAGGACTCTGAACAGGGGCAACGAAAGCTTCTGAACGAATTGAACCTCGACCCGGATCGCCAGAACATCAAAAACGAGATCGAGGTCCTGCGCTCCAGAAAACTCGCCTTAGATGCTATAGATAGCCTCGAATTCCAGACCTCCTATTTTCTCATAGGCAACATCAAGGTCTCCGAACTCTATCAACGCTGTCCTTTCAAGGTCGAACACGACACCCTTCACTTCTTCTCCTATGTGAACGAATTCCATGTTCACATAGAGGGACCTGACCATTACCGCCTGAGCTATGAGACCCAAAAGGGCGAACAGTACGAGAAACGCTTTCGCTTTGGCGAAAAGGTGAAGAACCGGATCGGAAAATACCGGATCGTCAAGCGAGATGGGGTTTTTCAAGACAGCCTTTTTCGAGACCCTTCCTACGAAAAACGCCATTACAAACTCCGCTTCCATTCCCGTAACCAGATCGCGAACCGTTATCGCAATAAACTCGGGATCGATGTGACAAGGCCGGGTTCATCGATCCTTCGGCTGACCTTGGAAGATCCCGTACCCCAAAAAGCCGCCGATTTCCTCAATACCCTTCTCGGTGCCTACTTGCAGCACAACATTCGCTTAAAGAACCGAATGGCCAGCAATACGAACCGCTTTATCGAAGAGCGGCTCGATGTGATCTCCAAGGATCTGGAACGGATCGAATCCAAGCGGGAACAGTTCAAGGTTCAGAACAACATCACTGACATCGAGACCGAAGGCAAGATGATCCTGGAGGAGATCGAAGA
>CAZOSO010000029.1:0-1460 GCA_964582635.1 uncultured Weeksellaceae bacterium | reverse complement strand
CAGCTCGAACAGGAAAAGGCCCGTCTCAAGAAAATTCCGCGAACGCAGCGCGAGCTGGTGAAGATCGAGCGGCGTTACCGCATCAAGGAAAAGCTCTACACTTACCTCTTGGAAAAGAAAGCGGAAACGCAGATATCGCTCGAGTCTTCCGTTTCGAGCAATCGGATCATCGAAAAAGCCCGTCCCACACGTGTTCTTGTTCATCCCAAGGAGACCCGCATCTATTCGATGGCCTTCATACTGGGCCTCATGATCCCGGTGGTCCTGGTCTATCTAATGGAGAAGATCGACGATCGCGTCATGAGCATCAGCACCATCGAGCGCCTCACCTCCATTCCGGTGATCGGGGTGATCGGTTTCCACCGTTCGGAGAACAGGATCGCCGTCCTTGGGGACCCTCAAGCCGGCATAACCGAAGCTTTTCGTTCCCTCCGCACCAAATTGGAGGGGGCCATGGAAGAAGAAGAAGCGAACACCCGCACCATTCTGGTCACCTCTTCGATCGGGACCGAAGGCAAGACCTTCACCTCCATCAACCTCGCCACAATCTTTGCCCTTTCCGGGAAACGAACCCTCCTGATGGGCGCTGACCTTCGAAAGCCCAGGCTCACCGAGAACTTCGATATCAACAACGAAGCGGGCATCAGCAACTACCTGAGCGACAATGAGGTGGAACTCGAACCCCTCATCAAAGCCTCTGAGGTCCACGAGCAATTGGACATCCTCCCCTCAGGTCCAACCCCTCCCGATCCTGCAGAAGCGATCCTCAGCGGAAGGACGGATGAAATGATGCGCATCCTAAAAGAAAAGTACGAGCGCATCGTCATCGACACCCCTCCAATCGGATTGGTAACGGATGGCATCGTCCTCACCCGTTACTCGGACGCCAACATCTTCGTCGTCCGTCAAGCGCTCACCCGAAAGCCCAACATCCTTCAGCTGAACGAGATCCATCGAAAGCACGACCTGAAACGCTTCACCATCCTCTTTAACGCCGTAAAGGCCAACAAGGGAGGCTACGGATACGGATATGGGTATGGCTACGGCCATGGTTACGGGTATGGGTACGGATATGGCTATTACGGGGAGGATCAAGGCAAAAAGAAAGGTTTGTTCTCGATCTTCAGGAAACGCTCCTGAATGCGTAAGCGCTTAAAGCTCAAGGAAGATGGCTCGGAACGGTCCACCCGCCTCCGTCGCCATCAGCTCATTTCCATGGTGGCCAAGGGGATCGGGATGCTCGCTGGCCTCTTGATCATCCCCCTGGCCCTCGACCTTTTGGGAGACGAGCGCTACGGGATTTGGCTCACCATCAGCACCGTCACGGGTTGGTTCACGTTTATGGACCTGGGGATGGGCAACGGCTTGAGGAACCGTTTTGCCGAAGCCAAAGCGAAAGGACAGACCGCCTTGGCCCAGCGCTATATCAGCACCACCTACTTCCTGGTAGCGGGGATAGC
>CAZOSO010000028.1:14655-18132 GCA_964582635.1 uncultured Weeksellaceae bacterium | reverse complement strand
ACGGTGATGATCGGGGTCCGGAATCCGGGCGAACAGAGCGATCATCCCTGGAAGCCCGACGATGGGCGTTCCAAGTGCTTCGAGGTCTGGGTGAACGAACTTCGCCTCAATCAGTTCGAGGAGGAAGGTGGATGGGCCGCAACGGCCACGATGAACGCCCAATTGGCGGACCTGGGGAATGTTTCGGTCTCCGGGAATATGAGCACACCCGGTTTTGGAGGATTAGAGGATAATATGAACGACCGGCAGTTCGAAACGCGCAAGAGTTTCAATGCCTCTTCGAACATCAGCCTGAGCAAATTCCTTGGAAAGGACGCCCCCATTAAACTGCCGCTCTATTTGGGGTATTCGGAGGGTGTGGAAGAACCCAAGTACGATCCCCTCAACCCCGATCTCCTTTTCGATTCTTCCCTTTCCCGCCTCGAAAAACCCGAGCGCAAAAAACGAAGGCATCAAGCGGTGACTTATCGCAAGACCCGAAGCTTGAACCTGACCAATGTGAGCTTCGAAGGCGGGGATGGGGACCCGAAGATCTATTCTCCCTCCAATTTCTCCCTATCCTATTCATACAACGAAAGCTTCATGAGGGATGTGAACACCCTCTACAATACCCAAAAGACCTACAACGGGAACCTGAATTACTCCTATAGCCCATCCCCTCCGACCGTTAAACCCCTCGATGGTGTGGGCTTCCTGGACAAGTCGAAATGGTTCGACCTGATCCAGGACTTCAACTTCCAGCCCTATCCTTCCAGCATTTCTTTCAATAACGATATCACCAGGAACTACACGGAACGTCAGACCCGAAGCAATACGGATGCGATAACTCCACCTCAAGCGAACAAGGACTTCGACTGGACCAGGAGTTACAACCTGCGCTGGGATCTGACCGAGAACGTGGAATTGGATTATCAGGCCAGCACCAAAGCCATCATTGGCGAGCCTCAAGGACGGGTCGACCCGAAACGACCGAACGACTCGAGCCAAGGCAGGATCCCTTATGGGAAGTGGAAGGAAACTGTGGGGGATAATATCAAAAAATTCGGCGAGAACACCAGCTATAACCAATCGGTCAGTGCCTCTTATCAATTGCCCTTGGACAAACTACCGCTGACGGATTGGATGCAAGTCCGGACACGCTACAGTGCCACTTACGATTGGCAACGAGCCCCTTTCTCCCAGGACAGCCTTGGGAATACGATCCAGAACTCCCGGAAGATCAAAGTCAATGGAAATCTAAGGATGACCCGCCTTTACGATAAGGTCGGCTATTTGAAAAAAGTGCGTCGTAAATTCCAGGGGAACAGGCGAAACAGGAACAGCGGCAGAAGGAACAGCATGGAGGGAAGAGGGGAAGACAGTGGTGGGGATGATGATGAAGAGAACCAAGGGCCCAGCGTATTGGACCATGCGCTTAACTTCCTCATGAGCTTGGAAAAGATCAATGTGACCTATTCCCGGAACGAAGGTACGATGTTGCCCGGCTATAAGAAGCGCACGGAGGTGGCCGGCATGGGTCCCAAATTCGAAGCACCTGGCTATAAATTCCTCCTCGGCCATCAGGACAAGGATTTCAAGCACCGAGCCTCTGAAAGGGACTGGTTGGTCGAAAACGGGAATCTGAACAAAGAATCCCGGCGGAACAAGTCCGAGCAGTTCAACCTCCGAGCCACCTTGCGTCCCCTGAACCGGCTCCGGATCGAACTGAACGCCAGTCGCCAAGAGACCCAGGACCGGAATTTCTTTTTCCGACATGTCGATTCTTTGGGAAAAGATGGAAGACATGTGGTGCAAAGTCCCCAGCGGACCGGGGACCTGAGCATGAGCATTCTTACCCTGACAACGGCCTTTCAAGGGACCGAGGACGATGGAAGTTCGAAGGCATTCGAGGCGTTCAAAAAGCATCGAGCCGATTTTTCCGAACAGTACGGGGAAGAGCATTCAAACTCGAGCCAACAGGGGACATATTACGATGGATATGGGGGGACCCAGCAAGATGTTGTGGTGTCCTCTTTCCTTGCAGCTTATATGGGAAAAGACCCCAAGAATGCGGAAAAAGACCCTTTCCAAATGAACCCCAAACCCAATTGGTCCATCAAATACGACGGACTGAGTCAGGTACCGCTCTTTAAAGATCTGATGAAAAATTTCAGCCTGAGCCACAGCTATCGTTCGAGGATGAGCACTTCCTACCAAACCCCCCTTCAATATGAAGAAAACGGCCAGGGTGACCCCATCGCCCGTAACCAGAAGGAGAACTTCATCCCGAAAAAACGGATGCAGACCGTTTCGATCTCTGAATCCTTTTCGCCCCTCTTTGGGATGGATATTACCTGGGACAACCAATTGGTGACCAAGTTCGAGATCAAAAAGAGCCGCAACCTTGCCCTGAGCTTGGCCAACTATCAGGTCAATGAAGTGAAGAGCCAGGAATACACTTTCGGTGCAGGATACTCGTTCAAGGACGTGGTATTGCCTTTTGAAATCTTGGGGAACGAGTTGAAAAGCGACCTTAAACTTCGGGCCGACGTTTCGATCCGGGACAACAAGACCTATATCCGAAAAATGGTGGAGGACCAGAACGAGATCACTTCGGGTCAGAAAGTGGTCTCCATCAAAGCCAATGCGGACTACACGATCAGTCGACGGTTGAACATTCGCTTCTTTTACGATCGGACCATGAACGAACCTTATATCTCCACCACTTATCCCACCGCCAACACGAACGTCGGCCTGACCCTTCGTCTGACCCTCGCACAATAAGCTCGGCTGCCTAGTGGCTGCTTCCTGAAAAAGTTTATTTTTGCGCCAACAAAAGACGCAGGTCTATGGATCTCCCGGAGGAGCTCAAGTACACGAAGAACCACGAATGGATAAGGGTAGAAGGCGATACCGCAACGATCGGGATCACGGATTTTGCCCAGAACGAATTAGGGGATGTCGTTTACGTCGAGATCGAAACCGAAGGTGAAGAATTGGACAAAGATGAGGTCTTCGGGACCGTGGAAGCCGTTAAGACCGTATCCGACCTATACATGCCCGTTAGCGGGTCCGTTCAGGAGGTGAACCCCAAACTCGAATCCGAGCCCGAGACGGTAAACCAAGATCCTTACGGGGAAGGATGGATGATCAAGGTGAAGATGAAAGATGCCTCCGAAGCCGAGGAACTCCTGGATGCTTCGGCTTACAAAGAGATCACCGGCTAGGGAAAGGGAAATGTTCCTTCGCTCCAACCTCCCGGGGATCGGATGGGGATTGCTCATCCTTTTCTTGTGCGGATTACCGGGAAAAGAAGTACCTGACCCTTCTTACTTCGACATTTTCCTTTTCGATAAGCTGGTCCACATTTTCCTTTTCCTGGTTTTGGGCTTTTTATTAGGGGTCGGTTTTAAGAAACAATATCAATATCCCCTCATTAAAGCCCACGCCAAGAAGAGCGGTTTTCTCATCGCTGCTTTTTACGGACTTTTGATCGAA
>CAZOSO010000028.1:4640-14555 GCA_964582635.1 uncultured Weeksellaceae bacterium | reverse complement strand
CCACGCCAAGAAGAGCGGTTTTCTCATCGCTGCTTTTTACGGACTTTTGATCGAAATTTTGCAATATGCGGTCTTCATCGATCGTTCTTTGGAAGCCGGTGATGTGATGGCGAATATGTTCGGCGCGGGGCTCGGCGTTCTGTTCTTCAGAGGCGTCTACGGGAAGGAACTAGCATGAAAGGCATTTGAACCATCCGGGCCGGAATTTTGTATCTTTCAAGAAGAAAGGCACGCTTTTATGGAACCCAAGAAAGATCCGAACATCAACGTTGAGAAAAGGCGGAACCTTTTCCTCGCCACCAGTTTCCTAGTATCCTTGGGGATCATCCTTATGGCATTGGAGTGGCGCTTTGTCGAAGTGGAGAAAAAAGAGCCCCCCAAGCTGAAGATGAACACCATGGATCAACAAATGGTGCAGCCGAACCAACCCAAAAAGCCCCCCAAAAAGCAACCTAAACAGACCGAAGAGGTCGATGTGGTCGAGGATAAAGAGAAGATCGAAGAGGACCTTAGTATCGGGGACCTGAGCGTCGATGAGAATACCGAATTCGATTTCGAGGGGGGTGAAGAGAAGGTTGAAGAAGAAAAGGTCTGGAAAGTGGTTGAGAAAGAACCCTCTTTTCCCGGTGGGGATGGCAAGATGATGAAATACATCCAAGATCACATCAACTACCCCGATATGGCCAAGGAGATGGACATTAAGGGGACGGTTTATGTGGGCTTTGTGGTCGAACCGGACGGAAGCATCACCAATGTCCAGGTCCTCAAAGGCATCGGAGGAGGATGCGATAAGGAAGCTAAGCGGGTCGTTCGCAATATGCCGAAATGGGAACCTGGATCCCAGCAAGGACGGAAGGTCCGTGTCAATGTCAAGATCCCGATCAAATTCCGCCTGCAATGATCGAGCGCCTTCCGGAAAAAATAAAAGCCCGCTTCTCTAGAAGCGGGCTTTTTTTATACGCATGGGAGGAAAAGCTCAGCTCATCACCATACCTGCTGCGACCGTGTCGTTCGTCGCTTCGTCGATAAGGATCAAGCTCCCGGTCATCCGATTCCGCCCATAATGATCGAAAAAGAGCGGTTCCGTGGTACGGATAGCGATCCGAGCGATATCGTTCATCCGCACATCCAGATCGTCCTCAATTCGGTGAAGTTCATTGATGTCCATCTTGTAGCGGACTTCCTTCACCATGCAACGGGCGTCTTTAGTGGTATGCTTAAGAGCATATTTGCCGGAGGGATCGAGCGGTTTTTCGTGCATCCAACATACCATGATCTCCAGATCCTGACTCACTTCAGGAGAATTGTTCTCGCGGACGATCATATCGCCCCGACTGATATCGATCTCATCCTCCAACGTGAAAGTGACGGACATGGGAGGATAGGCCTCCTCCAATTCCCCGTCAAAAGTATCGATGCTGCTGATACGGCTCGAAAAACCGGATGGAAGGGCCATCACCTCATCCCCTTTCCGGAAAACCCCACCGGCCACTCGACCGGCATAACCCCGATAATCAGGGAAGCGGTCCGATTGAGGACGGACCACATATTGAACCGGGAAACGTTTGTCGACATGGTTTTCGTCCCCTGAGATGTGAATGTTCTCCAGGGTATACATAAGGGTCGGCCCGTCGTACCAATCCATTTTATCGGACCGCTCCACTACGTTGTCTCCTTTGAGTGCGCTGATGGGAATGAAGCGAACATCCTGGACTTCCAGCTTGGAACAAAAGGCTTCCACTTCCTCCCGGATCTTCTCAAAAGCCCCCTGCTCGAAATCCACCAGGTCCATCTTGTTGATACAAAAGACCACGTGGGGGATCCGCAGTAGAGAAGCGATGAAAGCGTGCCTACAGGACTGTTCCGTCATGCCCTTTCGGCCATCGATCAGAATGATCGCCAGGTTGGCCGTCGAGGCACCGGTTACCATATTCCGGGTGTACTGTTCGTGCCCCGGGGTGTCCGCGATAATGAACTTGCGCTTCGGCGTGGCGAAATAGCGGTAGGCCACATCGATGGTGATCCCCTGCTCCCGCTCGGACTTGAGGCCATCGGTGAGCAGCGCAAGGTTCACGTTCTCATCCCCTTTCTTGGTGCTGGCCTCCTCAACGGCTTCCCATTGGTCTTCGAAAATATATTTGCTATCGTAGAGCAATCTTCCGATCAACGTGCTCTTTCCGTCATCGACGCTTCCTGCGGTGGTGAACCGCAAGAGGTCCATGTCGAGATAGCCTTCGGTGTCCACGTCCTGATACATTAGAAATAACCTTCTTTTTTCCGTTCTTCCATAGCTGCTTCGGAGCGCTTATCGTCGGCACGCCCACCTCGCTCGGTGGTTCGAGCAGCTGCGACTTCCTGGATGATATCCTTGACCGAATTGGCTTCGGATTCCACAGCTCCTGTACAGGTCATATCTCCGATCGTCCGGAAACGGACCCGACGTTTCTCAACCTGCTCATCATCTTTCTTCTGGATGTACTCAGAATCCGCCAGGATCACCCCATCTCGCACGATGGTGTCCCGTTCGTGGGAGAAATAAAGGGACGGGATCTCGATGTTCTCGCTCAGAATGTACTGCCAAACATCCATCTCCGTCCAATTGCTGATGGGGAAACAACGAAAGTGCTCCCCCATGTTCTTCCGCCCATTAAAGAGATTCCAGAGCTCCGGCCGTTGTTTTTTGGGATCCCATTGCCCGAATTCATCGCGATGGGAGAAAAAGCGTTCCTTAGCCCTTGCTTTCTCTTCATCCCTTCTTGCTCCTCCGATGGCCGCATCGATCTTATGGGCTTCGAGCGTATCGAGCAGCGTAGTGGTCTGAAGCTTGTTCCGGCTGGCATGAGGTCCTTTTTCTTCCACGACCTTTCCTTTATCGATGTCCTCTTGGACCGATCCGACGATCAGGCGAGCCCCGGTCCTTTCCATCAGGCGGTCCCTGAATTCGAGGGTCTCTGGAAAGTTATGCCCCGTATCGATATGGATGAGGGGGAAAGGTAATTTGGCCGGATAAAAAGCCTTCCGGGCCAGATAGAAACAAACGATCGAATCTTTCCCTCCCGAAAAAAGGAGGGCCGGATTCTCGAACTGGGAAGCGATCTCGCGGATCACGAAGATCGATTCGGCTTCCAGTTCCTTCAGGTGAGTCAGGGTGTAAGATCTTTTTTCATCCATGAACTTCGATCATTGGTAAGAGTTGATCGAGCGCTTCATCCACGCTCGTTTCTACATCCTTATCCTTGGTCACGAGACGGAGATCCGGATCCCGAGGTTCCTCGAAAGGGGCATCGATCCCCGTGAACCCTTGGATCTCCCCTTCCCTTGCTTTTTGATATAAGCCTTTGGTGTCCCGCTCTTCGCAAATCTCCAATGGAGTATCCACAAAGACCTCCACGAAATCCGCTTCACCGACTATCGAGCGAGCCTTATCCCGCATAGCGATCGTAGGGCTCACAAAAGAAGCGATCGTGAACACCCCGCAATCGCAAAAGAGCTTTGCGACCTCCGCTATTCGCCGGATGTTTTCCTGCCGGTCATCCTCGGAGAAGGAAAGGTCGCTGTTCAAACCGGAACGGATGTTATCTCCGTCCAGCATTTCCGTCAAATAGCCTTTATCGTGCAACTTCCTTTCAAGGCCGAGCGCGATCGTACTTTTCCCCGATCCTGATAGCCCCGTCATCCAGATCACTTTGGAGCGTTGCTTCAGGAGCCTCTCTTTTTCCTCCCGCTGAAGGGCCTTATCAAAGAGGGGGTAGATATGTTCCGGCCTTGTCATGGAATGAATTGCAAAGGTAAGAAGAAATGGGGATCCTAGATAGCGGAACCACTTGCTCGCCGGAAGGATCTTTCCCTATATTTGAAATGGATCCATCGTGCCTATATGAGCAGTAACAGCGGCGGAAATGCCCCGGACCTCAGCAGGGTGCCCCCCGTGGATCAGATCGCGGTCCATGAACGCGCTTCCCGATTTTCCAAACGGAGTATCAAGAAGCGTTCGAAGGTGGAAGGCCTACGGACCGTTCTCTCCATGATCGACCTCACCACCCTGGAAGGAGCTGACACCCCAGGAAAGGTCCGTCAACTCTGTTACAAAGCCAAGCACCCTCATGAAGAAGGGGAACTCGATCCACCACCGGTAGCGGCTGTCTGCGTTTATCCGACCTTGGTCGGAGAAGCAAAAAAAGCCCTTCAAGGGAGCTCCATTTCCGTAGCATCGGTCGCCACAGCCTTCCCATCCGGGCAAGCACCGCTCGACCTGAAACTCCAGGAGGTCCGCTATGCGGTCGACGAAGGAGCGGACGATATCGACATGGTCATTTCACGCAGAGCTTTTCTTGCGGGTCAGTATCAAGAGGTCTTTGATGAAATAGCTGCTGTAAAAGAAGCTTGCGGCAACGCTCACCTCAAGGTCATACTCGAGACCGGTGAATTGGGAACGCTCGATCGTGTGCGGACGGCGAGCGAGATCGCCCTTCAAGCAGGAGCGGATTTCATCAAAACATCAACCGGCAAGGTAAAGCCAGCAGCTAGCTTACCGGTGACCCTGGTCATGCTGGAAGCCATTCGTGACCATTATTATCGCAGTGGAGAAATGGTGGGCATGAAACCAGCAGGGGGCATCTCCGATCCGAAGTTGGCGCTCCATTACTTGGTGATGCTGAAAGAAACGCTCGGAAAAGATTGGGTGACCCCTGCGAGATTTCGGTTCGGGGCGAGCGGACTGGCCAATAAGATCCTCATGCAGCTCGATAAGGAAGCGGAAGGAGCTTACTCCTCCCCGGTCTATTTCTCCAAGGATTGATCGTCTATGGCCCAAAAAAAGAACAAGGGAAAGGAACTGCATTTCGAGGCCACTTATCATGAAGCTCCAGAGAGCACGGAGCACGCCCGTATCGCATCCAAATACGGGCTCTTCATCGGTGGGAGCTTTAAAAAGCCGCAAAGCGCAAAGCGTTTCCAAAGCATCAACCCGGCTAGCGAAGAAAGCTTGGCTACGGTCATCGAAGCGGGCAAGAACGAAGTGGACCAAGCGGTCAAAAGCGCACGGAAAGCTTTTAATGGAGAATGGGGAAACTTACCGGCGAAAGAGCGGTCCAAGTACATATTCCGAATAGCCCGGATGATCCAGGAACGCTCCAGGGAGCTCGCTGTGATCGAATCCCTGGACGGAGGCAAACCCATTCGGGAATCCCGGGACCTTGACATTCCTTTGGCCGCCTCTCATTTCTTCTATTACGCAGGATGGGCGGACAAACTGGCCTATGCCTTTCCCGGTAGAAAGATGGAGCCCATGGGAGTGGCGGGACAGATCGTTCCCTGGAATTTCCCCCTGCTCATGGCCGCCTGGAAGATCGCACCTGCCTTAGCGACCGGCAACAGTGTCGTCCTGAAACCCGCCGAGACGACCCCCCTGACAGCCCTCAAATTGGCCGAGATCGTGCAAGATGCTGAACTTCCGGAAGGAGCTGTCAACGTGATCACCGGTGCTGGAGGAACAGGAGCTGCTTTGGTGGAACATCCGGACGTCGATAAGATCGCCTTTACCGGGTCCACAGAAGTCGGAAAAGCGATCCGCAAGGCGACAGCGGGCACCCAAAAAGGACTCACGCTCGAACTCGGAGGAAAAGCAGCGAACATCGTCTTCGAGGACGCTGCCCTCGATCAAGCAGTAGAAGGGATCATCAACGGCATCTTCTTCAATCAAGGGCACGTTTGTTGCGCCGGATCCCGCCTCCTCGTTCAGGAATCCGTGTATGACGAGGTGGTGCGGAAACTGAAGGACCGGATGGAAACCTTGATCGTAGGGGATCCCCTCGATAAGAACACCGATATCGGGGCCATCAACTCTAAGGAACAGTTGGAGAAGATCGAGGATTACCTTTCGATCGGGGAAAAGGAAGGCTTGGAGGTGCATCAAAGCAGTTGTGAGATACCGGACCGCGGCTTTTGGTGCCGTCCGACCTTGTTCCTCGGAGCCTCCCAATCTCACCGGGTCTCCCAAGAAGAGATCTTCGGGCCTGTATTGGCCGTGCAAACTTTCCGAACGGACGATGAGGCCATCGAAAAGGCCAACAATACGCCTTATGGGTTATCAGCAGGGATCTGGACGGACAAAGGGGCTCGGATCCTTCGCATGACCCAAGAAGTGAAAGCCGGCGTCGTATGGGCCAACACATTCAACCGCTTGGAAGCTCCTTCTCCGTTCGGTGGCTATAAAGAAAGTGGATTCGGCCGAGAAGGAGGACTCCAGGGATTGGCCCCTTACCTGAAAGAACTGGGATAAGCCATGCAACGACAAAGGATCTTGAAGACCTATAAACTCTATATCGGAGGCAAATTTCCCAGAACCGAGTCCGGTCGCTATTTCCGCCCGAGCGATCAGGAGGGCGAGGGCCTTGCGAACCTTTGCAGGGCCTCCCGAAAAGACTTTCGGAACGCAGTGAGCGCAGCGAGGGGAGCAGCGGAAGGATGGGCTGCTCGCCCCGGTTCGAACAAAGGACAGGTCCTCTACCGCTGTGCCGAGATCCTCGAAGGCCGTAAAGCCCAGTTCACAGAAGAACTGATGCAGACCGGAACTAGCAAGAAAAAGGCGAGCGAGGAAGTGGAGGCCAGCATCGACCTATTGGTCCATTATGCCGGATGGGGTGACAAATTCCGAACTCTTCTGAGCTCGGTGAATCCGGTCAGCTCCCCCCATTTCAATTTCACAGTACCCGAACCTATGGGGGTTGTAGCTGCTGTAGCCCCGGATGAAAAAGCGCTATTCGCCCTTTGCGACCTGATCGCTTCCAGCATCGTGGGAGGGAACACGGTCGTAGCCCTCTGCTCGGAACAAAACCCGCTGGTCGGCATGAGCTTCGCCGAAGTGCTCAACGACTCGGATGTGCCGGGAGGGGTTGTTAACCTTTTGAGCGGACATCGCTCCGAATTGCTCCCTCACATGGCCTCCCATAAAGACGTGAACGCCTTGGTGGTCTCGACCGACCCAGATGTCGAGCTCGATCGGATCGAAGCGAGCAGCGCGGATAACCTGAAGCGGACCTATGTAAGGGAATTTCCGTCCCTAGCAGAGGATGGATCCCTCGAGCGGATCGAAGCGCTCCAGGAGATCAAGACGACGTGGCACCCTGTGGAAAGCGGACTATAAGCGACTTCTGACCATGACCTTGGAGATCGGTCTCGTCCTCGCGATCATCCTTTTCATCATTATCTTCCTCTATACGGAGACGTGGCGGCCCACGGTGACCTTCATGGTGGCGATCGTGGCCATGCTCGTTTTCAGCACGATCTTTCCGGAACGAAAGATCCTTTCCCCCACAGAGGCCCTTCACGGCTTCGCCAACGAGCAATTGGCCGTCATTGTCCTCCTTCTGGTGATCAGCGGGATCTTTCAAAGAACGGGAGCGCTCGAAGGGATCTTCCGGAACATTTTCCGAAAGGACGATCCTCCTGCAGCTTTTCGCTTCAAGATGATGTCGAGCGTCGGTGTGAGCTCAGCCTTTTTGAACAACACCCCGATCGTGGCCATGCTCATCCCTTATGTCCATTCATGGAGCAAAGAGAACGACCTTTCCCCTTCACGCTTTATGATCCCGCTCTCTTATGCTGCCATCCTCGGGGGTTGCATCACGCTCATCGGAACATCCACCAACCTGGTCGTGAACGGGATGGCGATCGAGAACGGAGCTGAGAGCCTGCACATTTTCGAGTTCGCATGGGTGGGGGTGCCGATGCTCCTTGTGGGTGTGGCTTATCTGGCCTTCTTTTCCAACAAACTGCTCCCGGGCGCTAAAGAAGATCCCGTTAACGAGCTGATGGGACCGCCCAGGAGTTACTTGCTCGAAACCCACATCGAAGAGAATTCTTCCCTGATCGGTAAGACCGTGGAAGAAGGGGGATTGCGGAACCTCAAGGATATCTACCTGGTGGAGATCGAGCGTAATGGTCGCTATATACGTCCCGTAGCCCCGGATATGATCCTTGAAGAAGGGGATGTTCTCTTTTTCGCAGGAGCAACAGAATCCATTTCGGAGTTCTTCAACCCCTCTATGGGGCTTTCACTGCCTAAAGCTTGTGACATTCCACTCCAGGAGAAGAACAACATCGTGGAAGTGGTGGTCTCCCAGAACTCGAAACTGGTAGGGCGTCGGGTTAAGGATACCGAATTCCGGGCCCGTTACGATGGAGCCATCCTCGCCGTTCATCGGAACGGGGAACAATTGCGAGGTCGGATCGGAGAACTCGTGCTTCGGGCCGGGGACGTCCTGATGGTCCTTGCGGGAGAGGACTTCTTTACCCGGGTGGAGAACAACCCCGCCTTTTATGTCCTTTCGACCGATAAAGAGATCAAAAAACCGACCCCCTGGAAAGTGGCCTTTCTGCTGATCGGCTTGGGGGGATCGATCGCATTGGCGGTCAGCGAAACCGTTCCCTTTTTCATCTCCCTAGCAACGCTTCTTTGCCTCACTTTGGTCCTTGGGATCGCACGCCCGAGCGAGATCCGCAACAGCATCGACTTCAACCTGATCATGGTGATCGCACTGGGATTGGCCCTGGGTAAAGCGATGATCAATTCGGGAGCAGCAAGCCTCTTGGCCCAAGAGGTGATCGGAATGGTGAAATCCTCTCCTATGGCCCTTCTGGCCGGGATATTCATCATCACCAATCTGCTCGCTTCTTTTATGACCAGCAAAGCGGCAGTGGCCATCGTGCTCCCTATCGTGATCACGGCTTCCCAAAACCTCGATCTGCCGACGGATCCCTTTGTGCTGGTCGTGGCATACGGGGGAGCAGCGAATTTCATCACCCCGATCGGCTACCAGACCAACCTTATGGTATACGGTCCAGGGGGATATGCTTTCAAAGATTTCTTTAGGATCGGTTTACCTTTGACCCTGATCTACCTGATCGGTTGCATCCTGATCCTCGGAACCCTATACGACCTATAATCCTATGAGCAGCGCACAGTACGAAGAATGGGCCGAAGAGGCCATCAAGACCGCTTTCAAAGCAGGCGAGAAAGTTTTGGAGGTCTACGAGAGCGATCACGAAGTCGAGACCAAAGATGATAAGAGCCCGCTCACTCTCGCGGATCGCAAAGCTCATGAAGCCATCAAAAAACGCTTGGAAGCCACTGGTCTTCCCCTTCTAAGCGAAGAAGGGAAGGACACGGACATCCATGAAAGGGCCGCCTGGAAACGCTTTTGGATGGTGGACCCGCTCGACGGGACCAAGGAGTTCATCAAAAAGAACGGAGAGTTCACGATCAATATCGCCCTTATCGAGAACGGAGATCCGGTCATCGGAGTGATCCTCGTTCCGGCCAAGGACGAGCTTTATTTCTCCATTCAGGGGAAAGGAGCCTATAAGACCACAGAAGCCGCTTCCCATAGAAGCTCGTCCTTACAAGAACTTATGGATAAGGCCGATCGGCTCCCCTTCGACCTCCAGCGGGAAAAATTCACAGCGGTGGCGAGCCGTTCGCACATGAACGAAGAGACCGAGAACTACATCGAATCCTTGAAGCAAGAGCACGGGGAGGTGGAGCTCACTTCCATCGGAAGTTCGCTCAAACTATGCCTTGTAGCGGAGGGAAAAGCGGATGTTTATCCGCGTTTCGGGCCTACAATGGAATGGGACACCGCCGCTGGTCACGCTATTGCAAAAGAGGCCGGCAAAGAAGTGATCGATCACAGCACGAACGAGGAGATGCAGTATAACAAAGAGGACCTTCACAACAATTGGTTCATTGTCCGATGAGCGAGCGCAAACGAGCACTTATAACAGGAGCCACCGGCCAAGACGGAGCTTACCTTTCCGAGTTACTCCTCGAAAAAGGCTACGAAGTCCACGGTATCAAAAGGAGGGCCTCGCTCTTCAACACCGATCGGGTCGATCACCTTTACCAAGACCCCCACG
>CAZOSO010000028.1:0-4540 GCA_964582635.1 uncultured Weeksellaceae bacterium | reverse complement strand
TGGAAGCTCTTCGGATCCTGGGCATGGAAAAGGAAACCCGTTTCTATCAAGCCTCCACTTCGGAAATGTACGGGGCGGTCCAAGAGACACCCCAGAACGAGAACACCCCTTTTTATCCTCGAAGCCCATACGGGGTGGCCAAGCTTTACGGCTACTGGATCGCCAAGAATTACCGGGAAGCCTACGGGATCTTCGCCTGCAACGGCGTCCTCTTCAATCACGAAAGCCCGATCCGTGGAGAAACCTTCGTGACAAGGAAGATCACCCGGGCCGCGGCTATGATCGAGCTAGGCCTGCAGGAAAAACTATATATCGGCAATCTGGATGCTAAAAGGGATTGGGGGCACGCTCGCGATTACGTGGAAGGCATGTGGAAGATGCTCCAGCAGGATGAAGCGGACGACTACGTGCTCGCCACTGGAAAGACCCATTCGGTGCGCGAATTCATCGAAATGGCCTTTCGCGAGATCGATATCGAACTGGAATGGCAAGGAAGAGGGGCGGAAGAGATCGGCGTGGACCGAACCACCGGAAAAACCCTTATCGAGATCGACCCGGACTACTTCCGACCCGCAGAGGTGGACATCCTTCAAGGGGATGCGAGCAAGGCCAAAGAAAAGTTGGGATGGGAGCATCGCTTTGAATTGGAGGACCTTGTTCAGGAAATGGTCCATAGGGACCTCGAAAAATGCCGACAGGAACAAGCTTATTTAAAGCCTGAGCAAAGCGGAAGAACCCATTGACCATGAGCATGGAAAAGGGCGATAAGATCTATGTAGCAGGCCATCGAGGAATGGTCGGATCAGCTATCGAGCGGGAGCTGGACCGTTGCGGCTATCACAACCGCATCCGCCGAACTTCTTCGGAGTTGGACCTGCGGAACGGATCAGCGGTCCGGGACTTTTTCCATAGCGAGCGTCCCGACCATGTTTTCCTTGCAGCAGCTAAGGTCGGAGGCATTAAAGCCAACGATACCTATCGGGCTGATTTCATCTACGATAACCTTACGATCCAGAACAACGTCATCCACTCGGCTTATGAAGCCGGGGTCAAAAAACTGATCTTCCTCGGTTCTTCCTGTATTTATCCCAAGCACGCCCCTCAGCCGATGAAAGAGGAGTATTTGCTTACCGGGGAACTGGAACCCACTAATGAACCTTACGCCATCGCCAAGATCGCTGGCATCAAGATGTGTGAGGCCTATCGGGATCAATACGGCTGCAACTTTATCTCGGCCATGCCCACCAATCTCTACGGGCCGTACGATGATTACAACCTTGAGACCAGTCACGTATTACCAGCTCTTTTGAGGAAGTTCCACACAGCTAAAGTGGAAGGGCACGAGAAAGTGGAAGTCTGGGGATCGGGGAAACCGCGTAGGGAATTCCTCCACGTTGACGACCTGGCCCGAGCGGTCCGCTTCATGATGGAGCATTACGATGGTCGGCAGTTCCTGAACGTAGGAACCGGGGAGGACATCTCGATCGCCGAACTTGCCGAGCTCATCCAAAAGATCGTGGGCTTCGAAGGCAGGTTCGAACTCGACCCCTCCAAGCCGGATGGGACGCCCCGCAAGCTCCTCGACGTGAGCAAGCTCCATGAACTTGGCTGGAAGCACGGGATCGGGCTTCAAGAAGGGATCGCTTCGGTTTACCAGGAACTCGACACCAGCATTCTGGAAGAATCATGAGGCCTTTGCTGGGAGCGGCTCTTCTCCTTTTTTCGACGAGCCTGCTCATCGCCGAAGGCCTTCGAGCACAACCCGGAGAGACACTTCTCGACCAACGTTCCCGGTGGAACGATACCCGTAGCGTCATCAAGCAGGATACCCTGCCCCCCATGGGATTCAAACCCTGGGATGCGAAGGTGCTGGGAGGAGTTCCTATTCCCCATTTTCAGGTAAGCGACAGCTCGAGAAGCCTTCTCTATCGAAAACTTTTTCAAGAACATCTCCTTCGCGTGGAAGAAGGGGTGCTGACGATGAGCATCGACCCCCTCTTCAACTTCGAGCTCGGGAAGGACTTCGCAGACCCGACCTCGTACGGTGATACGACCACGCTCTATCGGAACCAGAGAGGAATACGCGTGCAGGGTCGTATCGGCGAACGGATCACCTTCAGTACCCGATTCCGTGAAAGCCAGGTCTTCTTGCCCCGCTATCTCCGCGATTATACTCGTGAACGAGGTGTAGTACCCGGTCAGGGCCGTTACAAGCCTTTCGAAGGGAACGGTTTCGATCACGCCATCGCCTCGGGAAAGATCGGATACGAGGTGGCCGACCAGCTTTCGATCACTGCAGGACATGGAAAGCATTTCATCGGAGAAGGGTATCGCTCCCTCTTTTTATCCGACAATGCGTTCAACAGCCCCTTCCTCGAGTTGAAGCACAACTGGTGGGACGGGCGGATCGCCTATAGAAACCTCTATACCGGCTTTTTGAGCCTGGAGCGCATGCCGAAAGGGGATGCCCCTGAAGCCCTCTTCAAACCGAAAGGAGGGACCTTTCATTACCTGGACATCCGCCTCCTCCCTGGCCTTCGCCTCGGTCTTTTCGAGGGAACCATCCGGGACCGCTGGGACAGTACAGGACGACGACCCATCGATGCCCGGACCCTTAGCCCCATCATCTTCACCAACACCCTTTCCGAAGGGTTCTCTGGAAGGCACAACGTGGTAACGGGAGCGGACTTTCGGGCAAGGGTGAACGAACATTTTCTCATTTACGGCCAATTCGTGCTCGATGACCCTGAAAAAGCCCAACACGGGCAACAGATAGGAATAAGAGGCTTCGACCTCGGCTTAGAAGGCTTCGATCTGCTCCTCGAACACAACCGCCTGATGCCTAAGACCTTCACCCATCAAGAACCTCTTCAACATTACGGGCATTACGGACAACCTCTTGCTCATCCGCTTGGAACGAACTTCCAGGAGTGGATCGCGCGCGCCGACCTTACGATCGATCGCTTTTTCCTCCGTTTATCCTACCAATACGCCAACCCCAGGGGCAATGGAGGGAGCAACCTGCTCCAAGAGGCCCCTTTATCGGACCCACCCCGATTAAGCCTTCAAAATCAACGAGCGAGTTTGGGGGTCCTGATCAACCCTCAACAGCGCTCAGAATTCACGATAAGCCTCCATAGACGGCTTTTAAAAGGAAGGAAGAAGGCAGGAACACACGAGACCCTTTACCTCTCATTTTCGTTGAGGACATCGCTGAGCAACAGCTACTCGGACCTTTGACCTATATTTGCTGAAAAGCGCCTTTCCGTTGGAATCCGTTGTTCTTGGGGCCATTACGGCTTTTCTCCTCGTCCTTTTCACCACTCCTGTTCTGATCAAAGTGGCTCGCCTGAAGCATTTGGTCGACGAGCCCGGAGAGGACCGGAAACTCCACCGTCGCTCCATCCCTACGATCGGGGGTACGATCATTTTCGCGACCGTCCTTTTCTCTTATGCCCTATGGTTCCCCTATCAAGGGGCTGATTCCGGAGAACCCCTTTCTGAGCTTGTCTCCTTGGCGCTTTGGGAGTTCAAGTTTCTCGTGGCTTCGGTCCTCCTCCTTTTCTTCATCGGCATCAAGGACGATATCATCGGAACAGCTCCGGCTAAAAAGATGCTGGCCCAGATCATTGTGGGCTTCATCCTTGTGATCGTTGCGGATGTTCGGATCGAAGGGATGCACGGACTTTTTGGTATCGAAGCCATCCCCGAGTGGGCCAGCATCCTGCTCTCCGTATTCACCTATATTGTGATCACAAACTCGTTCAACCTGATCGATGGGGTGGATGGCTTGGCCACGGGGGTTGGGATGATCGCCGCTAGCTTTTTTGGAGTTTGGTTCTATTCAGTTGGAGATGCCGCTCTTGCTCTCCTGTCTTTTACTTTAACCGGGACCCTGCTCGGCTTCCTGATCTACAACTTCAGTCCTGCAAAGGTCTTCATGGGGGATTCAGGATCCCTGACCACAGGCCTTATCCTTTCTTACCTGGCCATTCGTCTGATCGGGCACCCCGAGGAGGGAACGGATTGGTTCACCTCATTGTCCACCCCCTTGTTCGCCATGGCCCTTCTCGCCTATCCCCTGATCGACACCCTGCGCGCCTTTACCATTCGAGCACTTCAGGGGCGCTCCCCATTCGAAGCGGACCAGAATCACGTTCACCATCGCCTCCTCCGCTTGAACGGGAAGCACAAATGGACCGTGCTCTTGATCTATCTCTACAGCCTCTTGGTAATAGCCGCTTGCCTTTTCATCCGCACCGGCAACCTCACCCTGGACTTTGGGATCGATCTGGTCTTGGCCGTGCTTTTGATCCTCACCCCCTACCTTTTCAAGCCAAAGGAAGCTCAAGAATGAACTTTCGAGCTGCCCATAAAGGCCCTCTTATATTGGGGACCTTTCTCATTCTTTTCAGCTCCCTTCCGGCTCGATCCCAAGAGGATCGGCCCAGCTATCAACCCATGCCCGCGGATAGTTCCACCCCGATGAGCGTTGAGAAAGGCTCCGGGGACAGCGTTCTCACTCATTTCGGAGGGGGAA
>CAZOSO010000027.1:15879-18216 GCA_964582635.1 uncultured Weeksellaceae bacterium | reverse complement strand
TCATCCCCTATGAGGAAGGGGATACGATCTACCTATACTCCGACGGGTATCCCGACCAGTTCGGAGGCCCCAAACAGAAAAAATACCGGGAAAAGGCCTTTCGGCGGACGCTCGAAAGCTTGCTCCACCTAAACATGGATCAGCAGAAAGAAGAGTTGGAACGGATCTTCGAGGAATGGAAGGGGGATTTGGAACAAGTGGATGATGTGACCGTCATCGGGATCCGCTTGTAGAAGTTCCCTAAATTCGGATCCCAATGACCGAAAGCGAAGTAATACGCACGGAAAAACTCTCCAAGACCTTTTTTCTGGGATCGGAGGTCGTGAATGCATTGGTCGACGTCGACTTGGGGATCGAGCGAGGCGATTACATCGCTCTCATGGGCCCTTCGGGCTCCGGAAAATCCACCTTGATGAACCTTCTCGGTTGCCTCGACACCCCTAGTTCGGGGCGTTATGTCCTGAACGGATCGGACGTAAGCGAACTTTTTGACAGTGAACTCGCCGAGATCCGCAATCAAGAGATCGGCTTCATCTTCCAGACCTTCAATCTTCTCCCCCGATACAGTGCTCTTGAGAACGTAGCCCTTCCCCTGATCTATGCCGGAGTGAAACGGGAAGAACGGGAAGAAAGAGCGAACCAAGTGCTCGAGCAAGTAGGGCTCAGCGACCGGAAAAAGCATCGGCCCAACGAGCTTTCAGGGGGGCAACGGCAGCGCGTGGCCGTAGCGCGTGCCTTGGTGAACGAGCCCTCGATCATCCTCGCGGACGAACCCACGGGGAACCTCGACTCCACAACTTCGGCGGAGATCATGAACCTGATCGACGATATCCATCAAAAAGGGAATACGATCATTCTCGTGACGCACGAGGATGACATCGCTGAGCGGGCTCGGAGAAGGGTCCGGCTTCGGGATGGAAGAGTGGAAGGCGATCCAACGCTGACTGAAGAAGCAAAGAGCTCATGAAGATCTATACGCGCAAAGGGGATGAAGGGAAAACCTCGCTTCTCTCCGGTAGTCGGGTCCCGAAACATCACCTCCGTATCGAAGCTTACGGCACGGTGGATGAATTGAACGCCTACATCGGGCTCATTCGGGACCAAAACCTTGAGGAAGCGGAACAGAACGAATTGATGGAAATGCAGGACCGCCTCTTTACGATCGGGGCGATCCTAGCCTCCGAACCCGATAAGGGATCCTTTAAGCTACCACCGATGCACGAGGCGGACGTGAGCAATTTGGAGGAGGCGATCGATCGCATGGAGCAAGAGCTCCCGAAAATGCAGGCTTTCATCCTTCCAGGAGGTCATCCCACCGTCTCCTATTGCCACATCGCTCGGTGTGTATGCAGGCGGGCGGAACGGGTTGTTGAAGAGTTGGATGAAAAGGAAAAAGTGGACCCCCTCATTCTTCGTTACCTGAACAGGGCATCCGATCACTTGTTCGTCCTGGCTCGAAAACTCGGACAAGATCTTGGTACGGAAGAAAGACCTTGGGAACCTAAAATGTAACCTTCTACGGAGGTCCACGTAGATCTTTCAAAAAAAATCGAAACAGTAGGCCTTTGAAGCTGTTCAAAGGTGGACCGAACGCTTTCGGTCCGCATTTTTGCATACTTTTCGAGAACTTAAAAAGGCTCTTTTTATGTATTGGACGTTAGAGCTCGCATCATATTTGGAAGATGCGCCTTGGCCGGCCACCAAGGACGAGCTGATCGATTATGCGATGCGAAGGGGAGCTCCCCTCGAAGTGGTTGAAAACCTTCAGGAATTGGAGGACGAAGGAGAGGTCTACGAGAACATCGAGGATATTTGGCCGGATTATCCTTCGAAAGAGGATTTCTTCTTCAACGAGGACGAATACTAAGACCCATCCGTTTCTCATTTTTCTTCCCCTTGGATTCCCCTTGCCTCTCTGAGGGATCGACCGTTCCCGCTTCGATCTCCTTACCTTTGTAGGTCAACGGGTCGGATGGTATTCCTGCCTTTTCCGCGCCTTCCAGCATTCCGATAGCCTATGATGGGAACTGTCAATAGTGTCCTGAAAAAGATCTTCGGCGATAAGCAAACGAAGGACATCAAACTCCTTCAGCCGCTCGTCGACCAGACCAATGAGGAATTCGAGAAACTCCAGTCCCTCAGCAACGACGAATTGAGGGGCAAAACGCGTGAGTTCAAAGAGCGCATCAAGGAAGGCATCCGGGAGAAAGAGGAAGAAGCTCAACAACTCCGGGAAAAAGTTGAAGAAGCCCCGGAGATGGAGATCGAGGAAAAGGAGAACATCTACGAGGAGGTCGATCGGCTGGAAAAGGAGGTGGACCAGAAGATCGAGGAGAT
>CAZOSO010000027.1:0-15779 GCA_964582635.1 uncultured Weeksellaceae bacterium | reverse complement strand
ATGGGCGGCATCGCTCTTCATCAAGGAAAGATCGCGGAAATGCAGACCGGGGAAGGGAAAACGTTAGTGGCCACCCTCCCCCTCTACCTCAATGCACTTGCTGAAAGGGGCGCCCAGCTCATTACGGTGAACGATTACCTCGCTCGAAGGGACGCTGAATGGATGGGGCCGCTCTTCGAATTCCACGAGATGAAAGTGGACTGTGTCGACCG
Source organism: uncultured Weeksellaceae bacterium (assembly GCA_964582635.1). Lineage (GTDB taxonomy): Bacteria > Bacteroidota > Bacteroidia > Flavobacteriales_D > CAYVSK01 > CAZIDL01. The sequence goes on along the minus strand of CAZOSO010000027.1, from coordinate 15,567 downwards.
CTATGAACCGAACTCCCCTGAGCGTAAAGCGGCCTACCAAGCGGACATCACTTACGGGACCAACAATGAGTACGGATTCGACCACCTCCGGGATAACATGGCGAGCGATCCCCAAGATCTGGTCCAACGCAAACACCATTATGCGATCGTGGACGAGGTCGATTCGGTCCTGATCGACGACGCAAGAACCCCTCTCCTGATCTCCGGACCCACCGAACAAGGAAATCAGGAAGAACAGTTCAACGAACTGAAGCCCAAGGTCGAAAAGCTCGTCAAAGCCCAGCAAAAGCTGGTCAATGAGCTTCTTACCGAGGCAAAAGAGAAGCTTAAAGGGCTCAACGATCCCGATGCCGACAAAAAGACCATCCAAGAGGGAAGCCTCGCCCTTCTAAGAGCATACCGGGGGCTCCCCAAGCACAAAGCACTGATCAAATTCTTGAGTGAGCCCGGCATCCAGACGCAACTCACCAAAACCGAGAACTTCTATCTCCAGGACAGCGGGAAAGAGATGCGCAATACGGTGGACCCGGAGCTCTATTTTGTGATCGAAGAGAAGCAGAACTCCATCGAGCTCAAAGAGAAAGGACTCGACCTTATCACCGAAGAGGCGCAAGACCCCAACTTCTACGTCATGCCCGATATCGGCTCTGAGATCGCTAAGCTAGATACAGAGGAGATATCGGAAGAGGAAAAGCAGAAGAAGAAGGATGAGCTCATGCAGGATCACGCCGTCAAGGCGGAACGGATCCATACGATCGATCAGCTTCTGAAAGCTTATACCCTCTTCGAGAAGGACGTGGACTACGTGATCATGGACGGGCAGGTGAAGATCGTCGACGAACAAACAGGACGGGTCCTTGAAGGCCGTCGATACAGCGACGGGCTTCATCAAGCCATCGAATCCAAGGAGAACGTCCAGATCGAAGCCGCCACCCAGACCTACGCTTCCATTACGCTTCAGAACTACTTCCGGAAGTATCACAAGCTAGCAGGGATGACCGGTACGGCCGAAACAGAGGCGGGAGAGTTCTGGAACATCTACAGCCTCGATGTGGTCGTCATTCCTACCCATGAGCCAGTGATCCGGGAAGATCGGGAAGACCTCGTCTTCAAAACCCAGCGGGAAAAGTTCAACGCTGTGATCGACGAGATCGAACGACTTCAAGAGAAAGGCCGACCGGTACTGGTCGGCACTACCTCGGTAGAGGTCTCCGAGCTCCTCAGCCGAATGCTCAATCAGAAAAAGATCTCCCACAACGTCCTGAACGCCAAACGACACCAGCAAGAGGCGGATATCGTTGCCCAAGCCGGCCAAAGCGGAACGGTCACCATCGCGACCAACATGGCCGGTCGGGGAACCGACATCAAACTCGGTGAGGAATCGCGGCAAGCAGGAGGGCTGGCGATCCTCGGCACCGAACGCCATGACGCACGTCGGGTGGACCGGCAGCTCCGTGGAAGGGCTGGACGTCAAGGAGATCCCGGTTCTTCTCAGTTCTTTGTTTCGCTGGAAGACCGACTCATGCGCCTCTTCGGTTCCGAAAGGATCTCTAAGATCATGGACCGCATGGGGATCCAGGAAGGAGAGGTCATCACCCACTCCATGATCACCAAATCCATCGAACGGGCGCAAAAGAAGGTGGAGGAGAACAACTTCGGCATTCGGAAAAAACTCCTCGAATACGATGACGTGATGAACTCTCAAAGGGAGGTCATCTACACCAAACGCCGTCATGCTCTTTTCGGGGAGCGCCTGAAGCTCGACGTGGCCAACATCTTCAAGGAAGTCTGCGAGAACCTCGTTCAAGAATACCAGGATGCCCAGGACTTCGAGAATTTCAAGCTAGAGCTCCTCCGGGTCCTTTCCCTCGAATCCCCCTGGGAAGAAGAGCAATTCTTGGACCGTGACGCGAACACTCTTGGGGAAGAGCTCTACAAGATCGCGTGGGACCACTATCAACACCGCTGCGAACGAGTGGCCGAACAAGCATTTCCCGTCATTAAGAACGTCTACGAAGAACAGGGCGACCAATATCAGAACATCGTTGTGCCCTTTACGGATGGCATGAAAGAAATGAAGGTGGTCGCTGATCTTAAAGAAGCTTATGAGAGCCAAGCTCGCTCTCTCAGCACCGCCGTGGAGAAAAGCGTGATCCTCGCTACGATCGATGAGAATTGGAAGGACCACTTGCGGGAAATGGATGAACTACGGCAATCGGTCCAGCAAAGCGCTCAATATGAGCAAAAAGATCCGGTACTGACCTACAAGTTCGAATCCTTCAACCTCTTCCAGAACATGCTCCTTCGGATGAACAAGGAGATCAGTTCCTTCCTGGTCAAATCCAATCTACCCGTCAGCTCTGAGGAGGAAGTACAGGATGCGGAGCAGATGCCCCAGCAAAGCGATCTGGACCGGATCCAGACCTCACGGGAGAACAATCTTGTGGAGAACGGAGGACAACAACAAGCCGCTGCTCAACAGCAGCAGGAAGGCAAGCCGGAACCCGTCACTGTCGAGAAAAAGCCGGGACGGAACGAACCCTGCCCTTGTGGAAGCGGAAAGAAATACAAGCATTGCCACGGAAAGCCCGGTAGCGAAGGGCTTTAAGGGACTACAAGCCGAAGCACCCCTTCTCCGACCTTTAAGTGATAAAGGCCCGGGGCGAGCTTTTCCCCGAAACGAAGCTTTTCGCCGGGTTCCAGAACTTCCTTCGGCAAAGCGATCGATCGTCCACGCTCATCATAGAGGCTCAAGGGCATAGCTTCTTGAACTTGAGGGCGGAGGGCGATCCGGAATCCCATGGTGGACGGATTCGCTCCGACGAGCTCCACTCCTTCAGGGGCTCCCTTTTTCGTTCGGATCGCGGTGATCCCTACAGCCAAACTATCGGCGATGCCAGTGCATCCATTGCTGTCCGTACGCGTGACCTTTACATAGCCAGCTTGTCCCCCCCAATCGACTTCGATCGAGTCGCTCCCTTGTCCAGATACGATGCTCGCCCCACTCGGAACCTCCCACGACCAACTCGATCCCTGAACGAAAGGCGTGTAAAAAACGACCCCTTGTTGGTTCTGATCCACCACTTCCTGCCCCATCACCTTAGCATAGGGAGCGATCCCGAAAAAGCGGGCAGCCCAATAAGAGGAAAATAGGTCCACATCATAGGTATAACCTCCGCTCGAACCTCCTTTTCCTTGGCATATAGGGGATCCTGGGTCCACGGCTATCCCATGCCCCATTCCCTGGATGCTGTAACGGCTTACCGCAACAGCCCCATTCCCGTCTAAATATTGTTCTCTTGTCACATCGGCCGCCCCGGCGAGTTCCTGGTCGGTCCGATCGATCGTTCGATCCACCCCCTGGACTTCTGTCCACTGTTCCATCAGTTCACGGGCATTAACAGGGTCCACGGTACCGTCCGAACTGCCATGGAAAGTGGCCAACCGCGGATGATCTCCGCTATAAGAAGGATAGGCATCGGTAACGAGCGTAGCCCACTCGGAAGGGGTCTTATCCACATTCCCTTGCATGGCATTAAAGGCTTGAGAACTGTTCGTGGCTGACTTATAAGGCAGTCCGGCCATGATCGCTCCGGCTTCGAACAGATCGGGATAAGCAGCCATCATAACACTGCTCATAGCTCCTCCGGCCGAAAGACCGGTCGCGAAGATCCGGTTGCTATCGACCGAATGGCTGGTCTCCATTTCTTCGACCATCTGGTAGATGGAAAGGGGCTCTCCACTTCCCCGCTCTTGATCCGTGCTTTGGAACCAATTGAAACAATCGTTGCTGTTGTTGGTGCTCTTTTGCTGGGGGAATAAAAGGTAGAATCCGTATCGATCGGCCAAGCGATACCATTCCGTTTCGTTGAAATAGGTGGAGGCATCCTGGTTACAACCGTGCATAGCGACCACCAAAGGTGCCTTTCCACTGGGTTGGGGAGTGGGGACGTATTTGTACATTTCCAGATCCCCGGGGTTGGAACCGAAACCGGTGACTTGTTGAAGAGATTGACCAACGGCCGGATAAGAAAAGCCGAAGAGCATCAATAGAAATAAAAGGTGGATGGATCGGATCATACCTCGAAAATACGCTTATTCAAGTGCCGGTGAACTGCCGATCCAAAGCCCGATATTGGACGGCTTCTTGCACGTGGTCCGGTCGGATATTCTCGGACCCTTCCAGATCGGCGATGGTGCGAGCGACTTTTAGAACGCGCGCATACGAACGTGCCGAAAAACCGAGTTTTTCGACGATCCGTTTGAGAACCTGTTCTCCCTCCCGATCCAGAGAACAATAGCGTTCTTGCATGCGGGCGGAAAGTTGGGCATTGTTGTGAACGCCGGGGCTTTTTCGGAAACGTTCCGATTGAAGCCCTCTTGCACTTTCTACGCGTTGCCTAACGGTCTCACTGCTCTCTCCTTTTTGCTCGGCGGAAAGCTCCTCAAAAGGGACCGGGTTCACTTCCACATGGAGATCGATGCGATCGAGTAAGGGTCCGGATATCCGGTTCATATAGCGTTGCACTTTCCATTCCGGGTCCGCATTGGGATCGCTGGGATCGTAGAAATCGCCGCTGGGGGTTGGGTTCATAGAGGCCACCATCATAAAGCTCGCCGGATAGTCGACGGTCACAGAAGCCCTGGATATGGTGACCTTTCGATCCTCGAGGGGCTGACGAAGAACTTCGAGGACCGCACGTTTGAACTCCGGTATCTCATCGAGGAAAAGCACTCCATTGTGGGCCAAGGATATCTCTCCCGGCATGGGATCGCTCCCTCCTCCCACGAGAGCAACATCACTGATGGTATGGTGGGGAGCCCGGAAGGGTCGCCATTTCATCAATCCTCCTTTTCCATGTAGTTTCCCTGCCACGGAATGGATCTTGGTGGTCTCCAGGGCTTCTTCCATGGAGAGGGAGGGGAGGATGCCCGGGAGCCTCTTGGCCAACATGGTCTTTCCCACCCCTGGGGGACCGATCAGCAAAAGATTGTGGCCTCCAGCAGCAGCGATCTCCATAGCCCGTTTCACATTCTCTTGCCCTTTCACATCTGCCATATCAGCCTCTTCGTAACCCTCAGGCGGATCCTCGTCCACGCTTAAAGCGGGGGGCACGGCTTCCATCAGTGGCCCTTCGTGAAAGTGCTCGATCAGCTCCGAAATATGATGGACCCCATATACCTGGAGGCCTTCCACTATGGCTGCCTCAGCGGCGTTATCGGCGGGCAAAAAAAGCCCTTTCACACCTTGGTCCCGAGCTCTTACAGCGATCGGAAGTGCTCCTCTTATCGGGCGAAGGGAGCCGTCGAGCGAAAGCTCCCCCATCATCATGTGCTCTTCCAATCCATTCCCATCGATCTGCCCCGAGGCAGCGAGGATGGAAAGGGCCAAAGGAAGATCGTATGAGGCTCCTTCCTTCCGGATATCCGCGGGAGCCATATTGATCACGATCTTCTTTCCGGGCATTTTATACCCGGCAGAGCCCAGGGCGGCTTCGATGCGTTGTTGGCTCTCCTTGACTGCGCTGTCGGGTAAACCGACCAGAAAAAAATTAACGCCTTGGTCGACGGAGACTTCTACGGTTATCGGGATGGCTTCCACCCCGTATACCGCACTCCCATATGTTCGAACGAGCATTTTATCCCTCTTGGTCCATTCGTTGTTCAACGTATTGGATGAGGGAGTGAATGATCTTGATGTGGAGTTCCTGCGCGTGGTCTGAGTGGTCGGAATAAGGGGCCCGGATCTCAACATCAGCGGAGTAAGAAAGCTCTCCACCGTTCTTGCCGGTCAAACCGATCACCTTGACCCCTTTTTTCTTGGCCGTGTTAACGCCATTGAGCACATTGCGGGAATTCCCGCTGGTACTGATGGCGAGCAACGCATCCCCCCGTTCCCCAAAGGCTTCTATGTAACGGGAGAAGATCTGCTCAAAGCCGAAATCGTTCGAAGTGCAGGTGATGTGGGCCGGGTCCGCGATCGCGATGGCAGGGAATGGGGTCCGTTCATCCCGAAAATTCCCGGTCATTTCTTCCGCAAAGTGCATAGCATCACAGAGGGAGCCTCCGTTCCCACAGGAATAGACCTTATTCCCATTCGCTAGACATTCCGCAAGGATATCCCCGGCCTCTTCGATCGAACGAAGATTCCGTTCATCTTCCACGAATTTGTCCAACAGCTTCTTGGCCTGCTTAAAGTGATCTTCGACGATCATAAGGCTTTCTTCGCATGATCTCATCAAACTTACAAAATTTCCCGAGGGCTAGGCGATCCTCTCGAAGCTTATTACCTTTAAGAGCCCAAATCGTGGATGCTATGAGATCGATCCTTTATTTCTTCTTATTCTTTTCGTTGCTACCCACCCATCAGGGGTTTTCTCAAAAGAACGGCTCCGAAACGAGCGATCCCTCCAATTGCTATACTGATTACATGGAAGGGTTCAAAAAGCGAGGAGCTAAAAAAGTCGAGAACGGGGTTCACAAGAACGTGGTCATCACCGTTCGAAAAGGCAACCGAGCCAACTGTTACCTCGGAAAGGCCAAGGTCAAGAACGGGGTTGTTCAGGAAGCCTACCGCATGGTATCGGATTCCACTTACGAAAAGGTCGATTATAAATACAAGCACGAAGAAGTGGATTTCGAGATCGTGAACGGGGTGGCTGGCCCTAAAGTCACCTACAAAGAGGAAAAATTGGTGAATGTCCTCTTTGTTCAGCACATCAAGCCCGAACAAAAGGATTACATCCGCGCTCCCGAGCCGGATTATTAAAACCGGTGAAGCCCCTGATCGAGTGGTTCGGAACATTATCCCCGGTCCTTCAAGCCCTTCTTGCCACCCTTTTTACCTGGTTCGTAACCGCTTTTGGGGCTTCTTTCGTGTTCTTCTTTCGGAACGTTCCCCGTCGCGTGTTGGATTCCATGATGGGCTTCGCCGCTGGTGTTATGATCGCGGCGAGTGTCTGGTCCTTGATCATTCCCTCGATGGAAATGGCATCGGAAGATCTCCTGCCTGCCTACTTTCCCGCTGTTTCTGGGATCCTCTTGGGGACCGGTTTTATCTACGGGATCGATAAGCTTCTCCCTCACCTTCATTTGGGACTTTCCCGAGAAGAAGCTGAAGGGATCCCCACCACATGGCGCCGGAGCATTCTCTTAGTACTGGCTATCACCCTTCACAATATCCCCGAAGGTTTAGCGATCGGGGTCTCGTATGGAGCTTTGGCCCATGATCTACCTGGCGCGAGCTTGCCGGCTGCTACAGCTCTCACTCTGGGTATCGGGATCCAGAACCTTCCGGAAGGGGTTTCGATTTCAGTTCCTTTGCGGAGGGAGGGCTTTTCGAGAAGGAAAAGTTTTTGGTACGGACAATTATCTGGGGCTGTTGAGCCCGTAGCAGGAATGATCGGGGCTCTTCTGGTCCTGTGGATCGAACCGCTTCTTCCCTATGCGCTCTCCTTTGCTGCCGGGGCTATGCTCTTCGTGGTGATAGAAGAACTGATCCCGACATCTCAGATGAATCGTAACACGGACTTAGCAACCCTTTTTACGCTCCTGGGCTTTGTTGTTATGATGTCCCTGGATGTAGCCCTGGGGTGATCCAAAGATCCCTTCTCCTTTTCGAAAGTAGACCGTAATTTCGTTGAGAAGTCCCCTAAGGCCATCCTCATGCAGCAATATCTGAACCTCCTACAGCACATCCTGGAAAACGGAACGCCCAAAGCGGATCGCACAGGTACCGGAACCCTGAGCTGCTTCGGCTATCAGATGCGCTTCGATCTTCAGAAAGGCTTCCCTGCTCTTACCACCAAGAAGCTCCACCTTCGCTCCATCATCCATGAACTCCTCTGGTTCCTTCAAGGGGAGACCAACATCGATTACTTGAAGCGGAACGGCGTTTCGATCTGGGACCCCTGGGCCGACGAAAACGGGGAACTCGGTCCCATATACGGGTATCAATGGCGATCCTGGCCAACGCCGGAGGGGAAGCATATCGATCAGATCCAACAGGTCCTGGACCAAATACGAGAAAACCCTCATTCAAGACGTATTATCGTTTCCGCTTGGAACGTCGCCGACATCGAGCGAATGGGGCTTCCTCCTTGTCACTGCCTTTTTCAATTCTATGTTGCCGACGGCAAACTTTCCTGTCAACTTTACCAAAGAAGTGCTGACACCTTCATCGGTGTCCCCTTCAACATCGCTTCTTATGCGCTTTTGACCATGATGATCGCCCAGGTCACCGACCTGGAGCCGGGGGAATTCATCCACACCTTCGGGGATGTTCACCTTTATAACGATCACCTGGAACAAGCCCGTACACAACTCGAACGAGAGCCCCGGCAACTCCCTCGTATGTGGATGAACCCTGAAGTTAAAGACCTCTTCGCTTTCCGCTTTGAGGACTTCGAGCTCCAGGATTACCACCCACATCCTCACATCAAAGCCAAGGTGTCGGTATGAGCTGGAAAGGGATGACGATCTCTATGATAGCTGCATGCGGTGAAAACCGAGCCATAGGCAAGAACAACGGCCTCATGTGGCATTTGCCGAAGGATCTGAAATTCTTTAAAAGAAAAACCAAGGGACATCATGTGATCATGGGGCGTAAAACCTTCGCCTCCTTCGATGGGGTCCTTCCCCATCGAACCAATATCGTTATCACTCGAAAGCAAGAATTAGGGGTCGAGCATCCGAACTGCATCGTTGCCCATTCCCTCGAAGAAGCCCTTGAGCGAGTGGAGGACGATGACGAACCCTTCATCGTAGGAGGGGAACAGATCTATCGCATCGCGATGGACTTGGCGGATCGCCTCTACATCACCTGGATCCACGCTTCCTTTGAAGGAGACGCCTTTTTTCCTCCGATCGGAGATGAATGGAAAGAGATCGAACGAGAAGCTCATCCATCCGATGAAGCACATGCCTACCCCTTCACCTTTGTGACCTACGAGCGCGCTTAAGGTCTGAAAAGGACCGAGAAGGAAGGGAAGGAAACTTGTCGTTGGAGGGTGGACCGTGATTTAGGCCCTCTCTTTTTCAGAAAGAAAGGCGATCAGGCCACTTTCAATTCCCCCATTTTGGAATTATCGAACTTCTCTCGAGCGTAATCGAGGGTGATACGGAACGCTTTATTCTCCTCTTTCCCTTCTTGCTCCTCACCGGACGGCACCTCGTACATAGCATCCCGCATGATCACCTCACAAATAGAGCGAAGGCCGCGGGCTCCCAGGTTCAGCTCCAAGGTTTTCTCGACGATAAAATCATAGACCTCTTTATCGAAGGTCAATTCGATGCCGTCCATTTCGAAGAGCTTCACATACTGCTTGATGAGCGCATTCTGAGGCTCTGTCAAGATCCGTTTGAGCGCTTCATGATCGAGGGAATGCAGATAGGTCAATACCGGAAAACGACCGATCAATTCGGGGATCAGACCGTAAGTTCGGAGGTCCTGGGGAGAAATGTAGCGGAGGATGTCGGTCTCATCCACCTCTTGGTCCTTCCTAGAGCTGTATCCGATCTCTCCGGTCTTCACCCGCCGGGAGATGACCCTTTCGATCCCATCGAAAGCCCCTCCACAGATAAAGAGGATGTTCTCCGTATTGATCTGGATAAGCTTTTGCTCCGGATGCTTTCGCCCTCCTTGGGGCGGGATATTCGCAGAGGACCCTTCAAGAAGCTTGAGCAGCGCTTGCTGCACTCCTTCTCCTGAAACATCCCGGGTCAGAGAGGCATTGTCCCCTTTACGGGCCACCTTATCGATCTCATCGATGTAGACGATCCCCTTCTCGGCCTTCTTCACATCGTTGTCTGCGGCTTGCACCAAGCGAGAAAGAATGCTCTCCACATCTTCTCCCACATATCCCGCTTCCGTAAGAATGGTCGCATCGGCAATGCAGAAGGGGACATTGAGCATATCGGCGATCGTCTTGGCCATAAGGGTTTTTCCGGTCCCCGTTTCGCCGACCATGATGACATTGGACTTTTGGATCTTTACATCCTCATCCTTTTCGGAAGGCTTTTGAAGAAGGCGTTTGTAGTGGTTGTAGACCGCCACGGAAAGAACCCTTTTGGCCTCATCCTGCCCGATCACATAAGAATCCAAATAGGATTTGATCTCCTTGGGCTTTTGGACCTGAACCTCCTCTTCGAGGTCAGCCCCTTCCTTCTCCATCATCTCCTCCTTCACGATGTTGTTGCCCTGTGCGATACACCGGTCACAGATGTAGCCGGTGATGCCGGCGATCAGGACATTCGTGTCCTTTTTCTTCCGGCCACAGAAAGAGCACTTGACTTCCTTATCTTCCATAACTAGTTTGTGAGATCTTATGCTTTGATCCGCAGTCCTTTATCAGGGACGTAAGAATCCCCTATCAGGTTCCTTGAGCGGATCCTTCTCCTTTATGCCCGAGCACTTCGTCGATCATCCCGTATTCTTTTGCTTCATCCGCTCGCATCCAGAAGTCCCGGTCTCCATCATTGTAGACTTTGTCGTAATCCTGACCAGTGTGTTCAGAGATAATGGAGTAAAGTTCCTGCTTCATTTTCACGATCTCCTGGGCCGTGATCTCGATATCGGTGGCTTGTCCCTGGGCCCCGCCCATGGGCTGATGGATCATCACACGGGAATGCCTCAGGGCGGTCCTTTTTCCTTCCTCGCCGGCACAAAGAAGGACCGCTCCCATCGAAGCGGCCATTCCGGTACAAATGGTTGCCACACTGGGAGAGATATGCTGCATGGTATCGTAGATACCGAGCCCGGCATAGACAGAACCACCCGGGGAATTCAAGTAGAGCTGAATGTCCTTTTTGGGATCCGCGCTCTGTAAAAAGAGGAGCTGGGCCTGAACCACATTAGCGACCTGGTCATTGATGGGCATACCGAGGAAGATGATGCGATCCATCATGAGCCGAGAAAAGACGTCCATTTGAGCGACGTTCAGCTGTCGCTCTTCGATGATATAGGGCGTCATCCCTTTTATGGTGCTATCGACGGTCTCCCCGGAGATCCCGTGATGTTGGACGGCGTATTTTCTGAATTCGTTCCCTAGGTCTTGCATGTTCTTGGGTTTGAGACCGCTCTTATCAACCAGCGGTCTGTTTCTGTTCGCTTTGTGCTTTTCCTTCTTCTCCTTCCCCGCTTTCCTCTTGGGCCAATTTAAGGAATTCGTCGTACGACACTTCCTTCTCTTCGAGGTTCAGGTTCTTCTTGAAATGTTCGATCAACTTGTAGCCGTAGAGGTTCTGGTAGATCTGCTGCTTTTCGTTCTGGTCCTGCAGGATCTGACGTGCGCTCTGTTCCATCTCTTCATCCCCCGGATAAGGGATCCCATATTGATCGTACTGTCGTTGAAGAAGGACTTTGGTGTAATCGACCGCATCCTGTTCTTCTACCTGAACATCGTACTCCTCGATGAGCTTGTTCTCGATAAGCTGCCACTTCAGGTTGCGGGCGTAATTCTCGTACTCTTGTTCGAGCTGCTCATCGCTAATGGGGTTCTTGTTATTGGCCTTGATCCATTCCTTCAAATGCTCATCCGGTAAAGGGAGCTCCTGTTTTTCCATCAGATGTTCGAGCACGGTCTTCTGCAGGAGTTTATCGCTTTCGGGTTCGAACTTGTCCTCCAATTGCTTGCGGATCTCATCTCGGAACTCCTCCTCAGTGCTAACGCTCCCTTCCCCCATCACTTTATCGAAGAGCTCCTGATCGAGTTCAGCGGGTTGCATCCGACGGATATCCTGGACGGTGAAACGAAAACGACTCTCGAGTTCCTGGGCTTTTTCCTTCTCGATATTGAGCATCGAGGCCAGGTCCTGATCCCCTTTGGAGAGCCTTCTCGGGTCCACGTCGATCTCATCGCCCTTTTTCAGACCGAGCAATTGTTGTCTGGCCTCTTCATCTTCCAGGGCGGTGAGCACCACGCTTGAGCGGTGCTGGATCCCATCCTCTTTGACGGTCCCATTCTCATCGAGCTCCTTGAAATCGCCGGTGACCATGTCCTCTTCTCCGACCTCTTCAACCTCGATGAGCTGCCCGTAGCGTTTGCAAATGTCCTGGACCTGCTGATCCACCAGGTCATCGTCCACTTTGACCTTGTAATAGGTAAAAGTCTCGTTCGACAGGTCCGTATCGATCTCGGGGGCAAAGCCGATCCGATAGGTGAACTCGAGGGGCTGAGGATCTTCAGGATCGAGCTGTGGCTGCTCTTGCTCCTCTTTGGGCATTGGTCCCCCCAAGGTCTTGCGCTCCAGGCTCTGCAGGTGTTCCTGCATCTTGGATTGAAGCTTCTGATCGATGAGTTGCCCCATGATCTGCTGCCCGTATTTTTTCCGGATCAAACTCTTCGGGACCTTTCCGGGCCGAAAACCGGGCATTTGAGCCTGTTTGCGCTGCTGCTCGAGCTGCTTTTCGAGTTCATCCTTGTAATCGTCCGCTTCGATCCTCACCCGGACTTCGGCGTTCTGTTCATCGATATCCTTTTGCTCAACTTCCATGGAAATAGATGGCTTTAACCCTTTGCGGGGTTCTTGGTACAAAAACTTTGACGGGCCGGACCCCTAAAGTGCGGATGGAGGGATTCGAACCCCCACGCCGTAATGGCACTGGATCCTAAGTCCAGCGCGTCTACCAGTTCCGCCACATCCGCAACAAACCGCCGCGGTCGACGGTTTTGCAAAAATAGTGAAGATCGGGGGAGTGAGGGGGTATGATCGGCCGAGAACTCCCTATTAGCTAATACCTTTGCGGTCCCTTAAAGAAGCTTCAACATGCCTTCCATAGACCCGAGCGAGCTAGATATCCCGACCCGTCACCAATATGTGTTGGGAGCCGTAGGACCTCGTCCGATCGCTTTTGCCAGTACGATCGACGAAGAAGGGACTCCGAACCTGAGCCCTTTCAGTTTTTTCAATTTCTTCAGCAGCAATCCCCCCGTAGGGATCTTTTCTCCAGCGCGGAGGGGAAAGGACAACACTGTCAAGGACAGTTATGAGAACGCCAAGGCCGTCCCTGAAGTGGTCATCAATATCGTCACCCATTCGATCGTCCATCAAATGAATTTGGCGAGCTGCGAATACGAAGCGGGGGTGAACGAGTTCTACAAAGCCGGTCTCACCCCTCTTGATTCGGAGCTGATCCGTCCTTTCCGCGTCAAAGAATCCCCCGTTCAATTCGAATGCAAAGTGGACGATGTGATCGAGCTCGGAGACCAAGGGGCTGCTGGCAATCTTATCCTAGCGAGGGCCGTGCGCTTTCACATCGATGAGGAGGTCCTCGATGAACAGGGGCGGATCGACCAGGAGCGCATCGATCTCGTAGGACGAATGGGAGGATCCTATTACTGCAGGGCTTCAGGGGATGCGCTCTTCACCATGCCCAAACCGGACCCTAAGGCACCTGGGATCGGGGTCGACCAGATGCCGGGATCGGTCCGTAATAGTGACATCCTAAGCGGGAACGATCTGGGAGCCCTCGGCATGGTCTCAGAACTTCCTGATGAGAACGAGGTGAACGATCACAAGCTCACCCAGCTCAGCGAATTCTTCATCGAATACGAGGACCGCCCCGATGAGCTCGAAGAAGCCCTTCATCGAAAAGCCAGGAAAGTACTGAAGGAAACAGGGGATGCTCACACGGCATGGAAGATCCTCTTGAGCTACAACGAGTGAAGATCAAGCGCCGGTGTTCATCTCATCGTCGACGTCCTTGGTATCGAAGGCGTCCCGAAGCCCGTTCCCTACCAACATAAAGGCCATTACAAGGAGCATGATGCAAATGCCGGGAAGGATCGCTAGGAACTCCTTCCCTTCGATCTTGATCATGCTGTAGCTCTTCTTGATCATGCCTCCCCAAGAAGCGGTCGGCGGTTGAGCCCCGATCCCGAGAAAACTGAGACCGGCCTCGATGAGAATGGCCTGGGCGAAGTTAGCGGCCGACATCACGATCACAGGTCCCATCACGTTCGGGATGATGTGGCGAATGATCAGGCGGGATGAATTGAAGCCGAGCGCCCGACCGGCTTCTACGAATTCCTTTTCCCGAACCCCCAACACTTGCCCTCGCACAATACGCGCCACCTCAACCCACATGATGAGCCCTACAGCGAAGAAGATGTTGACGAAACCTTTCCCCAAGGCCAAGGTCACAGCGATAACCAAAAGCATCGCAGGGATCGACCAGATCACGTTAATGGCCCACATGATCACATCATCCACCCATCCTTTGAAGAAACCGGCTATTGCCCCCAGGGTCACCCCTATAAGAACCGAAATGACCACAGAGATAAGCCCAACCGACAGGGAGATGATCGTACCCGCCATTAAGCGGCTAAGTAGCCCCCTTCCAAGGTAATCCGTCCCTAAATAAAAGGTTTTATTCACGATGTGCTCCTCCTTGATCCGCTCTTTCATCTCTTCGACCGAGAGCAGCTTCTTCCCATCGTTCAAGGTATAGAAGCTCACCTTCCCGTTGTCCATGACCTTATAAGGGCGGCTTACATCGAGGGGATACAGCACATCCGCAAGCTTGAAAGGAACCTTTTCAGCGGCCATCTCGGCATCTTTGCTCCCCCCTTGATATTTTTTGACCATGATCTCACCCCTCTCGAACGAATAGTCCGTAATAGGGACCAGGTCATGCTCTCGGGGTTGGCCGCCGAAGAACATCAACTCCCAGAAATATTTATCCTCGATGCTTTTATTGTAACGGACTTTAAGAAAGTCCATGTTGAACCCGGGCGGCTTATTCTTGACCGAATTGAGGTGGGTATTGGCGTCCGGGGTGGCATCGGGCCGTATCAACCCACCCAAGGCAGCTACGAGCGCAGCCAAAATGATCGTAAAAAGCCCGAACATAGCCAGCTTGTTCCTTTTAAGCCTTTTCCAGGCTTGGCCGGTCAATGAGCGAGCTTTGTTGGGATCACGAGCGCTCATGGGGTCTATCTGTGAGTAAGGCTCCTCCCTTTCCATTCAGGCCGATGAAAAAGACCGATCAAGGGCAGGAGTGTCACCTGAAAAGGATAAAGAAGAAGAGCCAATGGAAAAAATTTCCAGGAAAAGCCTTTCCCCAGTTTTTGGAGTGGCAAAATTAAAAATATTCGATCGATAGCCCCTTTCAGCCCCCACGAGATCAGCCATACAGATAGGTGCTGAGTCTCAAAGGGAAAGCAAAAAAGGCCGAGGACCAAAAAAACATTAAGTCCGCCCAGCAGAGCAAAAGAGCATATAGTCCTCGGATCGCGAAAAGCAGGGATCTTCATGCCCCAGCGCAACCGTTGATCCACCCATTCCCGGAATCCAGAAGGATATTGCGTTCGCACGGTAACAGAAGAGGAAGGGAGGACCTTCACCTTTTTTCCCTTTTTTACAGCATCTTGGAGCAAAAATATATCATCCCCTGAATCGATATGCAGGTGATCTCTATAAGCTCCTTCCTCCAGGAATGGTGTCTTATAAAAGAGCATCCCCGCCCCATTGGCCAATGCAGGAGCCCCGTTCCCCACGCTCCCGATCAGGACCCCTAATAAAGCCAGCGCTTCGTAATAAAGTGCGTGTTGCCAAAAGCCCGAGGGT
>CAZOSO010000026.1:0-19050 GCA_964582635.1 uncultured Weeksellaceae bacterium | reverse complement strand
CTTATCAGATCAAGTATCCGAAGGAAATGAACGTGCAGAAGCAAAAGTTCCGGACGATCTCCGCCCCCAGCTTTTAAGTGTCCGTCCCTTTCTCGATCCGATGCCGTCCATTGTCCCGGAACTCCACCTCGGGAAGGACCGCGTTCTTTTTGAAGAGGCGCTCGGCCTTTAGGAGGTCTTTCCAAAGACCTTCCGGCGGATCTTCCCCTTCGTACTGGTAAAGCAGGTTGTGATAGACCATTTTGTTCATCCGGGCGGGGAATATGCGGACCGGGATCCGGGTTTGTCCCTGATCCCGGGCCTCAACGCAAAAGATATAGAGTTCCTTGATGCGGGGATCGGTGATGGGAATACAGCCGATGGTGACGCAATCCCCGTGGATGAAAATATCACCTCCCAGATCGCCCTTCACACCGAGCCTACGATCCGAAGGATTGGGATAATTGATGCCAAGGGAAAGGTGATAATTGCTATAAGGGTTGAAGCGATCGATGTGGTAGAAGCCTTCCGGGATCTGTCGATCCCCTTGCTGTCTTTTCGGACCGTAATCCCCGGAAAGGGCACAGATCCCGTAGCTCTTCAACTTGGTATAAGCCGTATCGGATGGGTTCTTCGCCCACAATTCCACCGCTTTTTCGTGTTTGTAAGCCCGGATATGGATACGGAACTTGTTTTCCGAGATCCCGTTCTCCTTCAAGAGCGATCTCATTCGCTCCTCTTTTGTATCGTAAGCTTCCCGAACCCTGGGATATTCCATTTGGCTTTCCTTAAACCCCTCGCCCATAGATGATGCGAGCAAGCATGGAAGGAAAAGCAGTACAAAGGGCTTAAAAGAACGCATCTTTCAAAGTTAGGGTATTAAGGAGCTTTCATCCTTTCCTAACGGGATCATCCGAGTTGAGCGTATGCTCAAGGGATGGAAAGGTTCCCAAGAGGCTGAAGCTAAGGCAAGCTTGAATAACAGCCAGCGAAGGAGCGGGAACTTGGAAAAAGGTGGAAGAGCTGCTTAACGGACCAGGGTCACGTGCCCTTGTCGTACGATCTCGGAACCGTTGTATTTGTTCCGCGTGACCAATTTCCAGACGTAAACGGCCGTTTTCCGGGGCTTGCTTCCATCCACCTTTCCGTCCCACATTTTTTCGGGATGATGGGTTTTGAAGATCTCTTCACCCCATCGGTCGTATATGATGAAGGTGTAATGCTTCGGATCGGCCCCCTGGACGACCGGGGCGAACTTATCGTTCACCCCATCACCATCGGGTGTGAAAGCATTGGGCACGTAGAGGATGAACTCCCCTTGGATCTCGACCGGCCGGCAGACCGAATCAGCACATCCGTATTGATTCAGGACTTTCAGGCAGACATCATAAGTACCTCCTCCATCGTTGGGGAAGCTATAACTCGGGTGCTCTTCATCGCTGCTGTCCAGTCCCGCAAAATCCCATTTTTGCTGGACCTCCCCACTGCTAAGGTTCGTGAAAGATATTTCAGGATCCTGCACGCTCGTGCTTTTGGGGTCGTACTCGAAATCGGCCGTTGGGAAAGGCCTGACGCACACCATGTTGGATTTCGTGCTGCTATCGATACAACCTTCGGGGGAGCGGACCGCCAGGGTCACATCGTGACAACCGGGCTGATCGAAACTTTGTTGGACCGTCCCGCAACCAGCAGCCTGTGTGCCGTTCCCAAAGGACCAAATACACTGTCCCCCGACATCCGCTGGATCGGTGGTGTTGGTAAAATTGGCTTTAACGGGACGACATCCCTCGAGGTCATCGCCGGTGAATTGCACGTCGGGAAGCTCGTTCACCACGATCTCCACGCTATCGGTGGCGGGTGGGGTGCTGCAATCATCCTCGACCGTCACCGTATAGGTCTTCGTATTCGCCGGACCGACCGTTGTGTTGGGGCCTGTATCCCCGTGGGACCAGGAATAGGTATACCCTTGTCCGCTCCCTCCACTCACGATGGTCGAAAGAGCAGCGGTCTCTCCGGGACAAATACTGTCATCGCTCAAGGCCGTGATGCTCAAGGAAGGATGCAGTTGCACGCTCACATTGACCGGAGCTGACGTACAGCCATTGTTGTCCTCGGCGTAGACTTGATAGATCGTATTGCTCCCGGGACTCACGTTCTTAGTCTGACCGGTGCCGAGTCCATTATCCCAATGATAGGTGTAGCCGGGAGTTCCCCCGCTAGCTGAAGCGCTCAATGTCGCTGTACCCCCGATGCATATCGTCGTGTCCGAATTCGAACTGACCTGCACGGGCGACGGTTCTCCGATCTTCACCGTAACGCTGTCCAAGCATCCGACCGAATCCTCCACGACCACTCGATAGGTGCCAGCGGTCAGACCGCTTGCCGTGGGGCCGGTCTGAGAGGCCGGATCGTTCCATTGGTAGCTATACGGTTTGACCCCTCCGTTCGCTTGAGCGGTAGCACTACCATCGCTCCCTCCGAAACAGCTCACATCCACCGAGGTGTCGATCGAGGCGGTTTGCCCTGCGATGTTCGGAACATTCACGGTCAGGACCGTATCACAGCCCTTGTCGTCCGTGACCGTCACATCATAAGAGCCCGGGGTAAGACCGGTGGCCGAATCGCCTGTTTGGTTCCCGGTGTTCGCGTCCCACAGGTAAGAATAAGGGGAGCTGTTCCCCGATACACTATCCACAAAGGCAGCACCATCCGGCTTTCCGCAATGGGCGCTATCGTGTCCGGTTTCTGTATAGAAAGCGTTCGGCTGTGGCATGGTGAAGCTCGTATCCACCGTGCAGCCACTGTCATCTTCGATGGTCAGCGAATAATTGCCCGCACATACGCTATCAGGCTGAGCCTCTTTGATCCCTCCGATCCCACCGGACCAATAGAATTTGTACTGGCCACTGACCGTTCCCCCGCTGGGGAAAGCGCTTACTTCCCCATCACAAGCCCCATGGCAATCGACGCTGTCCACATTGAAACTAGAGATCACCAATTCGGGGGGCTCGGTGATGGTCACCGTATCGCTGACCACACAAGCTTCCTGGTCCGTGACCTGAACGATATAAGTCCCCGCTTCGAGGCTATCGGCTGTTGAATCCGTTTGGACCGGACTCGTGTTCCAGGAATAAGAATAAGGTGGGGTTCCTCCACTCACCTGAGCAGTAGCCGAACCCGTTGCGCTATCAAAACATCCGACATGAACGGTGTCCACTATGCTCACTTGCAGCTCGGGAGGTTGATAAAGGAGCTCGGTGGCCGTATCGCGACAACCGATACTATCCTGGACCACGTGTTGGACGTTGTAGCTTCCTGAGGACGCGTAACTGTGCTGGGGATCTTTGACCGTGGATGTGTTCCCATCCCCAAAGTCCCATCCCCAGAATTGGATCGCTGTATCCCCCATTACGCTCTGGTCCGCGAAAGCGATCGTGTCCCCATAGCAGACCGTATCACCCGCAAAATCCGCTGTTGGGTTTTCAAAGATGCGGATGGGTTTCGTGACCGTATCCTGGCAGCCCTGGTTATCGGTAACGACCAAGCTGACATTATAAGTACCCGGAGAACTATAAACGTGCCCCGGATTCAAAGCCGTGTCGCTCGTTCCATCCCCGAACTCCCAATGGACCGAATCGAGGGTGGACGTGATATTCGTACAGCTCGTATCGGCGAACAAAAAATCAGCCGTATCCCCGGCACAAGTGTTCGGGGTCAGGATCTGAAAATCGGACTTTAGCCGATACTGGAAGTTGGAATAAATGGGGTCGGGTTGGGAGTGATTGTAAAAGCCGAAACGACCGGGCTTATAGCAGCCGGTCTCGTCGAAGATCGTGTCGTTATCCACCATGATCACGGTGCGAGTGGTCGTGTAGACCAAGGTGAAATCGTAAACCGTATTATCGGCCCAACCTTGGGCCGGACCGAATTGAGTGTCGATCATTGTATGATCCGGACCTGTATTATGACAGGTATAGTCATCGTTGAAAACAGGGTCAGCATAATCCCCGTCCGCATAGCTCAACGAAAAGCCTTCCGTATTACAGGCTTGGTTTGCTTGTTTCCAATCGAAACGGTAATGCTTAAAGAGGTCGCTGTTTCCAACCGGCTTTTCATAACCAAAAACAAAACCGACCCAATCGTCATCCCCACCAGGGGTCTCAAAACTTCCTTCGATGACCACATTGATGAATTTGTCAGGACTGACGAAGAATGTTGGTCCTCCATTGATGTTTTGCTGGACTTGACTTCCTCCCCCCGTCACGTTCCAGTCCCCATTGGAAGGGTCCCCTTCTTGCGTCCAGGTATTGAAATCGACATTGCTGATACACTGTCCGAGCCCAACGGATGTCGTAAGGAGGAAGAAAAAGAAAAGAGCAAGTTGCTTCGGTCGGAAGAACATGGGTCGCAAACGGGGTCTATTCAAAGATAAGATCTCATTCCTAATGACGAAAGCGGGTTGCCTAATGCTGCTTCAGGTCGCTTTTCAAAAAAGCATCGATATAGCGGGCCACTTCTTCGCCTTCTTCTTCATGCGGGAAATGACCAGCGTTAGTGATCCGCCGTATCCACGCGTCGGGAAACCCGCGACGCCATTTTCGTAGGCTTTGCTCCGTAAAGGCCATGTCTTTGTGCCCTTTTAAGAAGAGAACAGGCTTGTTCCGAAGTTTTTCCCGCTCTTTCCAGAGGGCTTCGAACCATGGGGCATCTTTTAGTATATGGCGTGCAAAGACCCATTGCCCTCGGCGTTGGGAAGGATCCCTAAAGGGGCGTTCATAATGCTCCCTTAAGCGCACATCGAACCGAGAAGGATGCGCGAACCCCAAAGGCATCCCCCAGCGGATCAGGAGGTTCCATTTCCGGATCAACGCCCTTCCGATCGCTCCCCCCATCACCCGGGAATAGATCTGAAAGAGCGGGCTTTTGTTCAAAGGCCAAAGCCAGGAATTCATCACGACCAAAGCTTCGAACCGCTGCGGATCGTTTTCAGCAACGGCCATCCCGATGGGGCCTCCCCAATCGTTCATCACCAGGCTGCAACGCTCGATGCCCAAAGCCTCCAAGAAAGAAGCGAGCCTTCGAGCATGAGCTCGGGGACTGAGATCGGCCCCAGCTGGCTTGTCGGAGGCGCCAAAACCAAGGTGGTCCGGAGCAATGCAACGATAGCTGGCCGAGAGCTTGTCGATCGTTTTGCGGTAAGAAAAGCACCACTCCGGGTTCCCGTGGACCAAGACCAATGGATGCCCCGCCCCTTCATCGAGGTAATGCAAACGTCCTTCATTCAAGGAAAGGTAATAGGAGGCAAAAGGGAGGGAATAACCTTTTGATGGCTCTTCCACGCTCATATCAGACCCGCACCCCGATCACCAGCACATCGTCCACCTGTTCCCGATCGCCCTTCCATTCATCGAAGCGTTCCTCCAGAGCGCGTTTTTGTTCTTTCATTCCCTTCTCGTGGAGTTCACAGAGAAGCTTTTTAAAGGGCTTGTATTTGAATTTTTTTCCTTTCGGTCCCCCGAATTGATCGGGATATCCGTCCGAGAAGAGGTAGATGCAGTCCCCTTGCTCCAATTGAAAAGGATGATCCGTGAAGGTTTTTACTTCTTCCTGGGAGCTTCCTCCGATCCCCATCTTATCCCCTCTCAATTCGAAGAGTTCTCCCTGTCTCACGATATAACAAGGATGATTGGCGCCTGCGAACTGGAGTTGCATCCGTTCATGGTCGATCGCACACATGCCCATATCCATACCATCCTCTATCTTTTCGTTCGCCCCCTCGGCCTTGGCAAAAGTCGTCCGCACCGCCCGATCGATAAAGGTCAAGGCCTCTCCGGGGCTGTTCACCGTCGGCTCCTTCAAGGTCCGGTTCATTGTATCGTGCCCGAGAATAGAGAGGAAACCTCCGGGGACCCCGTGGCCGGTGCAATCCATCGAAGCGAAAACGGTGAGTTCGGCCCGGTCGGGGACCAAGTCGCGGGATATCTCCCGCGACACAGAAGAACCTTCTTCCCCTTCCTTCGTGGTGGTGACAGAAGCGAACCAATAAATATCCCCGCTCACATAATCGCGGGGGCGATAGAGGATAAAATGGTCCTTGAAAAAGGGATCGATAGCAGCGTCCGGTGGAAGGATCGCGTTCTGGATCCGTTGCGCGTAGCGGATACTGCTCATGATCTCTTGGTTCGTCTCAGCCAACTTCTCCTGCTCCCTCTTCAGTTCCCGGGTCCGTTCCTCCACGGTCTGCTCGAGCTCCTTGTTGTATTCATCCTTGAGTTGGTTCAATTCCTGGAGCCGCTTCAAAGAATTCTGCCGCTCTTGCTCTTTTTCCTTTTGTAGCTCCCGGTATTTCTCGACCATCGTAAAAGAGAGGAAGATGACCTCACCCAGAGAGCCCATCTTCAATCCGTTGATGGTCAAGAGGTTCGGGGTCACCAAGCCCATATTCCCGACCAAAAAGGTGAGCACTCCCGTGATCAGCAGTAAAAAGGCGATCAGAAACCACTTGCTCACCCGGTATCCCCACCCTTTCAGGAGCAGGATCGAAGCCAGAATAAAGAGCGGTCCACCGAAAGACAGAAGGTTCACAAAAGGGATCGCGAAACGATAACTCGGACCTTGGAAAAGAGACCCTAGAAAACCCAGAACCCCCACAAATAGGATGATGCGATAAACCAGATCGAGCCTGCGGGCTCTTTCCCATAGGCGGAGATAATTCCGCGCGTAAGCAGTGACCAAAAAGACCGTCACAAAAGAGGTCGTTAAGACCGAGCGATCCGCCCAGTAGGGGGAATCCGGGAACAAATACCGGTACGCGAAGCCGTCCAGAGCGAATTGCAGGAACGCAAAGCTGAGCACATAGAGCGTATAGTAGAGAAAGGAGCGCTCTCGCAAGGTGAAATAAAAGAAGGTGAAAATGAGCACCACAAAGAGGAGCACCCCGTAAAAGAGCCCCAAAAGGGAACGCTCATGGCGCTCAAACTTTTGAAACCCACGAGGATCCCAGATCTTGAACGGAAAGAGCAATGCTTCCCCATCGCTCTCCATCCTTATATAAAAGGTCGCTGCTTCTCCTTCCTCCAATTGAACAGGAAAGAGGTTCCTCCGATGGGAATAGGGCCGTTCCTTCAAAGGGGTATGGTCGCCCGTTAAGGCGCTATCCACGATCTTTCCTCTTTTGACACGGTACAGCTCGACCTCGTTGGTTATCGAACGAGAAGGTTCCACATAAAAGCGATGGGCTTGTCCCATCCGGTTGATCACCCTGAATCGGATCCAGTAAGTGGAGGCTGTAAAACCGAAATTCTCCCGCTCTCTTTGGATGCGCTTGAAGCGGACTTCGTTTTCCTTATCGAGCAAGTCCTCGATGGAATATGCTTCCTTCTCATCGTGGAAATAATAAGCCCTTTGGGCCAGATCCTGTCCCAGAACCCCCGGACGGAGTTGGATCGGGCCTTGCTCGGACTGAGCAAAAAGGGGAACTAAAGCGAATAGAATTAAAAGGGTACGCTTCATCGACTCAAACCCCTAAGGTAAAGGATCGCTCGTTCTCAACGGTTCATCCCATCATTCCATATCCTTTACACGAAGGGAATCCTCCGCAAAGTCGAAATAGACCCTCTTTTTGCTGATCCCGTACTGACGGGTCCATTTCTTGGGTACATTCCGCTGTCGGTCCTTGTAGACTTCGATCCGCATAAAGACCTCGTGAATGGAATCCCCGTCGAGGTCCTCGATCCGGAATCGCTCCGGCTTGCTCCCATCGATCCCTCCATCATACCCCCCTTTCATGCGGAAGGGATAACTCCTTTCGATGCTATCGGAGCTCAAAAAAATATGAGGCTTGTAACAGCAATGGGCCTCACCGGTGACCTCGAAAGAGACCCGATCCAGAATGCTGTCCCCGTCCAGATCGAAGCTGGTGAGGTAAGAACGCTTTTCTTGTTCAAGCCCCCGGTACTGCTCATTTTGTGTGAGCGCGTAAAACGAAAAGAGCGCAAAAGCGAGTAAAAAGGTCCCTCCTTTTTTGAAGTGGATCATAACGACCCAAAACTAGTTCAAAACCGATGCTTTTCCTTCTTCTCCCTGAAAGAAAGGAAAGAAGCCGTTCTTTTCACCGATGGGTGAAGCTGGCCCCTGATCCGGAATCGAACAAAAGGAAGGACCACTGGTTTTTTCTTTATACCCACCTTTTTCGGGTTCTATCGAATGAAGCCATGAGGTGAGATGCACGAAGCCGAGAAGTCGAATTCCTCATGGAGATCATCCTTTTTTTTCTCGCTCACTGGTACCTATCCCTTTTCTCCCAAACCTTTTTCCACCATCGTTATGCTGCGCACAGCATGTTCACGATGACCCCTTTCTGGGAGCGCTTTTTCTACTTCTTTTCCTTCATCACTCAAGGATCCTCCTATCTGAGCCCCTATTCCTATGGGATCCTTCACCGCATGCATCACGCTCATGCCGATACGGAAGCGGATCCCCACTCCCCTTCCTACGACCGGAACCTTTTCAGCATGATGTGGCGGACCAAGACGATCTATGCCAACATATCGAAAGGAAAGGAGGAAGTGCCTGCGGCCTACAAAAAGAAGCTGCCCACCTGGCACCGACTCGACCGTTTCGCCGATAATCTCATCGTACGTGGAAGCTGGGCCCTCCTTTACACAGGGTTCTACTTGCTCTTTGCTCCCCATTGGGCGTTTTTCTTACTGCTCCCCCTCCATTTTGTAATGGGTCCATTACATGGGGCCATCATCAATTGGTTCGCCCATAAGTACGGGTATAGGAACTACCGGACCAAGGATACCTCCAAGAACTTAATGCCGATCGATATCCTCATGATGGGTGAGGGCTTCCACAACAACCATCATCGGTACCAAAAAAGCCCCAACTTCGGGAAACGTTGGTTCGAGATCGATCCGGTCCACCCCTTGATCCTCCTCTTCAAAAAGTGCGGGATCATCCGAATAGAAGGAACTTCCTCCTAGTATATATCATTCTATTTTGGGTCTTTAATTTCATCGAAAACATCCGATATTGAGCACCCTGGTCCTCTCCCAAGTCTTAAGGCTTCTCGTATACCTCTCCTCTGCCGTATTCGGGATCCAACAAATGACCCGTATACGGGATGAGAATAGCTTGACCCTCTTGCCTTTCCTGATCCTGATCTGCCTTTCGGAATTTGCCGTATCCCTGTTCTTCCTTTTTGAGATCCATCCTTCCCTCATGTATCAGTACCAATGGCTTTTTTGGGGAATTGCTGGTATTATGGCCTTCATCATCGGAATCACCCGCTCGAATACAGGGGTCAAAGCCTCCCTCCTGGTCGGTGGTGGGACAGCCTCGGTTTATTTTCTCACCTACTACTTTTCACCCGAACTCTTTCCTGAGAACTATAGGAGTTACTTACTGATCCTCTTCTTCTTACCTGTTGTCCTCGTGGTCCTTTCCCAATGTTTCTCAAAGAAATTTTTCCAACACGATGACTTCGGGGCAGCTGTTCTGTTCGGGGTGAACGCTGCTTACATCCTGCTCGATAGCGTTATTTGGGCCATCTCCCCCTAAGATCTCCCTGCAGTAGGAATTCCTTATCCTGCCGATCCCTTGGATCCTTTACCTTCATCCCCCACAAACGAACCCGAAGAAACGGACCATGCAAAAACTCCTCGTTCCCACCGATTTTTCAGAATGCGCAGAGAACGCCAAGGATACGGCCATTCATATCGCAGAGCGGAACGGAGCTGAGATCCATCTCCTCCATTCTGTGAACACGCCCGTCGATTGGCGCGAGTTCGAAGCCTATACCCGACGCGGTACCATTCCCTTCAGCGGCGGTTCCCAAGCCGAGCTTCATTCCGATTTCAATACCGCCGTAGAGGCCATCGAATCCAAGATGGGCGAAGCGATCCAAGAGGCTGAGGCCAAATCCCTGAAAGCTGAAAAACACGTCGTTTACAACTACAATTACAACGACATCGTCAAATGGGCGAACGAGAACGGGATCGATATGATCGTCATGGGGTCCCACGGAGCGAGCGGTTGGAACGAGCTTTTCGTGGGATCGATCACCCAACGGGTGGTGCGGACCAGCGAGATCCCGGTCCTGGTCGTGAAAGGGGATGAAGAACTTCGCGAACTGAAAGATGTGGTGTTCGCTTCGGATTTCGAGGAGCCGGAAGCGAGCGACGACCTCAAAGACGCGATCAGCTTCGCCAAGATCTTTGGAGCCAAGCTCCACTTGCTTTTCGTGAACACACCGCGCAAATTCGAGGACTCCCTGCACAGTTACCACAAGATGGAGCGCTTTATGAGCGAGGTGAGCATGGACGTCCCTTACGAACAACACATCTTCAACGAATACACGATCGAAGATGGGGTCCGGGGTTTTGCTGAGCGAGAAAATATGGGGCTTATCTCTACCGCAACGCATGGTTATCAGGGCATACGAAGATTGTTCGACCCGAATGTCACCGAGCATCTGATCAACCACAGCGACCGACCGGTGCTCTGCCTTACCCGGAAACGTTCCTAGAAAGGAGCGAAAGCTTCTTTTTCGTCCTTTTTCCTAACCCTTAAGGGACTGTCCCAAAAGTCCCTTTAAGTCCTTTGTGGCTTCCTTGGTGCCCATTGTGGTCAAGAGATCCCAGGTCTTGGCTTATGGGAACCACAAAGACCACGAAGGACATTATGAAAGGTGCAGGTCGGACTTTTGATGCGACCCCTTTTTTATCCGGCTAGGGTTATCCTTCCGGTTTTTCCAAAACCACATCCCCCCTTTTTCTGTCATAAAAAAGAAAAAGGATATTAAAAAGAATGCATTATGAAAAGTTATTACGACATATTAGGGGTGGACCGGAACGCATCCCAAGACGAGATCAAGAAAGCCTACCGGAAGCTGGTCAAGAAATACCATCCGGATCACAACCCCGACGATAAGGAAGCTGAAGAGAAGTTCAAAGAGATCAGCGAAGCCTTTGAAGTCCTCGGCGACGCGAAAAAACGGGCTCAATATGATCAATACGGAGCGAATTGGCAGAACGCAGGGTTCGAGAACGCCGGAGCTCAGGGTGGATCACCGTTCGAAGGTGCTTGGTCCTTTCATACAGAGGGAAACGAATTCTTCGGAGGTTCCGATTTCTCCGACATTTTTGAAAGCTTCTTCGGGGGAGGCGGCTTTTCAGGTGGTCGTAGGAGCCGAAAAAGCCGCTTTCAAGGAAGGGATCTTCGAAGCGAGTTGGAGATCCAATTGGAAGAAGCCTATCACGGAGGCGAACGGCTGATCGATGTCGGTGGGCAACGATTAAGAGTGCCCATCAAGCCAGGAACCGACGCCGGGCAGACCATCCGGATCAAAGGGAAAGGCGAACAAGGACTGAACGGAGGAGCAGCCGGAGACCTCTACATCGATTTCCGGATCGCTCCCCATTCCAAATTCCGAAGGGAGGGAAAGGATCTCCACATCGATGCCAAAGTGGACGTCCCGACAGCGGTGCTCGGAGATCGGATCTCCGTCCCCACCATGGAAGGACCTATCGGGGTCAAAGTCCCGGCCGGGACGGACAGTGGGAAGACATTAAGGGTCCGTGGCAAAGGAATGCCCGCCAAAAAAGGAAGCGGACAGGGGAACCTCTACGTGCACATCAAGATCCAAACCCCGAAAAAGCTCTCCAATGAAGAGCGAGAGCTTTACGAAAGATTGAAGGCGCTCCGTAGGGAAAGCGCCAGGAGCAAAGTTTGATCCATCGATCCAAGACCATGCGTTAGGTTATAGGAAGTTCCCTTTTTCCTTTGTTAATTCGCGGGTGAGTAAAAGCGATCCCAAAAAGAAGCTCGATCATGAATAAGATCCTAGTCCCTACCGACTTTTCGGAAGAATCCGAGAACGCCGCCTCCTTTGCAGCCGACATTTGCCGCGAAACCGGGGCTGACCTTTACCTGCTCCACGTTATGGAGATCCCGACCCATTCGACCAATTACACCTTTGAAGAATATCAAGAGATCCCGGAGGGGATCGCCCTCATGAAAGCCGCTAAAGAACGTTTCGAACAGTTCAAGCAAAAACCGATCTTCAAAGGGGTCAATGTGGTGGAGGCTGTTCAGTTCGAACGGACTTACGAGAACATCGTCGAGCAAGCCAAAAAGCACGACATCGATCTTATCGTGATGGGAAGCCACGGGGCTACCGGCATGAAAGAGATGTTCGTGGGATCCAACACCGAGCGCGTGGTCCGAATGGCTCATTGTCCGGTCTTCACGGTCAAAGGCCCCCAGAAGCTTGACCAGGTCAACGACATCGTTTTCGCTTCGGACTTCAAACCCGAGGTCTACAGTTCTTTCCCCCGGCTCAAGCAGCTGACCGACCTTTTCAACGCCAAACTTCACCTGCTCAAAGTGGTCACCCCGAACACCTTCGAAGTGACGGCGAAGAGCCGGCAAGAGATGGAAGATTTTGCCAAGGAATTCGACCTGAAGGATTACAGCGTCAACATTTACAACGACGAATACATCGAAGCCGGCATCTTGAACTTCGCCGAGTCGATCAACGCCGACCTGATATCCCTATCCACGCACGGTCGGCGAGGTCTGGTCCACTTGATCAACGGAAGCTTGGCCGAGGACGTTGCTAACCATGCCGAACGGCCGGTTCTGAGCATACGGATCAAAAAAGATTGAAGAAGGCATGAAAGGCAGAAAGATCCTCGTAGGCCTGGATGGGTCGCGCTATTCCGAAAGCGCCACGGAATATGCGATCGACCTTTTCCGCGAAGATGACACCGAACAGGATAACCTGCTCGTGGGGGTATATATCAATTCGCTCCACTACGGGGATATGCTCAGAAAGGCCCGCGATCAACGGGAACCCCTCTACTTTAGCTACGAAAACGATGTTTTCGAATTCGATGAATACGCTGAAGAAGTCGAAGAGAAACGGGACCGATCCGTCAAGAATTTCGAAGAGCGCTGTGAAGAAGCGGGGGTTAATTACAAGGTCCACGACCATCAAGGATCCCCATTGGTCGAGTTGCTTGAAGAAAGCCGTTTTGCGGATCTGATCGTACTGGGTTTTCAGACCTATTTCGCCAACGTTGAAGGGGACGACGACCTTATCCACGAGCTCTTGAAGGATGCTCATTGTCCCCTATTGGTGGTCCCTCAGAACTTTACGCCGATCAAGAACCTGATCCTGACCTACGATGGAAAGGACGATTCCTTTTATGCGATCAAGCAGTTCACCTATGTCCTCTCTTTGACCGCTTCGAGGAATCCTGTGCGCGTTCTTTCCGTGAGCAAAAAGGACGAAGACCCGATCCCCGAAAGGGACGAGCGCCTCATGAAGGAATTCCTGGACCAACACTGTCATGAGGAAGTGAAGATCGATGAGATGAAAGGGGATCCCGAAGAAGCGATCCTGGACGCCCTCCATTTTAGTGAAGGACCTTTGCTGGTCCTTGGATCTTACGGGAGAAGCTCCTTTTCCATGCTATTCAACCCGAGCATGGCGGACAAGGTGCTTCAATACCGCAAGTCCCCGGTCTTCATCACCCACCGGTGAAAAACCCTATTTGTGGGATTTTTCGTATATTTGGGAGAGCTAAGCGTAGCAACTCTCGCTTCCAGAAGGTGAGCATCTGATCCTATCAGCTTTTCGGCTTATAGGAAGTTCCCATTTTCCAAGGCGCGTACAGGCTTAGTTCAGCTTCCAGCTCCTGATATGGGGCTTTTAGGGAGCTTCACCGGTTCACTACCGGAAAGAGTGTCGGCGTTCGTCGGCATGGAGAAGATCATCGGTCCCTGACGCTCCCAAGGACCAAGAAGCTGAACACCGACTATGTCATTTGCCACCGTCCGATTCAACAAAAAAGACCGACCGGGCTTCTACAAGGAGCTCCGGAAAAATGTGAACGCCTATTTCAAAGAGAGGGGAAAAGCACCGACCGCCACCAAGGGGATGAAGTTCAAGACCGTTTTCATGTTGACCCTCTACGTTGCCCCCCTCACCATCCTTCTGGGTGGCTCCGGAAATTCCCTTCTCCTCATGTACCTCATGTGGGCTCTGATGGGACTTGGAATGGTCGGTATCGGAACGGCAGTGATGCACGATGCCAATCACGGCTCCTATTCCAAAAAGAAAAAGATCAATAGCTTTCTCGGATATCTCGTGAACTTGGTGGGAGGTTATCACGTGACCTGGAAGATCCAGCATAACGTGCTGCATCACTCTTTCACCAATGTGGAGGGTTTCGATGAAGACATCGAGAACGCCATGTTCCGCTTTTCACCGAATTCATCGAAGAAAAAGCTTTACAAGCTTCAGGCCTTTTATGCCCCGATCTTTTACGGGATCATGACCCTTTATTGGCTGCTGGTCAAGGACCTGATCCAGGTTAAGAACTATGGGGACCGTGGTCTCCTGAAAACACAGGGGCGAAGCCCTCTTACAGCTTGGACAGAGCTTCTTTCCTTGAAAGCGGGCTATCTGACGCTCACCTTATTGCTTCCGGTCCTCCTCCTGCCATTTCCTTGGTGGCAGACTTTTATAGGCTTTCTTTCGATGCATTTCATCGCTGGCCTGAGCCTTTCGCTCATATTTCAGCCTGCTCACGTGATAAGCGATGTGGATTTTTATCGACCGGGCCCCAAAGGACTAGTGGACAACAATTGGGCGGTCCATCAATTCCAGACCACTGCTAATTATGCACGAGGAAGTCGGGCTCTTTCTTGGTTCATCGGAGGCTTGGACCATCAGATCGAACATCATCTTTTCCCCAATATCTGCCACGTCCACTATCGAAAGATCGCTCCGATCGTCCAAGAGATCGCTACCCGATACCAAGTCCCCTATCACGAACATCGAACCTTTATTGGGGCGATCCGGAGTCACTTCAAGATGTTGCATCTCTTGGGAACGGGACGCTACAAAAACGGAGTGACCCTGGCCGTTTCATAAGGAAGGAGAACCTTTGGTGGGATGAGAGAACTTTCGCCGAGTTATTCGGGGAAAATGAGCGATAAAGCTTTCATGAGGGGCATCGGTCCGTGAAAAATCCTTTACTTTGCACTCCCTTTGTCGATAGCCGAAAAAGAAGCGTCATGTCCAAAGTTTGCGAACTAACCGGAAAAAGGGTTCAGACCGGATACAACGTATCCTTCTCGAACAAGAAGACCAAGCGTCGTTTCCTTCCCAACCTTTTCGACCGGAACCTTTATCTCCCCGATGAGAACCGTTGGATTCGGGTGCGGATCAGTAAAAAGGCACTCCGGACCATCGATAAGAAAGGGGTGATGCCCGTGGTCCGAGAAGCCCGCCGCAAAGGTTATCTCAAGAAATGACCGGTACTCATAAAGGGAAGGGATCCCTCCGATCATGCCTCTTACCGATCTCCCTTCCCTTTCTTTTCTTCCTCCTTTCCCCCTTCCTCGCTAGAACCCAGGGTCCTTATCCCGCCGGGCCCGATCCGGATTTCCACGAAGGGCGTCGGGAAGCCCTAAGAGATTCCATGGAGGAGCTCTCCATGGCCGCTTTCTTTTCAGCCCCTAGCCGTCCCCGTTCCAAGGACATCGAACACCTCTACGTTCAAGACAGGGACTTTTATTATTTCACTGGTTGCCGGGAAAAAAACGCAGTCCTTCTGATCTTTTCGGACAGCGTGAGCTTCGATTCCATCAAAACCGACGAGCTTCTTTTCCTTCCTCCCAGAGACCCGACCGATTTTGTCCACCTTCCCGGCCTTGGTATCCAAGGGGCCGAGGACAGCCTTGGTATCAAAAAAGCCCTTACCAACAAAGCTTTCAGTGACTTCAAGATCCGCCCGGAGCGTTTCGATCATATCTATTGGATGAACGACAAAAGAGGGGTCATCCAAGGGAGCATGCTGGACCAGCTTATCAAGGAATTCAAACAAAAGACCTCCTCCGTTGAGGACCGAAGGAGCTATGAGGAATTGCACGCTTGGACCGCTAGCATGCGGGAGGTCAAAGAAGATGAAGAATTGCGATTCATCCAGGGAGCGATCGATATTACGGCCAAGGCTCATAAAGCTTTAATGCGTCGCGTTGAACCCGGAATGTGGGAATATCAGGGAGAAGCCCTGGTGGAGCATGTATTCCGAGCTCATGGTGCCAGCGGCCCCGGCTTCCCTTCGATCCTCGGTAGCGGGCGGAATTCCTGCATTCTACACTACAACCGGAACGGTGACCGGATGGACAGCAATGAGGTCATGGTCGTGGATATCGGTGCGGAATACGGGGGATATTCCGCCGATATTACACGGACTCTACCCACCGATGGGGACTATTCCAAAGAAGAACGAGCGATCTACGAGCTGGTCCTTAAAGCCCAAAAAGCTGGGATCGAAGCCTGTAAACCCGGTAATCGCTTCTGGGACCCTCACAAAGCTGCCCAAAAGGTGATCGCGAAAGGATTGGTCGAACTCGGCATCATTTCCAGTGCAGCTGGGGTCCGTAATTATTTCATGCACGGCACCAGTCATTATATGGGACTGGATGTCCACGATGCCGGAAGCAACGGAGATCTCCGACCCGGCACGGTTCTTACCGTAGAACCGGGTATCTACATCCGGGAAGGCTCGAATTGCGACCCCAAATGGTGGAACATAGGGGTCCGTATCGAGGACGATATCCTGGTCACAAAGAACGGTCCCAGGAACCTTTCAGGCAGCATTCCGCGGAACGTGGATGCCATCGAAGCTCTTATGAAAGAGAACTCCTCTTTTCCTAAATTCGAAAAGATCAAGCCTTCCACCAAAGAAGAAAAACGATGAGAAGCTATTTATCGACCCTCCTGTTGATCCTCCCTTTATCGATATTCGCCCAGGATCTGAAGATGACCAATGTGGTCACCCATTATGGAGAAGAGGAAAGCAAGCAGGAGTCCACCATCCTTCTGGATGAGAACAATCTAAGGACCGATCAACATAAAGGGGCCGCAGAAGGAACGAGCACCATATTTCACAAAAATGAGGAGGTCCTCTATACCATCGACCACGATGATAAGACTTACACCGAGATCAATAAAGAGGATATCGAGCAGCTCGAGAAACAAATGAAGCAGATGCAGAAAAGGATGGAGTCCATGCCGAAAGAGCAAAGGGAGCAAATGAAAGAGATGATGGGCGATAAAATGGGGAAAATGGCCGGGACCGAGCAGGAAGACATTACCTATAAAAAAACGGGGAACAGCAAAGAAGTAGCTCCTTGGGGGACCTGCCAGGAATATAAAGGCATGAACGAAGAGGGCGATATGGTGCAGAAAGTGTATGTGACCGAACGGAAGAACGTCAAAGTGGAGAAGGAACATTTCGATATCCTCACCGACATGCTGGATTTTCTCAATTTCATGCCCGAGGATATGGACAAATACTATCCGGTCAAATCCGAAAAGAAAGAAGAAGGCGCCCTGCCGGGATTTGGAGTTCTCTGGATCTATTACGACGATGATGGGAACAAGACGCAGAAAATGCGGGTCAAGGAGATGAAAAAAACGGAGATCCCGGAAAGCCGTTTTGAAGTTCCTTCCGATTATGAAGGGTCTTCTATGAAAACGGGAGCCGGAGGGCGCCGATGAAATAGGGATCGTACCGATCTATTATATTCGCGCCTCCAAAAGGAGAAAACCATGGCCAAGCAAAAAGAAGATCGGGTCCAGGTCATTTTAGAATGCACCGAGCAAAAGAACTCCGGTGTTCCTGGCATGTCCCGTTACGTGACGGAGAAGAACCGGCGGAACACGCCTGACCGGATCGAATTGAAGAAGTACAATCCTTATCTCAACAAGCACACGATCCATAAAGAGATCAAGTAAGCTCTGAATCATGGCCAAGAAAAAGAAACAACAAAGCACAGGAAGCAAAGACCGGACGATGTGCATCAAGATGGTCCGGAATCCCCGGAACGGTGCCTACTTCTTCAAAGAAGAAGTGATCCCGAACGATAACGTGGAGGAATTCTTCAAACAAGAAGAGGATACTTCCAACAAAGAAGAGGAAGAGGCTTCGAGCTGATCCCTTTTTTTCTTCGTCTTCGTACTGAAGCTTCCTTCACCCGCTGAGGGAAGCTTTTTTATTTCTAGTACCATGGGCATCTTCAACATCTTTTCCAAGAAGAAAAAGGAAAACCTCGACCAAGGGCTCGAAAAGACCAAGGATAACGTCTTTTCCAAGCTATCGCGAGCGGTCGCAGGTCGCTCGAAGGTGGACGAAGAGGTCCTCGATGAATTGGAAGAGATCCTGGTCAGTGCAGATGTCGGGGTCGACACCACCGTCAAGATCATCGAGCGGATCGAGGATCGAGTGGCCCGCGATAAATACGTCAATGCCCAAGAGCTCAACAAGATCCTTCGCGAGGAGATCGCTGCCCTTCTCGAAGAAAGCCCTGGCGGCGAAGAGAGCGAGTTCAAGATCGCGGAAGGCACCGAGCGACCCTACGTCATGATGGTCGTTGGCGTGAACGGGGTCGGTAAGACGACCACCATCGGCAAACTGGCCTATCAATACAAACAGGCCGGTTATTCGGTGATGATAGGGGCCGCGGACACCTTCCGCGCAGCCGCGATCGATCAATTGGAGGATTGGGCGAAGCGTGCGGACGTTCCCATCGTCACCCAGGATATGGGATCCGACCCGGCATCGGTGGCCTACGACACTATCTCCTCAGCTCAGTCCAAAGGGACCGACATCGTCATCATCGACACCGCTGGCCGCCTTCACAACAAGGTGAACCTCATGAACGAGCTCAGCAAGGTGAAAAAGGTGATGAAGAAACTCATGGACGGAGCTCCCCACGATGTGAACCTCGTGCTCGACGCTTCGACCGGTCAGAATGCCGTGGAACAAGCCAAACAATTCACCGAAGCCACCGAGGTGAGCTCCCTGACCCTCACCAAGCTGGACGGAACGGCCAAAGGAGGTGTCGTGATCAGTGTTTCCGATCAGTTCCAGATCCCGGTCAAATACATCGGCGTCGGGGAAAAAGTCGAGGACCTCCAGGTCTTCAACAAATACGAGTTCGTCGATAGCCTCTTTAAGGAGTCGGTTAGAGGGGAGTAGGGACAAG
>CAZOSO010000025.1:17786-19909 GCA_964582635.1 uncultured Weeksellaceae bacterium | reverse complement strand
TCCGAGAAAGGAGAATGCTCTGCAGGGGAAGTTCGATAATACACATTGGGAATGGACGGTGCTTGAGCTAGTTGCTCCTCGCTAATGTCGGTCGCGTACACCCGATCGAAACTCGAAGCAAGATCCCGAGCGACCTGCCCGTTCCCGGTGGCTACATCCCAACAAGATCCTCGTTCCCTCACCTGATCCAAGAGGAGCTCGAAAAGCTCCTTGGGATAAGCTGGGCGGTAATTCGCATAAGCAGAAGCGTGTCGAGAGAATAGATCCTTCATGCTCGCTTAGAAACGAATTTCGAAATTCGGGGAACGAAGGATCAAGCGATGATGGGACGGATCCCTCTTCTGCTCGCCGAGAACGTGACCAAGGAGATCGGGGTGGAGCTGAACCCTTGGGCACTCGTCTCTTTTATCGCCTATCTCCTTTTGATCATCGGGATCGGGGTTTATTCTTCCCGTTTTTCTTCAAAGGGCATCACCAACTATTTCATCGGAGGCCGCAAGATGAACCGCTTGGTCGTCGCTCTTTCGGCGGTGGTCTCCGGGAGAAGCTCCTGGTTGCTACTGGGCTTTACCGGCATGGCTTATACGCAAGGGGCTAGCGCTTTATGGGCAGCGGTCGGCTATACGATCGTTGAGTTCTTCCTCTTCTTCTTTTATGCCCCCCGATTAAGGAGTTTTACGGAAAAATACGACTGCATCACCCTTCCCGATTTCTTTGCCGCTCGCTTCAACGATCGGTACGGCACCCTTCGGATCATCCTTGTTCTCGTGATCGTCATCTTTCTGGGCGCCTATACCGCTGGCCAGTTCCTTGCCGGCGGAAAGGCCTTTGCATCGAGCTTTGGTCTGGCCGAGTGGGAGGGGGTTATGATCACCTCCCTGATCGTTCTCGGGTATACCGTCCTGGGGGGCTTCATGGCCGTAAGCCTCACAGATATGGTACAAGCCTTTTTCATGATCTTCGCCCTCCTCATCCTTCCCATCATGGCGATCGTGGATTTTGGGGGATGGGCGGCTATGAAAGAGGAGTTGAACCTCATGGATGCCGCTCACCTCGATGTCATGGCCATATCGACCGGTGGATTGATCGGCTTTCTCGGGATCGGCTTGGGCTCGACCGGGAACCCCCATATCATTTCCCGCTACATGTCCATCGACGATCCGAAGAAGCTCAAATATTCGGCCTATATGGGCACCGTATGGAACGTGCTCATGGCTTTCGGGGCTTTGATGATCGGTTTGGTCGGGAAGGTCTACTTCCCCTCGGAGGTGATGCTCCCTTCCGGCGATCCCGAGAACATCTATCCCCTTTTGGCCCAGGAGCAGCTACCGGCCATCATTTTCGGCCTGGTCACCGCGTCGATATTCGCCGCGATCATGTCCACCTGCGACTCGCAGTTACTGGTGGTCTCTGCCGCCGTCGTCCGGGACCTTTACCAGAAGATCCATAAAAAAGGGGAAGAACCTCCCCAAAGGGAAATGGTCCTTCTCAGCCGAACGGTCGTCGTCATCCTGGTCGTCATCGCCTTGTTGCTCGGCTTTTTGATGAAGGACGTGATCTTCACCGTGGTCCTCTTTGCATGGGCCGGTGTCGGTGGAGCTATAGGTCCGGTCTCCATCATGGCGCTTTTCTGGAAAAGGACCACGCATAAAGGAGCGCTTGCCGGTATGCTTACCGGCATGTTCGTAACCCTCTTTTGGTACAACCTCGCAGCGATCAAAGAAGCATTAGGACCCCTTCCGAAATGGCTCGATATCCTCCTCTATGAAGACCTTTACGAGTTGCTGCCCGCTTTTGGGCTCAGTATTTTGGTCACCGTGCTCGTGAGTCTGGCCACCAAAAAGCCGGAAGGTTCAGAAGAGATGTTCAGCGTCATGAAGGGAGAGGACCATTGATATGAAAAAGGGGAAAAGGTTTTTAAGCGCTGAATGGCGGAAGCTGGCGATGGTGAATTACTTGGTGGACCCGAAGCTCCTGACCCCTTATCTTCCGCCGTACACCGAACTGGACCTTTGGAAGGACCGCTGTTATGTGACCCTCGTCGCTTTTCGCTTTCGGAACACCCGCATAAAAGGGTTCAAGATCCCTTTTCACGTGAACTTCGAGGAGATCAACCTCCGTTT
>CAZOSO010000025.1:14804-17686 GCA_964582635.1 uncultured Weeksellaceae bacterium | reverse complement strand
TACAGCAGGATCGATGCAGAACGGAGCTCGGAATACAAAGTGGAGCATCCTTCCTGGCAACTATACCGAGTGCGCGATCATCAGATCCAGGTGGACTTTGAGAAATGCTTCGGACCGGCTTTTGCCTTTCTTTCAAAGAGCACCCCTAGCTCCGTGTTCCTGGCCGAAGGCTCGGAGGTCACGCTCGGAGAGCACAGCGTGATCGGAAAAGGGAAAACTTAAAGCCCCCGATGGGATCGAGGGCCTGCTTGAAGCGATCCATTAAATTTAAGCTCCCAAAATCTCACCCCCTTTATGGAAAGTGAAAGCATTCGTTCGGAAGTTCAGGACGGCGTTGCGCGGATCGTGCTGAACCGTCCCGATAAACTCAACAGCTTCAACATGGAGATGGCCAAAGCCCTTCAAGGGGCGCTCGAATGCTACGAGAAGCATTCGGAAGTGCGCGCCATCTACTTAACCGGGGAAGGGAAAGGTTTCTGTGCCGGACAGGACCTGGGAGCGGCCATCAAGGAAGAAGCTCCACCTATCGGCGATATCGTAGAACAGCAGTACAACCCCATCATCCGCCTCCTCCGCCGTATCGAGAAACCCATCATCTGCGGGGTCAACGGAACCGCCGCAGGGGCGGGTGCCAATATCGCTTTCGCCTGCGACATCACATTCGCCGTCGAGTCAGCCAAGTTCATCCAATCTTTCTCGCAGATCGGCCTCATTCCGGACAGCGGAGGAACTTGGCTCCTCCCCCGCTTGATCGGCCTCCAAAAAGCCACGGCCCTGACCATGCTCGGAGAAAAGCTTCCCGCGCAAAAAGCTGAGGAGATGGGGCTGATCTATGGGGTCTGTGGGGATGAAGAGCTCGAGGAAAAAGCCTTCGGTACAGCTCAACAGCTCTCCAAAATGCCCACTAAAGGGCTCGGATTGACCAAACGAGGCTTGAACGCGGGTTTGGAGAACGAGCTTTCTGAGCAGCTCCGTCTGGAAAAACTCCTACAAGAGGAAGCCGGCCATTCTCACGATTATCAGGAAGGGGTCGATGCTTTCCTGAATAAACGAAAGCCCGATTACAAAGGGCATTGAGACCGAAGATCATCGAACCCTGGAAAAAAGAAATTCAATGGCAGCGAAGGACTACGAAGCGATCGGGGTGATCGGCTGCGGGGCAATGGGCTCCGGGATCGCCCAAATAGCAGCGACCAAAGGACATAAGGTTTACCTCTACGACGCCAAAAAGGAAGCCCAGGAAGCTTCCAAACAAAAATTGAACAAGATCCTCGAGCGGCAGGTGGAGAAAGAACGCATGACGCGCGAAGAAGTGGACGGCGTTTGGGAGCGCTTGCATTTCATCAGCGAACTCAGCGAGCTCAAGGACAGCGATATGGTGGTAGAAGCCGTGATCGAAGACCTCGAGGTTAAAAAGACGATCTTCCAGGACCTCGAGAACAACGTGGGCAAGGATTGCATCCTAGCGACCAACACCTCTTCCCTTTCGATCGCTTCGATAAGCTCCGCCTGCGAATATCCGGAGCGGGTCCTCGGAGCCCATTTCTTCAACCCGGCCCCGCTCATGCCCTTGGTGGAGGTCGTCCCTTCCGTCCTCTCGGACGCCCAAAAGGTGAATAGCGTACAAGCCCTCCTCGACGATTGGGGAAAAGTCACCGCTCGGGTCAAGGACACCCCCGGCTTTATCGTGAACCGCGTTGCACGCCCCTTTTACGGAGAGGCGCTCCGGATCCTCGAAGAAGGCCACGCGGATGTAGCTACCATCGATCGGGCGATGACCGAACTCGGAGCTTTTCGGATGGGGCCATTCACTTTAATGGACTTCATCGGCAACGATGTCAATTTCAAGGTGACCCAGACCGTCTTCACTGAATTCTTCTACGAGCCCCGATATCGCCCCTCTATCACCCAAAAGCGGCTTTATGAAGCCGGCCTTTACGGGAAAAAGACCGGTCGGGGCTATTACGACCACTCGGAGCATGCGGAGAATCCCGAACCCAATAAAGATCAGGAGCTCGGCGAATACATCGTCACGCGTATTCTGGTCATGCTCATCAATGAAGCGGTTGACGCACTCTTCCTCAACATTGCCAGCCGGGATGACCTCGATCTGGCCATGACGAAAGGGGTCAATTACCCCAAAGGGCTCTTGAAATGGTGCGACGAACTCGGCGCCGACTGGGTCCTCGAGGAACTCGAACAGCTCCAGGAAGAATACGGGGAAGAACGTTATCGGCCCAGCCCGCTCCTGAAAAAGATGGTCCGGGAACAGCGAACGTTCTATTGAAGCAAAGAAGGCTCCGTGACCTCAATAGCTCCTCCGTGGCCTCGGTGGTTCCGACCCAAGAACTCTAAATTCTGAACTTCAGGATCCATGGAATACTAAGAACGCAGAACCGTACTGTTCTTCAGAATTTAGTATTTAGAATTAAAGAAGATCCCTCACCTAGAACCATGGCCTCTTCCAAAAAACCCCTTCCCACCCAGATCGTCGAC
Source organism: uncultured Weeksellaceae bacterium (assembly GCA_964582635.1). Classification (GTDB taxonomy): domain Bacteria; phylum Bacteroidota; class Bacteroidia; order Flavobacteriales_D; family CAYVSK01; genus CAZIDL01. Next base: position 15,190 of record CAZOSO010000025.1, on the reverse strand, counting down.
CGCATGTACGACAACGATCCTTTTAGCCAATGGCTGGGGATCGAACGCTTGGAAGATGGGGTGGGACGTTCAGTGCTTCGAATGACCGTACGGAAGGAGATGCTCAACGGCTTCAACCTGATGCACGGAGGTATTGCCTTCAGCCTTGCGGACAGTGCGCTCGCCTTCGCAGCGAACAGCCACAACCGTATGGCGCTTTCCATCGAGACCTCCATGTCCTATTTGGAAGGGGTGCAGGAAGGAGACCGTATCACTGCCGTGGCCGAAGAAGCTGGTTTGACCCAAAAGACCGGGATCTATTACATTACGATCACAAAGGAGGACGGTACACGGGTCGCCCTATTCAAAGGCACCGTTTACCGGACGAGCAAGGAATGGTTCGGGCA
>CAZOSO010000025.1:11952-14704 GCA_964582635.1 uncultured Weeksellaceae bacterium | reverse complement strand
ATAACGCAGGTTAAACCAAACGAACCGAACATGCAAGAAGCCTACATCATCGACGCCATACGTACCCCCGTAGGACGTTTCCGAGGAACCCTATCCCCTATCCGCTGCGACGACCTTGCAGCGCTCACAATGGAGAAACTCCTCGAGCGCAATCCTGACCTTCCGAAAGAACGGATCGACGACGTGCTTTATGGGTGTGCCAATCAGGCCGGAGAGGATAATCGGAACGTGGCCCGCATGGCCCTTCTACTGGCGGGCCTTCCCCAGGGAGTTCCCGGAGAGACGGTGAACCGCCTTTGTGCCTCGAGCATGGCCACAGCCGTGAACGCTTCCCGGGCCATCAAAATGGGGGACGGGGACCTCTTCATGACAGGGGGGGTCGAACACATGACCCGGGGACCTTACGCCATCTCCAAAAGCTCCAAGCCCTTCGGTAACGATTCCAAGATCTATGATACGAGCTTCGGTTGGCGATTCGTAAACCCCAAAATGAAAGAACAATACGGAACCGATTCCATGGGGGAAACGGCGGAGAACGTGGCTCAGCGCTACAAGGTGAACCGGGAGGATCAGGACCGCTTTGCGGCTTGGTCCCAACAAAAAGCGGAAAAGGCCCAGAACAATGGTCGTTTGGACCGGGAGATCGTTCCTGTGGAGATCCCTCAGCGTAAAGGCGATCCCATCGTTTTCGACAAGGATGAGTTCTTAAAGCCGGGCACCACGGAAGAAAAACTGGCCCAACTCAAACCCGCTTTCGCCAAGGATGGAACGGTCACCGCCGGAAATGCTTCAGGGCTTAATGATGGAGCGGGCTCCATGCTCATCGCCTCCGAAAAAGGCGTTCAGGAACACGGGTTAGAACCCAAAGCCCGCATCGTATCTTCTGCGGTCGTAGGCGTGGAACCGGCTATCATGGGGATCGGACCCGTCCAGGCCTCCAACAAGGCTCTTGAAAAGGCAGGGCTCAGCATGGACGACATGGATGTGATCGAGCTCAACGAAGCTTTTGCCGCCCAAAGTTTGGCTTGCGTTCGGGAATGGGGTCTGGACGATATGGATGAACGCCTGAACCCCAACGGGGGCGCGATCAGCCTCGGCCATCCGCTCGGCATGTCCGGCACCCGTATCCTCCAAACCGCCGCTGAAGAACTCCAAATTCAGGAAAAGTCCTATGCCTTGGTCACTATGTGCGTCGGCGTAGGCCAGGGTTATGCGACGATCCTTGCAAGGGCTTGATGAATATGCGATATTAGGGGTCTTCTTGTAGGGATATGGATCAGCTCAGCTTTTCGGGCCGCCTTGTTCGGGCGATAGCCTTAACAAGCATTCTCTTTTTTATCAAGGCCCTGTGCCCGGTGAAAGGGCAGATCGAACGCTGGCGCACCCTAGGCCTTGAAGATGGCCTCCCTCAAGTCCAGATCTTCGATATCGTCCAGGATCAAGGAGGCTGGATCTGGATCGGTACCCACGGCGGTGTAAGCCGTTTCGATGGGAGCAATTTTCGCAATTATTCCCAAAAAGATGGGCTGGAGGATAACCATACAAGTTGCATCCTCCCCCTCGGGCCGAACGAAGTATTCCTGGGGCACACCTATTCCCCTGCCTTTACATACCTAAAAAAGGATAGCGTCCATCCGGTAAAGGGGGTGCCGAAGGACTACGAAGGACAAGCCTATGATCTGATCCAAAAAGAAGGAGCGATCATAGCTGCATGCTCCGAGGGCATCCTCGTTTTTGAGCAAAAAGCGGGGAGTATCCGCTTCAAAACCCGATTGGATACGACGGATGGCCTCAGGAACATGAACGTGAACGGCCTCTTCGACCCGGGAACGGGACGGATATGGGCGATCCACTCGGAAGGGGTGGTACGGATCGACCCGGATGGAAAAGAGCAGGAGATGCTCGGAAAAAAGCTTCCCACCCGGGACGGAGCTCCCCCGATCCAATTTCTGAAAGACGCCAAAAACGGACTTTGGGTCCTCAAACCGGATTCGCTCCTCCGCTTTTCCGAAGCATCGGCTTATCCGGAAACCCGACCCTCCGAATATCACGTCTTGCCCGATGGGTTCGATCCGACCGAAGTCGCCCAAAAAGGAAAGGAATTCTGGATCGGAAGCTCCGACCAAGGCATCCTTCGGATCCTACCCGATCGGAAAGTTCAGTACGGGAAAGCAGAAGGGCTTCCCAACGAGGAGGTGACCACCCTGATCCAAAGCGATGCGGGCAATATTTGGATCGGAACGGATCAAGGGATCGCCCACAGTACCGACCTCGCTTTTCAATTCATCAATGAAAAGAACGGCCTGGGAAACCCGATCGTGTGGGTGATCGAAAAAGGAGCGGGGAACGACCTATGGGTGGGGACCGAAGGGGGATTGGACCATATTCGGTTTAAAACCCCCGAATTGCTGGAGATACAAGAGGTCCATCATTTCGGGAAGGATCGAGGCTTGGAAATGATCGATGGCCTTTACCTCGATCGAAAAGACCGGCTATGGGTTACGAACCGGAAGGACGGAGCGGAACTCCTCGTACTGGACGCGAAGGACCGGGAGATCCTGCATCGATGGTCCCTGGGCGGGGATGAAAGTTATGCAGCCATCGAGCGCCGGGATAACGGCAACATTCTGATCGGAGGTGGCGTATCTGCGATCTTCGAATCGAAAGTGGATCCGGCAACGGGAGCGATCTCCCCTCCCGACACCTTCGAAAGCAAAGGAAAAAAGGCACCGAGCGACATCTGGGACCTATT
>CAZOSO010000025.1:0-11852 GCA_964582635.1 uncultured Weeksellaceae bacterium | reverse complement strand
TTTTTCGTTCAGGCCGATGGGAAAGGCCATGTCTGGGTAGGCACGAGTAACGGGGTCGATCGGATCGATATCGAAGACGGCACTGTCACCACTTTCGGGCGAGAACAAGGCCTCGTCGGGATGGAGACCAATCAGAACGCGAGGATGTGTATGGAGGACGGCACCCTCTGGTTCGGCACCATCAAAGGACTTGTCAGATGCACGCCCGAGCGAATCCGTATGGACAGCATTCCACCAAGGCTCCACCTCCAGGAACTGAAGGTTGCTTCAAAGCCTATAAGGCTCCAAAAAAAAGGGGAGCATATCCTGGATCATCATCAGAACCACCTCCGTTTCGAATTCATCGGGGTCCACCCTGACGATCCCGGAAAGATCGTTTATCGGTATCGCCTGGAAGGCCTTCCGAATAGCCAATGGTCCGAAATAACAGCCAAGCAGAACGTCACTTTCGATCACCTCCCTCCGGGTGAATATGAGCTCAAGATCAAAGCCCGCAACAGCGATGGGGTTTGGACGGAAGACCCCTTGAGCTACTCGTTCATCATCGAACCTCCATTCTGGCAAACCACTTGGTTTTATTCCTCCACGGGGATCTTTGCGGTCCTCCTCGTCCTTTTCATCTTCAGGATGCGAACCCGCTCTCTTATCCACCAGCAAAAGCGACTTGAAAAAGAGGTCGCCGAGCGGACCCGGGAATTGGAACAGGAAAAGCAACGGATCGAAAAGATCAATCAGGACCTCGAAGAGCAAAAGGCTTTAGCAGAGCATCAAAAAGACCTGGTCGAAAGCAAGAACAAGGAGATCACCGACAGCCTTCGATATGCGAAGCGGATCCAAAAAGCACTCCTCAAGGAAGAAAAACGGGTCTCCGAACATCTCCCCCCTCACTTCGTGCTCTTCAAACCCCGAGAGCACGTTTCGGGGGACTTCTATTGGGCCCTTGAGAAAGAAGGCCACCTCTTCGTGACCGTAGCGGATTGTACAGGACACGGAGTTCCCGGTGCCTTTATGAGCATGCTCGGTACGGCCTTCCTGAACGAGATCTGTGCCCCCGAAGGGATCAAAACCCCGGCCCGGATCCTCGGGGAACTAAGAACGAAGGTCGTTAAAGAATTGACGCAGGAAAGCGACTCAGAGGACCTCAAGGACGGTATGGATATCTCCATGTTGAGGATCGACCTCCAAACGCGAGAGGTGGCATGGGCCGGAGCCAACAACCCCCTGATAAGGGTCGCTCCAGCGTCGGATAAAGAGAACCCCGAACTTATGCACTCTAAAGATGGCCAAAGAGTGCTTTCGGAATACCAAGCCGATCGAAAGCCGATCGGGATATCCGACGACGACACACCCTTTACCGAGCATAGCTTCACCCCGGAAGAGGGCGAGATCCTCTATATCTATTCGGATGGATTTCCCGACCAATTCGGAGGAGAAAGGGGCAAAAAATACAAGAGCAGAAATTTTAAGCAATTGCTCCTCGAAGTAGCTGCCCACCCGATGGATGAGCAGCGTGAAGCCCTTGATGAAGAATTTGAGCGCTGGCGAGGGGAACAGGAGCAGATCGACGACGTCTGTGTGCTCGGGATCGCTCCCTGAAATGCTTTTTTTATTATTGGTGTCTCACCGATGCAAAAAGGAAAAAGACCCGCCCCCTCTCTTAAAGGAGCTTATGCTCCCCTTCTTTCCTTGGCCCTGCTCCTACTCTCCTCCTTTCCGGGCCGAGCTCAGATCGAACACTGGCACGTCCTGGGTTTAGAGGAAGGCCTTCCCCAAGTTCGGGTCTATGATATCGCCCAAGATCCTGGAGGATGGATATGGGTCGGCACACAAGGGGGAGTGGCACGGTACGACGGCCGTAATTTCAAAGTGTGGGCTCAGAAGGACGGCCTTCGAACGAATCACGTCGGAGCTATTCATCCCCTCGGGAAGAACGAGGTTCTATTGGGTCATCGTTATGGAGGAGGCTTCACCTGGATCCATCAGGATTCGGTCGACCAGGTTGAAAAGGTCCCTGATGGGATCGATAGCGAGTGCTATGGGCTCATGGAAACAGCGGACAGTTCCATCCTTGCTGCCACAGAAGGCGGACTCCTCGCTTTTCACAAAAAAGGTGCTGCTTTTCAAGTGAAGCTCTATGGGAAAAAAGAAGGAGTTCCGAGAAAGAAGATCCATGGCCTCTTCGATCCAGGGAACGGAACCCGGTGGTTCAGAACCGCCGAGCAACTCTTGGCCCTGAAAAAGGGATCCTCTTTTCAAGACCCTCGGATCGATACGCTTCGGAAAAAAGGGGAGGCGACTCCCCTCGATATCGAAAGCGAAAAGAGCGGGAAGCTGATCGCCCTTTTCGAGGATGAGCTTCACCGCTATAAAGATCCCGAGGCTTTTAAAGCCGAAAATCCCGAAAAACGTTTCAAACTTCCCGAGGACTTCGATGCTTCAAGGCTTACGATCAAAGAGAGCGGGGAATACTGGGTGGGATCCCACGGAAACGGCCTTTTAAGGATCTATCAGGACCGCAAGGTCCTTTTTAGGGAAAAGGAAGGGCTGCCCAACAACAACATCCGTTCACTGCTCTGCAGCCGGGCCAACAATATATGGATCGGGACAAGGGATGGATTGGCCTATACGGGACGCCTCGCTTTCCAGTTCATCAACGAGAAGAACGCCCTTCAGGAGAATAACATCCGCTCCATCGAAGAGGGGGAAGGTGCAGAATTATGGATAGGAACGGAGAACGGCATCGACCACCTCTTTTTCAAAAGCAAGGAAATGCGGGAATTGACCGGCCACGAACATATCGGAAAAGAAACCCTCCCTTTCCGTTCGGTCAGAGCGCTTTTCGTGGACCGAAAAGGGCGCGTCTGGGCCGGAAACCTTCACGCTCCCCGGCTCTCTCTTTTATCATCGGATGGGCAAGACCTGCTCAAAACCTGGCAATTGAACGATCAAGGCCGAATAAACAGCATCGAAAGAGGACCTGAGGGTGACCTTTGGGTGGCGGGTATAGGAACCGGGGTCCACCGTTTTTCCACCGATAACGGGGTCGAAATCCCTTCTGCTCCTGAAAGGATGGATCGGAAGCTCAAAGGGCTTCCGCGAGACCATTGGGACCTCTTTCTGGATTCTAAGAACCGCTTATGGTTCGGGTCGAACGGAAAAGGCACCGGCTATTACGATGGCGAACGATTCCATCCGATCGATTCATCTCAGGGATTCCCCTATCCTCGCCCTGCATCGATAACCGAAGATGGAAAAGGGAGGATCTGGTTCGGATGCATCGGCAATGGAGCTGTCGGATACAAGGATGGCTCGATCGAGCAAGTGAAGGCAAAAGATGGATTGAGCGCCAACAACCCTTATTACGTGTTGGCGGACCGACAGGGGTCGGTTTGGGCAGGGACGAGCTCAGGGTTCGACCGGATCTTGACCGAAGACCTTTCCGTCCAGGGATTCGGTCGGGAAAAAGGTTTAACGGGTCTTGAAGCTAATCAAAACGCTTGCCTTCGAAGCGATAGCGGCTCCCTCTGGTTCGGGACGATCAAGGGCTTGGTCCGATGTGCGCCATGGAAGATCCGAACGGACAGCACTCTGCCACAAGTCCATCTTCAGGAGATGCGCCTTTTCACCGACCCGATCCCCATCAACGAGGACCGCAGCTTTAGTTACGACCAAAACCATATATCCTTTCGCTTTACCGGTGTATACCCGGACGACCCAGGAAAAATACTCTACAAATACCGACTCATAGGGCTCGACGAGCACTGGTCACCAGCTACGGCCCGGGAACGGATCACGTTCAATCACTTGCCCCCCGGGAATTATGAGCTTCAGGTCAAAGCGAGGAACAGCGATGGCCTTTGGACCCAAGAACCGTTGACATACAGCTTCCGGGTCCACCCACCCTTCTGGGAAACCCCTTGGTTCATCGCTTCGAGCGGAGGAGGGGTGCTTTTATTGATCCTCCTCATCTTCCGTCAACGCACCCGCTCCCTCCTTAGACGGCAGCAGGAACTCGAGCAAAAGGTGGAAGAACGGACCGTAGCATTACGCCGGGAAAAAGAAGAAAGCGAACGGCAAAAAGAACTGGTCGAAAGCAAGAACCAAGAGATCACCGATAGCCTCCGCTATGCCAAACGGATCCAACAAGCGATCCTTAAAGAGGAAAAGCGGGTGTCCGAGCACCTACCCCCCCATTTCGTCTTCTTCAAGCCCAAAGAACATGTCTCGGGGGATTTTTATTGGGCCCTGGAAAAAGAAGGCTGCCTTTACGTGACCGTGGCCGATTGTACTGGCCATGGCGTGCCAGGAGCTTTTATGAGCATGTTGGGCACCGCGTTTTTGAACGAGATCTGCGCCCCTGAAGGACTGAAAGGACCCGCACGGATCCTCCAGGAACTACGGGTTAAGATCGTAGAAGAACTCGCTCAGGAAAGCGATAAGGAAGACCTCAAGGATGGAATGGACATCTCTTTGCTACGACTGGACCTTAAGACCCGGGAAGTCCTCTGGGCCGGAGCGAACAACCCCCTTATTCGCATTAAACCCGATGAAGGCGAGAAAGAAAAGATGGTATCGGACGACGGGGAAAAGGTCCTGATCGAGTATAAGGCCGACCCCAAGCCGATCGGAATTTCGGACGATCATTCCCCCTTTACCGAATATCGGTTCACAGCAGGAGCGGAGGAAACGCTTTACCTATATTCCGATGGATTCCCGGACCAGTTCGGAGGAGAAAGGGGCAAAAAATACAAGAGCAAGAACTTCAAAAAATTCTTGCTCGAGATCGCGGCAACCCCCTTGGAGGATCAAAGAAAAGCACTGGAAGAAGAGTTCGAAGCGTGGAAAAAGGACCAGGAACAGATCGACGATGTCACCGTCCTGGGGATCCGAGCAGGAAAAGGGGGACAAAGAGAAAAGGGATAGCCAGCCAAAAGAGCACCGAACTTAGAAAAGGCTATGCCTCCGAGAAAAAGGGAACAGAAGATAGACCTTTTCGGGATGAGGAAGCATTTCCGAAAGGGATCGAAATGCACGACTTTTTTTACCTTCGTGATGGAAGCCTCCGGCCATGAAGCTTATCCATAAGCTCCCCTCCTTTCTGAAGAACAAATACGTTCTGACCGTCCTGGCCTTTTTGATCTGGCTCCTTTTCTTCGACAGCAACGACCTATTGCTTCAGTATCAGCGGCATCAAAAGCTCGATGAACTTAAAGAGCAAAAAGCCTTTTACAAGGATCGCATCGAAAAAAGCCGCAAGGAACTTCAAGCTTTAACGAGCGATACCAGCGAGCTCATCCGCTTTGCCCGTGAACGCTACCTGATGAAGAAAGCGAACGAGGACATCTATGTGATCGTCCCCGAAGAGAAGGAAGGAAAAGAGCGGGAGAACCTCTTGGAAAAACCCTGATCAAAGGCTATGGCTTTAAAAGAAAAGCCGGACCTTTCGGAATTCCCTCCCATTTCTTTCGAAGAGTGGAAGGAAAAAGCCGAAAAGGACCTGAAAGGAAAGCCCCTCGAGGAACTGACCTGGGAAACGGAGGGCTTTGCGATCGAACCCTTCTTAACCCGCGATAACGAGGCGGATAAGGACCTCCCCGACCCTGCCGTCAACCCCTACCGGAGGGGCGTCCGCTCCCATTCTAATGATTGGTTCATCCGGGTTCCCTTTAAAAGCGATGAGGGCTCGGCTATCGAAAAAGCGCTGAGCTATGGAGTTCAATGCATCGCTTTGAGCTCCGATCGGGAAGAACGAGCTCGATTGCCCGAGGAGGCGCTCGGAGCTGAAAGATTGGAGTTACGCGCTGAAAAAGACCCCGAAACCTGGAAAGGCGTTCTCCGCGAAAAGAAAGCACAACTCCCCGCCAGAGGGGCATTCCTCTTTGATCCTATCTCCCCCCTATTGGCCGAGGGAAGCTACTTAGGCAATAGCAAAGAGGGGATGCTCCAGGATATGGTGGATCTCTCGAACGAACTTCACCGGGAAGGGATCGCGTGGCACAGCATACCGGTGAACAGTGAGCCCTTTCACAATGCAGGGGCTACACTGGTAGAGGAACTCGCTTTTTCCCTATCTCTGGGACACGACCTCCTCGTAAGCTTTTTGGAAGCGGGATGGAAGATCGACGAGCTGACCCCCCGCTTCCGCTTCGAGCTCGCAGCTGCCCCCCTTTTCTTCCCGGAGATCGCCAAATTCAGAGCCTTCCGGCAGCTTTGGGCCAAGATCGTCGAAGCTTATGAACCCGAACATACCTGTAGCAAGGCCCCATGGATGGCTGCCAAAACCTCCTGGTGGTCGCTCACCCGACGCGACCCCCACACGAACATGGTCCGAAAGACCACCGAATCGATGGCTGCTGTGATCGGAGGCGTGCAGGAATTAAGCGTCCACTCTTTCGATGAAGCCGGGGACCAAGCTTCTGAACTGGGCCAAAGGGTTGCTCGCAATACCCATCACCTGCTTAAAGAAGAAAGCCAACTCGATAAAGTGGTGGATCCGGCCGGAGGAAGCTATTACCTGGAAGCGTTGACCGACCGCATCGGAGAAGCAGCTTGGGACTTGGTAAGGGAGATCGAGGAACAAGGCGGCTTCTTTCAAGCCCTTGAGAAAGGCAGCATTCAAGCCCGGATCGAAGGGTCCAGGGAAGAGCGGCGGAATGCCATCGAGAACGAGGAGCGGATCATCGTGGGTGTGAACGCTTACCGGGACGAAGATGCTTCCGTCCTTCCAGAGCCCAAAAAAGACCCCGGAAAAAAACCCCAGGGAACGGATATCAAGCCCCTACCTATGGAGCGAGCTTCCATCGAACGCGAAGCGTGATCCTTCATCCAGCTCAAGGTCCGGTGGTATGCTGCGCGCACTACTCCTTGTTACTGCTCTTTGCTTGTTGAACAGCAAGCTTTTTGCTCAGGTCGACACCGCAAGAAAGGGCTGGGAGACTGACCACTTGGGACATGCTGGAGTCCGCCATAGTTGGAGTGAATACCTCGGAGAACCCTATTTGACTTCCATCGATCTGACTTATAAGCTTTCTTTCGAAGAAAACCTCTTATTGAATTACCACTTCGGGATGGGAATGGGTTGGAATCGCTCTTTTCACATAAGCACCACAGCAGGCGGGGCGTTGGGATCCATACTTATGCTCGCACCTCCTAATAACAACGCTTCTGGATCGAACGCTTACAGCACCTTGGAGAAACTCGGTTTATTGATGATGTTCATCCCAGAAGGAATCGGATACTACGAAAAGGTTTCTTCTCGGGTCACCTTTCTCCCTTATTTAAACCTATTATCCCTCGAGTATCGAAAGAACAAAAGCCGTGATCTTGAATCCTTCTTTCTGAGCGCAGAGATGGGCTTCGAGGGTCACTTCCATGTCCGCAAAAATTGGGGGATCGGAGCCTTTGCTGCCTTCAAACCGATCTACTTATCCCAGCACGAAAAGATCGTACCTGTGGGATATACAGCGGGTTTGATGATCCGATTCCTCTGAGATCGGTCTTCTCCCTCGAATGCCAATTGGGTCCCAAGAGCTTCAAGGTTAAGCCATATGCTTCCTCCATTCCCAGCTTGGCCGGTTTCCAAAAGGCGTTTTCAATAGAACGCTGATGATCTAAGATGACCAGCGGATCGAAGTAAAAAACAACTCTTCCCAGGTTCCCTATCTTTGAAAAATGCCAGAAGATGCTTCCGTCCTTCCAGAGCCCAAAAAAGACCCCGGAAAAAAACCCCAGGGAACGGATATCAAGCCCCTACCTATGGAGCGAGCTTCCATCGAACGCGAAGCGTGATCCCCGACCATGAAGAAGAAAAGCATCCTTTTAACCGCTCTTCTTTTCATCGCTTTTGGAACTGTCATTGCCCAAAATGAAAAGGACGAAAAAGAGGGTGAAAAAAAAGAGGAAAAAGAAGAAAAAGAAAGCAAGCCTACTTGGGCCGGCTTACGGTACAGATGGACCGAATTTCAAGGCTCTCCCTATTTCTACTCGGTGGACCTGACCGTTAAACCTTTTGTGACCCAGAAGCTATTTCTCAATTATCACTTCGGTTTGGGGAAAGCCTGGGGCGATGCTTTTCACGTTAGCACCACAGCCGGGCTTGCCACAGGGGCCAACCTGATCAGCAATTTCGCAGAGGACAGCAGCGATGGGGCTAAAGCCTTGCGCGTGGTCGGGATACTGGCCGCCTTCGTCCCGGAAGGGATCGGCTACTACCACGCGCTTTCGGGACGCCTTTCGATAGCCCCTTACCTGAACGTGCTTTCCTACGATTACCGTAAGAACGATGGGCGAGATATCGAATCCTTTTTTTTGAGCGCCGAAGCCGGCATCGAAGGACACTTTCATCTAAGCAAGAAATGGAACATCGGACTCCATATAGCTGCTAAACCCACCTATTTCGACTCGCGCGAAGAGCGAACACTACCGATCGGATGGGAGGCGGGAGCCACGATCCATATTCGCTGACCCCAGCCTCCACCCGCATTCCCTATCTTTGAGAAGGACCATAAGATGCTTCCTATGCGGGCCGACCTTAATAAGATCCCTTACAGGGCGACCAAAGACTCCTCCCAGAAAAAAGGAGAGGAACAAAAAAGCGTACACCGAACCCCTGAAGGGATCGATCTCAAGAACTATTACGAGGAGAACGAAAGGGATTCGCTCGGGCATATCGACTACGTTTCAGGGATCCCTCCCTTCTTAAGAGGCCCCTATTCCACCATGTACACGGTCCGCCCATGGACGGTCCGTCAATACGCTGGATTCAGCACCGCCGAGGAATCGAACAAATTCTATCGAAAGGCCTTGGAAGGGGGGCAGAAAGGGCTTTCCGTAGCCTTCGACCTGGCCACTCATCGGGGTTATGATTCCGATCATCCAAGGGTACAAGGGGATATCGGTAAAGCAGGGGTGGCCATCGACACGATCGAGGATATGCACATCCTCTTCGACCAGATCCCGCTGGATAAAATGTCCGTCTCCATGACGATGAACGGAGCCGTGATCCCCATCATGGCCTTTTACATCGGAGTGGCCGAGGAACAGGGGGTTAGCCGGGAAAAACTCACCGGCACCATCCAGAACGACATCCTGAAGGAGTTCATGGTCCGCAACACCTACATCTATCCACCGCAACCCTCGATGCGGATCATCTCGGACATTTTCTCCTTCACCGCGGAACATATGCCCAAGTTCAACACGATATCGGTCTCCGGCTATCACATGCACGAAGCCGGGGCAACGGCCGAACTTGAACTGGCCTACACCTTGGCGGATGGCTTGGAGTATCTGCGAACAGGGATGAACGCCGGGCTCGACATCGATGACTTCGCCCCTCGCGTATCCTTTTTCTGGGGCATCGGCATGAGCCACACCCTGGAGATCGCTAAAATGCGAGCAGCCCGACTCCTATGGGCCGAACTCGTTAAACAGTTCGATCCCCAGGATCCCAAATCGATGTCCCTGCGTACCCATTGTCAAACCTCCGGCTATAGCCTCACTGAACAGGATCCCTATAACAATGTGGTGCGAACCACTATCGAAGCCCTTTCTGCGGCCATGGGAGGGACACAATCCCTCCATACAAATGCCCTCGACGAGGCCATCGCCCTCCCGAGTGCTTTTTCAGCCCGCATTGCCCGGAACACCCAACTGCACCTCCAAAAGGAGACCGGGATCACCAACGCGATCGATCCCTGGGGAGGCTCGCACCTGATCGAATCCCTGACCGCCGACCTGGCCGAGCGAGCCTGGGAGCTGATCAAAGAAGTGGAGGAAATGGGGGGAATGGCCAAGGCCATCGAAGAAGGCCTTCCCAAAATGCGGATCGAGGAAGCCGCTGCCCGCAAACAAGCCCGCGTGGATGCCGGAAATGAGACCATCGTAGGGGTGAACCGCTATAGGCCCGAGAAAATGGATCCGATCGAAACGCTCGAGGTGGATGATACAGAAGTGCGGAACTCCCAGATCGAGAAAATGGAACGCGTCAAACAAGAGCGTGACGAAGACCGCGTTCAAGAGGCGTTGAACGGCCTCACCAAGGCCGCCGAAGGGAACGAGAATCTCCTGGAGCACGCCGTTACTGCCGCTAAGGCACGAGCCACCCTCGGCGAGATCTCCGATGCAATGGAGAAAGTGTTCGGCCGTTATACAGCTAAGATACGCTCGATATCCGGCGTTTATTCATCCGAAGCCATGGAGGATCAGGAAATGCAAGAAGCCCGGGAATTGGCGGACCGTTTTGCCGAAGAAGAAGGAAGACGCCCCCGCATCATGATCGCCAAAATGGGACAGGACGGTCACGATCGAGGGGCCAAAGTGATCGCCACCTCTTTTGCCGATATCGGCTTCGATGTGGACATCGGTCCTTTGTTCCAAACGCCTGAGGAAGCCGCTCGACAAGCCGTGGAGAACGATGTTCATATACTGGGGATCTCTTCCCTGGCGGGAGGGCATAAAAGCTTGGTCCCAAGAGTGATGGACGCCCTCCAAAAAGAAGGTCGCGAGGACATCATGGTGATCGCAGGTGGCGTGATCCCGCATTCGGATCACGACAAACTCTATGAAATGGGTGTGATAGGGGTCTTTGGGCCTGGTACCAAAATACCCCGAGCAGCCTCCGAGATCCTCAAGACCCTGATCGAGTCCCGCAAAGAAGCTTCATGAAGACCGAATACCCCGGAAAGATCATCCTCGCTTGGGCCGAGGCCATCGGCGGGAACAAGGATATCCGGGATTGGCTGCTCAAAAACGGCTACAGCGAATTAGGCATCTTCACCTTCGCCCTTCGGAACAAACAGGAAGCCCGCGATTGGCTCATGGAGAACGGGTTCCCCCACCTTTTGGCCACGATCGAGGGTTCGGAAGGAAAAAAGCAAGCCCTCGAATGGCTCGAAGGCCATGGCTTCACCCTATTGGCCCATGTAGCAAGGGTCGGGGACGGGGACGAAACCTCCTTTCAATGGCTGCTAGCCCGGGAATACCGGGATTTCGCTATGGTCGGCAAGAAGATCGAACAGGTGAAGGACGAAGTCCAGTGGGATAACGACGACTGGCACAAGATCTCGAAGGATTGATTTTCCTCTCCACCTTGAAGTTGGGATGGGCCTTAAAAAGTACCCGCGATCAACGGATCAGGGTCACATGCCCCTGTCGTTCCACCTCATCCCCCGTGAATTTGTTCTTCGTAACGAGCTCCCAAACATAAACGTCTGTCTTGCGGGTATCTTGGGGCCCATCGATGGAACCATCCCATGCCTCATCGGGATCATTCGTTTGAAAGACCACCTTTCCCCAGCGATCGTAGATCCTGAACCTATAGGATGAAGGATCGGCACCTTGCACTACCGGTGCAAAACGGTCGTTGAGCCCATCCCCGTCAGGTGAGAAGGCATTGGGAACATAAAGGATGAATTCCCCTTGGATCAGGACTTCCTTGCAAGCACTATCGATGCAGCCATAACCGTTCATCGCTTCTAAGCAGACCTCATAGCTTCCCGCCCCTTCATCCGGGAAGCTGTAACTCGGATGCGTTGCTTGACTGCTGTCCAGGCCTGCAAAATCCCAATGATAAGCGTTCCCTCCGGAGCTCAGGTTCGTGAAGGAGATCTCCGGATCCCGAACGGTCGTGCTTTTCGGTTCATGCTGGAAAGCCGCGTTCGGATGGGGGTGAACACAGACCATATCCGAAGCGGTGGCGCTATCAACACAACCCTCGGGTGACTGCACGCTCAGGGTCACATCGTAACATCCCGGATCATCATAGATATGCTGCACCGTATCACAGCTGAGGACCTCTTGGCCGTCCCCGAAGGACCAAACGCAATCGCTGCCGACCATCGAATCCGCTGTGCTGT
>CAZOSO010000024.1:16539-20635 GCA_964582635.1 uncultured Weeksellaceae bacterium | reverse complement strand
AAAAAGCGAAGAGAAATGGCTAAGGTCAAACCGATCGCGGGAACGCAGAACCGCGTGCTCGTTCAGCCCTATCCTTCCGAAGAAGAGACCTCCGGAGGCATCGTGATACCCGATACCGCTAAAGAAAAACCTCAACGCGGGAAAGTCGTTGCGGTCAGCGACGATCTGGAAAACGAGAAACCCGCCGTTGCAGAAGGAAGCGATGTGATCTACGGCAAGTACGCAGGTACGGAATTCTCCTTTGATGGAGAGGAATACCTGATCATGCGGGAGTCCGACATCTACGCAACCTTGAACTGAAGCTTCATAAAACCAAAAAAGCGAACAAGCTATGGCAGCTAAAGATATTTATTTCGAGCTCGACGCCAGGGATCGCCTCAAAAAGGGGGTCGATGAACTGGCCAATGCTGTGAAGGTCACACTCGGGCCGAAAGGACGCAATGTGATCCTCGATCAAAAGTTCGGCACGCCGAACATTACGAAGGACGGGGTGACCGTTGCTAAGGAGGTCGAACTCCAGGAGCCCGTCGATAATATGGGCGCCCAGACCGTTAAAGAGGTCGCTTCCAAAACAGCGGACGAAGCTGGTGACGGAACGACGACCGCTACCGTTCTCGCTCAGGCCATCGTGAAAGCAGGTCTGAAGAACGTAGCAGCAGGCGCTAACCCGATGGACCTGAAGCGGGGGATCGATAAAGCTCAACAAGCGGTCATCGAAAAGCTCGCCGAGCTCAAAATGGAGGTCGGTCAAGACAACAACCGCATCGAGCAGGTCGGTACCATCTCCGCGAACAACGACCCCACGATCGGCAAACTGATCGCCGAGGCCATGGACAAGGTCAAAAAGGAAGGGGTCATCACCGTCGAAGAAGCCAAAGGCACCGAAACGGAAGTCGACCTCGTCGAAGGGATGCAGTTCGACCGCGGTTACCTGTCCCCCTATTTCGTGACGGACAGTGAGAAGATGATCGCAGAACTGGACAATCCCTATATCCTGATCTTCGATAAGAAGATCTCGAATATGAAGGACCTTGTACCGGTCCTCGAGAAAGCTTCCCAAAGCGGCAAACCCTTGTTGATCATCGCCGAGGACGTGGAAGGCGAAGCGCTCGCAACCCTCGTGGTCAACAAGATCCGCGGATCGCTCAAGGTCGCTGCCGTTAAAGCACCCGGCTTCGGCGATCGCCGAAAAGCCATGCTCGAGGACATCGCGGTCCTTACCGGTGGCACGGTCATTTCCGAGGACAAAGGCCATAAGCTCGAGAACACCGAGCTCCAAGACCTCGGAACTTGTGAGAAGATCTCCATCGATAAGGACAACACCAAGGTCGTCAACGGTGAAGGCGATAAGAAAGCCATCGAAACCCGGGTCAACCAGATCAAACAACAGATCCAGGACACCGACTCCGATTACGACCGCGAGAAGCTCGAAGAGCGGCTCGCCAAGCTCGCAGGTGGCGTTGCGGTCCTCTACGTCGGAGCGGCTACTGAAATGGAGATGAAGGAAAAGAAAGACCGCGTCGAGGACGCTTTGAGCGCTACACGAGCAGCGGTCGAAGAAGGGATCGTCCCTGGTGGTGGAACCGCTTACATCCGTTGCCTCGATGCCCTCAACGGGCTTGAAGGTGAGAACGAGGACCAGACCACCGGGATCTCGATCGTCCGCAAGGCGATCGAAGAACCCCTGCGTCAGATCATCGTTAACTCCGGTGACGAAGCATCCGTCATCGTGAAGCAGGTGATGGAAGGAAAAGATGACTACGGCTACAATGCAAAAGAGGAGAAATTCGAGAACCTCTATCAAGCCGGTGTCATCGATCCGACCAAAGTGACCCGGATCGCTCTGGAGAACGCCTCCTCGATCGCTGGCATGTTGCTAACGACCGAGTGCGTGATCTCCGAAAGCGAGGAAGAAGACGAAGGTGGTGGAGACGCCGGAGCCGCCGGAATGGGCGGCGGAATGGGCGGAGGCATGCCCGGCATGATGTGATCCGCTTTCCGCACACTACCTCAAAAAAAAAAGAGGCTGCCTTCGGGCAGCCTCTTTTTTTATGTTCCTCCAAGGAGATAGGGGGAGCCGCTTGCTCCCCGAAAGGCGTAGCAAAACAGGAAAGGGGAGCTCGAGAAGAGCTCGCGCTGGAAAAGGGACCCCTTTAGAGGAGGTGCTATCTCCCTCCCTTCAAGGGGCTTTGGATGCCGAAGCCCCAAGGATGGGAAGAAGCCACCCTCACTCCTTCATGAAGCGCTTCACGTAAACGCCTTTTTCCGTTCGAATGCGTAGGAGATAAGGACCTTCGGAGAGTTCCCGGATGGTCAGATCCCGCTTTCCGCTGGAAAATTCTTTGATAAGGCGTCCTTCAAGATCCCGGATCAGGATCCGCTCGATCCGGAGGTCTTCTTCCTCCAGGTCGAGTTGCAAACGTTCCTTAGCAGGATTGGGATGGACGCCGATACGGATATCATCCGCATGCGATCGAATGCCGGTGTTGCACCCCTCTATCGTGTCCACCATGGTCGTATCACTGCTCCTACAAACCCCTTTTTCGACGGTGACCCAATAACTAGCAGGCCCACTGGCATCGATCATCCGCGTTTGGGCACCGTTGCTCCAATCATAAGAATCGCCGGGACCCGCATCGAGGGTGACCGTGCTGTCTTTGCAGACCGTGGTATCGGAAGGAAGAGCGACCTCGAATTCCATGGTATCCACCAAGACCGAGTCGCTCCGTTGGCATTGCCCCTTTGTTACGGTCACGCTATAGGTACCGGCGGAGCTCACATCCACGGTCTGAGTCGCATCCCCGGTGCTCCACATATAAGCGTCACCAGGGCCAGCATCCAAAGTGAGCGAGCTGTCCGAACAGACCATGGTATCCTCTGGAAGCCCGATCTCAAAGGAAGGAGCTACCAATCGGACCATCGGCGTATAATTCACATCCTTCCAGGAAGAGGAGCTATCCTTTCGGAAATAAGCGGTCTGATGGGGAACAACCCCGGAAGCCCCGACCTCAGCCTTAGCCGTAGAACTGTCATCCAAAGCGAAGCTCGCCAGGTAAAAGGAACCGCTGTCCAGCGCGATGCTGCTATCGAAAGACAGCTCCGTCCAAACAGGCGAGGAGAGGCTCGACACATCGCTGCTTTGGACCGTATAGGATGAGGTCACGGCCACGCTATCGAAGCTGTTCGTAGTCGTGTCGAGCTTATAAAGAACGCCCCGAACCTTTGCTCCCGCTTCGGTGGCCGTATCGAGCAGGAAGGAAATGGCTTTTGCCCGGTCATCCGATCGGATACCGAAAAGGTTCCCCGCCTGAAAACCGATGTATTCCCCGTTCGAATAGGTGCCGGTCCCCCACGAGTTCCCATTGTAATCACCCCGATCCCGGGCCATCCGATCACAGGTCATCCGGAGAGAATCGCTCATCGTATTGTCGGGCGTGTACTCCTCGGCCTGATCGGAAAAAGCTTCCATTTCGACTTTGTGAACGCCAAGCGAATCCGGAGTAAATGCGGTCTGAAGCCAGAAAGAGCCCCGCTGCATGGAATCCAGGTCCATACTGTTGGTGGTATCATCGACCAGGATCTGTCCCTTCCTGGAAATGATAGCGGCAGCGCTGGTATTGGTCTGGAGGTCATGCCCGTTGTTCTTGATCCGGGCTCCGACCTTCATCGCTTGAGCTTGATCGAGCGGGAGCTGGGTGTACTCCAGATCTTTTTTCATTTCGCTGGTCCAAACCTTTTCCACCCGCAGGTCGTTGGCCAAAAGCTCATCCACGACCACATTGTCCACCGCGAATCCGGAAGCCCAGGTACCATCATCGCTCCACTGGAACTTTACTTTCACATTGGAATTACCGGTGTATGCAGAAAGGTCCAACACGTAGTACTGCCACCCTGTCGTGGAATTCAAGACCGTCAGGGTGTCCCAAGTGCTGCCTCCGTCGGTACTGATCTGAGCGGTCGCGTCACCTCCACCCCAGTTCTTATCGTGATAAGCATTGAAACGAAGCACCATGTCCGAAAGGCCGCTCAGATCGAATGAGGGCGATATCAGGCGGATATTGGACATATCGCAATTGCACACGTCATCGTTCGCCAT
>CAZOSO010000024.1:11584-16439 GCA_964582635.1 uncultured Weeksellaceae bacterium | reverse complement strand
TGACAAGAAGGAATAATGCGATCAGGGGTAGCGAACTGAATAGCTTCATCGAAGTTTCTTTTTTGCAATTTGATAACGGGCGAAGGAATCACGCAACGCCTTAAACAAGGAATCTAAAGTTCCGCTTTTAGGTGATTCCACCTAATTCAAAAAGCGCCCAAATAAAGATCCCCGCTCCGATGAAAGAACGGGGATCTTTTGAAGGCACGTTGCGTATCCGCTTAGCCTTCTTCGGCCATCTCTTCCTGATAGGCTTCAATAGGGGGACAACTACAGATCAGGTTCCGATCGCCCTTGGCATTGTCCACCCGTCGGACCGGAGCCCAGAACTTGTGCTCTTTTTTAAGAGAAGGCATGGGATAACCGGCTTTTTCCCGACTATAAGGATGGGGCCAATCTTCACGGACCAAGGAATGCGCCGTATGTGGAGCATTCTTGAGCACATTGTCCTCAGCATCCGCCTCTCCTTTTTCGATCTCAGCGATCTCTTCCCGGATCCGGATCATGGCCTCGACGAAGCGATCCAGCTCTTCCCGGGACTCGCTTTCGGTGGGCTCCACCATCATGGTCCCGGGTACGGGGAAAGAAACGGTCGGTGCGTGGAATCCGTAATCGATGAGCCGCTTAGCGATATCCCCTACTTCGATATCGGCGCTCCGCTTGAAGTTCCGGCAATCGAGGATCATTTCGTGGGCGACCATGCCGTTCTTGCTCTTATAGAGCACATCGTAATGCTCCTTCAACCGTTCTTTAAGGTAATTGGTGTTGAGGATCGCATACTCAGTAGTTCTCAAGAGCCCCGAACTTCCCAACATACGGATGTAGCCATAAGAGATCAGAAGGATCGACGCGCTCCCGAAGGGCGTCGCGGAAATGGCATCGATCCCCTTTTCACCACCCGTCGGCACCAAGGAGTGACCGGGCAGATAGGGCGCCAATTGTTCAGCAACGGCGATGGGCCCCATGCCGGGACCGCCTCCTCCGTGCGGGATCGCAAAGGTTTTATGCAGGTTGAGGTGGCAGACATCCGCTCCGATATGAGCGGGGCTGGTCACGCCCACTTGAGCGTTCATATTCGCTCCGTCCATATATACCTGACCGCCGTTCTCGTGCACGATGCGATTGACCTCTTGAATGCGTGCTTCAAAAACCCCGTGCGTAGAAGGATAGGTCACCATCAAAGCGGCAAGGGAATCGCTGTTCTCCTCGGCCTTTTTTCGCAGGTCATCCACATCGATGTTCCCGTGATCGTCGCACTCCACCATCACCACTTTCATTCCTGCCATCACTGCAGAGGCAGGGTTGGTGCCGTGGGCGGAAGAGGGGATCAGAGCCACATTCCGATGCGCTTCTCCACGATCCTCATGATAGGCACGGATCACTTTCAGGCCGCTGTACTCACCTTGAGCCCCTGAATTCGGCATGAAGGAAACGGCACTGAGCCCTGTAAGCTCCTTCAAGGCGTGCTCCAATTCATCGATGATCTCCAGGTATCCCTGGACCTGTTCGCTCGGAGCGAACGGATGGATCTGGGAGAATTCCGGCCAGCTGATCGGGTAAAGTTCGGCCGCGGCGTTGAGTTTCATGGTACAGGACCCGAGCGGGATCATGCCGTGCGTCAGCCCGAAGTCCTTGTTCTCCAAGCGCTTCAAGTAACGCATCAGCTCGGTCTCCGAATGGAATTTATTGAAGACCTCTTGCTCCAGGAAAGAGCTTTTCCGCTGAAGGGATTCCGGGATGCGAAGTTCCTTATGAAGGACATCCTCTTCCTCCAGGGCGGGGGCCAACTTTTTACCGGCTGCGAGGGTGAAGAGCTCCACCAGATCCCTCAGGTCCTTCACTTGAACCGTTTCATCGAGACTCACCCCGACGCTTCCATCCTCGAAATAGCGAAGGTTGATGCGTTTTTGCTCGGCCTCTTGCTTAAGAGCAGCTTGATCCACCCCTTCCGGGAGTTGGATCCGGAGCGTATCGAAGTAAGTTCCGTGCTGAAGCCCGTACCCGAGGTCCTTCAATTCATCGGCCAAGGCGACGGCCTTTTGATGGACCGTACGAGCGATGCGCTTCAGGCCTTCGGGGCCATGATAGACCGCATACATGCCGGCCATAACGGCCAAGAGGGCTTGGGCCGTACAGATATTGGAAGTGGCCTTATCCTTTCGGATATGCTGTTCGCGTGTCTGAAGGGCCATTCGAGCGGCCGGCTCTCCCTCGGCATCTTCAGAGACCCCGATGATCCGGCCCGGCACGTTCCGCTTATAGGCTTCGAGCGTAGCGAAAAAGGCGGCATGAGGACCACCAAAGCCCATAGGAACACCGAAACGCTGCGTATTCCCGACCACGCAATCAGCACCCCATTCTCCGGGTGCATCCAAAAGGACAAGGCTCAAGAGGTCGGCTGCAACACATACGGGCACTTGAACAGCCTTGGCCCTTTCGACAAAACCCTTGGGGTCCTTCACCCCACCGTCTTCGGAGGGATATTGGACCAAAGCCCCGAAAAAGTCACTGTCCGGTTCGAAATCCACGGGGTCTCCGAACACGAGTTCGATATCGAGGGATCGCGCCCGGGTCTTGAGCACTTCGATCGTCTGAGGGAAGCAATCTTCAGCCACGAAGAATTTATTAGCCCCTGCCTTAGCTGCTTTTCGAGACCTTTTGGCCAGGAACATGGACATAGCCTCTGCCGCAGCGGTCGGCTCATCGAGGAGGGAAGCATTAGCCAGCTCCATACCCGTGAGGTCCATCACCATGGTCTGGAAGTTGAGCAAAGCCTCGAGCCTTCCTTGAGCGATCTCGGCCTGATAGGGCGTATAAGGCGTATACCAACCCGGGTTCTCGAGAACATTCCGTTGAATGACCGGGGGAACGAGCGTATTGTAATAGCCGAGCCCGATGTAGGAACGATAGAGCTTGTTCTTCGCTCCTTTTTCCTTCATGTAATGGAGGAACTCGTGCTCACTGAGCGTTTCGGGAAGATCGAGCTCCCCTTGATATCGGATATCCTCCGGGACGGTCTTATCGATCAGCTCGAGGGTGGAGCTGACCCCGACCGTTTCCAACATTTGCTTTTCATCCCGCTTCCTGGGACCTATATGACGTGTTTCGAACCGTTCGTTGAACATTCGCTTTCCTTGCTTTTAAAGGCTATCTTGAGAACAAGGCAAAGGTAAGGATGTTCGTGAAGAAGGTCTCCACTTTGAACAGCGGAGAGGAGGGGGATCAAGCCCTTTTGTGGTGCTCCTTTTTTATCGCAAAAGGAGGCGCTTCCTGAGGATGGGCTGCTCTTCCCCTTTTCCGAGCAGCTCGATCACATAAAGCCCCCGGGGTAAATGCCCCGTATGGACCCTGAAGCGCTTACGATCGGATGAACCCCGCATGACAGGCTTTCCTTGGATCGAGTAGAGCCGGTAACGGAGGGGCCTATAAGGGGCTTGAAGCTCCCAGCGATCACGCCCCTCTCTGCGGACCAAAAGCTCCTTATCCGAACGGGATGGCGAACGGATCGCATTGGCATTGCATGCGGAGCGAGCGGAATCGAACAAGTTCTTGGCATTCGATAAGGTTAATAAGATGCAATTCCCGTGTCCCCAAGTGCTATGAAGGAGTTCAGCCTTCACATCGGTCGCCCCATAAGCGTTCATGCTATCCTCAGCCACAACAGCGTTCTCGGGAAAGACCTGCTCATCCCCTCCACAATACATGAGGCGCGTCATCCGCTCCGGCCCCCATCGATAGAGGTCGTTCTCGTAAAGATCGAGGCGGATGGGATGGGAAAAATTATTGGTATCCGCGTAGAATTTGTCCAATACGCTATCCTCCATGTAGTCATAGATATTGGAGGGAAGCGCATTGTTCAGGGATTGCAGGGTGCTATCGCCGGTCATATAAAGGGGGATCAACGAATCATAAGGAGCCTCATAGATCTGCTCAAGGCTGTCGTAAATGTTCCCGTAGGCTTTTTGATAAGAAGCGATCACATAGGGATAATAGCCCGGGGAGGCATAACTGGAATCAGCGGGGAGCTCCGATTGCACACCTGAAAGATCGTATGGACCGGACATGGGGACCGAGATCCGCACATCAAAGCTGTCCAGAAGCGAGTTGGTTTCGATGTATCGATGAAGGGCAAGGGTGGAATGGCCTCCTTGCGAATAACCGGTCAAAAAGACATCCCCATCGAGGGAAAAGGGAAGGGAATTGCGGACGAACTCCTTCGAAGCCCGCATCATATCCAAAGAAGCCGTAGCCTCCGTCCGGGCATGCTGAAAGGGATGAAGCCCCTCACTGCTGCCTAACCCCAAATAATCCGGCATGCTAACAACATAGGCATCGCTGGCGAAATGAAGGCCGGCTTGCCGGTTCCCGTTCTGAGAAGGGACGTTCTCGTCCTTCATGACCGTTCCGTGCTGATAAGAGACGAGGGGATATCCCTCGGGACAAGAATCCAGATCGGGGATGAGCAGAGCCCCGCTGGCCGTGTCAGTGCTGCTATCAAGCCGAGGGGTCAAATAGGTGATCCGGTAGGCCGTAACGGGGTTCTCCGGGTTCAACCCCATATTGCTCATTTCGTTCACCGTGTAATGCTCGATCGAATCGGCGGAGACCAATTTTTGGGCTTTCCCTGGAATGGTTGAGAAAAGAAGCAGGGCGAAGAATAACGTGAACCAAGACCGATCCATAAGCAACATTTTGAAGGGCTTTTCAAGATAAAAAAAGAAGGGAAGAAGCAAAATACAGTTCTCGCGGCGATCCTTTACCTTCATCACCCTATGAGAGCTGTTGTCCAACGCGTAAGCAAAGCCAGCGTCTCCGTTGAAGGAAACGGAGAAAGCCGGATCGAGCGAGGCCTTTT
>CAZOSO010000024.1:7156-11484 GCA_964582635.1 uncultured Weeksellaceae bacterium | reverse complement strand
TAGCTGTGATCGCTGAGCTGAATGGCGTTGTTCAGGTTGAAGTCCAAGGTCAGATAGGTCTCCTCGAAGGTCCCGGTCCCTTCCCATTCTTGAACCTCGTTCCCTCCGAAAGTGCTGAGCCGGGCCTTGTAATCCTCGCTCCCGACGATCTTTTTGTAGCCAAGGCTGTAATCGATGTACTTGAAAAAGCGAAGATCGGGGGTGAACAAATACCTCCCCAGACGGGCCTCATAAGCTGCTCCTCCGTTGGGAGTGAAAGTGGCGCTGTAGGTGGTGTCCGCATTATCGATGAGCACTTTGTTGGTCTTCCCGCTCGCCGGGAAGTTGTAGTTCCCGGCCACTTCCCCTTGCCAATATCCCATCTGGTAAATGTTACCGGTGGGGAACAATTTTTCGAAATCGGGCGAAACCATGTACTGCCCTTCTGCTCCTATGGGGAACAGGAAAAAAGCGAAGAGGACCGAAAGGATCGGCAGCCAGCTATGCTTTCTTTTTGCTTGCACGGGAACGAAATTAAACAAAGTAGCTCTTTCTATTTCTCATCCGTTCCTTTCCACTTTTTGATAAGGTCGAGGGCTTCCTGCTCCACCTCTTCACTATCCCACTTTTCCTCGATGTCCGGCCTTTCCATGACCCGTTCCATGACCGAGGCCTGTTTCTTGCCTTCCTCCAAGGCTTTGGAGTAGGGTTCATGGCTAAAAGTGACCATGGAATAGAGCGGCCTCCAGGTCTCTGGATGCTTTTCATGGAGTCGCTTTTCGATCTTTTTGCGAAGGATGAAGCGTGGATCCGCTGTTTTGTCGCGCATCTCCACGAAGTTCCAAAGGGCCAGGTCGGCGATCGCGTCCGCATCGGGTTTCCTTTCCCGGGAGAACACTTCGAAGGCTGCCCCTGTGTCATCATATCGATCGAGAAATCCGTCCAGGATCGTGCAATCCTCGAATCCAGCGTTCATGCCCTGGCCGTAAAAAGGCACGATCGCGTGAGCAGCATCTCCCATAAGGAGGACCCGTCCTCGATAGTGCCACGGCTCACAACGGATCGTAACGAGAGAGGAAGTGGGGTTCTTCCTAAAATCCTCGAGAAGCCCGGGCATCAAAGGAACAGCATCGGGGAAATTCTTTTCGAAAAAGCTTTGGACCGCCTCATCACTATCCAGCGATGCAAAAGAGGGTTCTCCTTCAAAGGGGAGGAAGAGGGTGCAGGTGAAACTCCCATCCGGATTGGGAAGGGCGATCATCATATAGGAGCCTCTCGGCCATATATGGAGACCGTTCTTTCCCATCCGGTGCTCTCCGTTCTCATCCGGTGGGATCTCCAGCTCTTTGTACCCATGGGCCAAATAGGACTGCGAGAAATCAAAGCGATCGGTCTTCATCAAGCGCGTCCGAACAGCGGAAAAAGCTCCGTCGGTCCCGATGATCCGGTCGAAGCTCTCGCGATACTGCTCCCCACTATCCCGATCCTCCAGGAGCAATTCGTTCTTATCAAGGTCCAGATCGCGGCATTTTTGTTGAAATCTGAGCTCGAGCTCATCATAGCGATCCGCTGCTCGCAGCAATTCCCGGTTCAAACCAGCTCGGCTAACGGAATGGATCGCCTGTCCCTCCATCCCATAGCGTTGCAGATCGACCTCTCCTCCGCCCGAGGGATGGATCATGCGACCCTCCATCGGGATCGCCATCTCCATGATACGCTCTTCCAGGTCAACACTGCGAAGCGCTTTTCGTCCTCGATCGGACAGGGCAAGGTTGATCGAGCGTCCCCCCTCTGCTTCTGTCCCGCGCAGATCGTTCCGACCCTCATAAACGGTCACCTTATAGCCCCTCTTCGCCAGAAAAAGGGCTTCGAGGCTTCCTACAAGTCCTGCACCTACGATGGCGATACGTTCCATACCCGAATCGGTTCAGCGGTTCCAGTGTTCGCGATAAGCGGAGCGAAAATAACGCCCTTCTCGAGGTTTGCGTCGGTTCATCTTGGTCCAGAAGCGCATCAGGACGAGGAGAAGAAGCAGGGTTCCGATGATG
The DNA here is from genome assembly GCA_964582635.1 of uncultured Weeksellaceae bacterium. GTDB lineage: Bacteria > Bacteroidota > Bacteroidia > Flavobacteriales_D > CAYVSK01 > CAZIDL01. The sequence goes on along the minus strand of CAZOSO010000024.1, from coordinate 9,457 downwards.
ATGAAGAACCAATTCATAATGATCGACCCATCAGTGGGACAAAGCTTTTTCCAATCGTTCTCCGAAGGCCTGAACGTCCCCGAACGAATTGTAAAGGGGAACGGGTGCTGCACGAAGCACATCGGGCTCCCGGAAATCGACGCTCACACCGCTATCGATGAGAGTGTTCTGAACTTGGCGTCCTTCTTTTCCTTTCACCCTAAATGAAAGTTGAGCCCCCCGTTCTTCGGGTTCATCGGGTGTGATCACTTCGATCCGCCCCCCTCCTGTTCGCTCGTCCACTCGGTCGAGCATGTACTCGAGAAAGCCGGTCAAGCGATCCCGTTTGCGCCCCAGAGCCTCCATTCCGGCCTGTTCAAAGAGCTCCAGGGATGCCAGGTGGGGAGCCATAGCAAAGACCGGAGCATTGCTGAGCTGCCAACCATCGGCTCCTTTCATGGGAGCGAACCCCTTTTCCATCCGGAAACGGCTTTCTTCATCGTGCCCCCACCATCCGGCGAAGCGGACCAGATCCGCGTCATCGCCGTAGCGTTGGTTGACAAAGATGCCCCCCACACTTCCAGGGCCTGAATTCAGATATTTATAGGAACACCATGCGGCGAAATCGACCTCATCCCGATGAAGCCCCAGATCGATGTTACCGGCCGCGTGTGCCAGATCGAAACCCGCTATGGCCCCTACCTCGTGAGCTTTTTCGGTGATCGCTCCGATGGGAAAGGCTTGTCCGCTGTAATAATTCACCCCACCCATAAGCACCAATGCCAGGCTATCCCCGTATTCTTCGATCGCCGCTAGAACATCCTCCTTTCGGAGATTTTCTTCCCCTTCCCGGGGCTCGAGCTCTACGATCGCATCTTCCGGATCGAGACCGTGATAGCGTGCTTGGCTTTCAAAAGCGTACCGGTCAGAAGGAAAAGGCTTGGCCTCACAAAGGATCCGATAACGCTCCTTGGTCGGCCGATAAAAAGAGACCATGAGCAAATGAAGGTCCGTGGTGAGGGAATTCATGGCCGTGACCTCTTCGGGCTTAGCCCCCACCACATTGGCCAATGGTTCTTTGAAATAATGATGATAGGAAAACCAGGGGCGTCGAGCTTTGAAGTGCCCTTCCACCCCATAGGTCGCCCAATCCTCCAATTCTTCCTCGATAAGGGTTTTGGCCCTTCGCGGCTGGAGGCCCAGCGAATTGCCGGTGAAATAGATGGCCCGTTCACCGTTACTGTCCTTAGGAAAGTGAAATTCCTCCCGGAAGCGGGCCATCTCATCTTCCCGGTCGAGTTGCTCTGCGTAGGCTCGATCCTCCTTGAGCTCCATCAAAAAGCTTTCGTCCGATTCTTCCTAATTTTGAGCGCTCGCTAAGGTAGTACACCTGACGGGATCAAAGCCAAAAGCAATTATGAAAAGGGAGCGATCGGAAGAACTCTTCGAAAAAGCGCAGCGCTACTTCCCCGGTGGGGTCAACTCCCCCGCTCGGGCTTACAAAGCAGTGGACGGTTCTCCGCTTTTTATGGACAAGGGGGCCGGAAGTCGGATCACGGACGCGGACGGCAACGAGTACATCGATTTCTGCTGCTCCTTCGGACCGCTGATCCTGGGTCATGCTCATCCCAAGGTGATCGAAATGGTGACGACCACTTTGCGCAAAGGCACCTCGTTCGGAACCCCCACCGAGATGGAGAACGAGCTGGCCGAGGTCATCCTGAAGCACGACCGCTATATCGACCAGATCCGCTTCGTGAATTCCGGGACGGAGGCCACGATGTCCTCGATCCGTTTGGCCCGCGGCTTCACAGGGAAGAACAAGGTGATCAAGTTCGACGGCTGCTATCACGGCCACGTCGATCCGCTTCTCGTGAAAGCCGGGTCCGGACTTGCCACCCTCGGAACCTCCTCTTCCTCCGGTGTTCCTGAGCACGTGGCAAAGGACACGATCGTGCTCCCCTTGAATGACAAAAAAGCGGTCCAGCAAGCGGTCAAGGAACACAAGGACGATCTGGCCGCTATGATCATCGAGCCCGTTCCCGCGAACACGGGCCTTCTCCTCCAAGACCCCGATTATCTGGAAAACCTTCGCTCCATCTGTGATGACGAGGGCATCCTCTTGATCTTCGATGAGGTGATCTCCGGTTTCCGCCTCGGTTTTGAGGGAGCAGCCGGACATTACGGGATACGCCCCGATCTTGTCGCTTACGGAAAGATCATCGGAGGGGGGATGCCGGTCGGTGCCCTCGGGGGGAAAGAGCACATCATGCAACATTTGTCGCCGGAAGGCACGGTCTATCAAGCCGGCACGCTTTCAGG
>CAZOSO010000024.1:3120-7056 GCA_964582635.1 uncultured Weeksellaceae bacterium | reverse complement strand
AAGGAGAGCGCCGATGCCTTCAAAGAGGCCCTCGACGTGGTCTTTTCATAAGAGGGTCCTGCAGAGCAAGAGGAGACCGGCCATCAAAGGCATGGTCCCGTCCAATCCGCCTTCGTAATAGAGCGACGGCTTTCGCGGATCCGCCTTCGCGATCAAAGCGCCCGTGACCCCTGCGGTCACCGTATACCCCACCATAAGAGCAGGGTCCGGAGAAACGCTTTGCAGGCGAACAAGCGCCAGGATCAGAAAAAGGGATAAAGCGGATAGAGCGAGCCCTTTCGCCCCTTTTACACCCAACACCTGGGGAAAAGTCCTTGCTTCGGGATCGTCGTACGGGAGATCCCGGATGTCGAAAGGGACCGTGATGGCGAACACGAAAAAGGCCCTCTCCAGGAAAAGAACTCCGTCCATCGGCCCTAGGGAGCGGCCGAACTTCACGCCGAGGACCAGGACCGTCAAATAAGCCCAGGATAGTGCGATCAGAAAGACCTTCAAATAGGGAAGATCGCGCAATCCTTTGCCCGAGCCGAAGACCGGTAGCGCGTAAAAAACGGAAAGGAGGGCCACCGGGATCAGCGCGATCAGAACCCGCAGCTCGAGCAGAAAGAGCGAGGAAAAAGCAGCGATCCCCGATCCCAGGACCAAAAGGGAATAAGCTCTTGTAGAGAAACCGGTCCCGGCTTCAATCTGGGACCGCGAACGTGGCTTAAGGCTGCGGACATAGCGCTGCAGGTTGTAAGAGAGCAGGACGAAGCAAAAAGCAGCGGTCGCGAACGGTAGGGGAAAAGCGCGTTCCCATTCCAAACAGCTCACACCGATCAGCGAGGGAGCCCCCAGGGCGATCCAGATATTGCTGCGGACGAGTATCTTTAAAGCACGCAATGGCCTTTCAACGAAGCTGATCGGGATTGAGGATCGCATAGATCCCCAAGCCCAGAAGAACACCTCCGGCGCTCCCCTTTAAAGCGTTCAAAAGGCGATCACCCCGGGCCTCCCGTTCATAACCCTTGAGGTAGAATTCGCGGTCCAAATAAGCCGGGTCGGAGACGGTCTCTTTATCCACCCTTATTTTGGGGATCGAAGCGCCCAAAGTATAGACCAGGGGAACCGTCAAGGTGAAAACGCTGAAATCGAGGAAATACCCCCCAGCAGCACCGATAGCAAGACCACCGACCGTGGTCCAGGGGGTGCTGTAGCCTTGCATGGCATCCCGTTCCCCTCGTATGAAATAACGCATCTGGGTCCGGTCCAAAGTGTTCCCCCTCGCACTGTCCTGCTCATAAAGGATCTCTTCCTCTTTCCCGGCCCGGTCCACCGCATAGACCTCGGCCATCGGAACGCTGCTCTTTTGGAGGGAGCCGTCCACCTTATGCTCATAGACCACTTCTCCCATTCCCACCTGAAGGACCTTTCCCTTCAGTTCCAAGCCGTTCATCTTGATGATACGGTCCTGATAGCCCCCTTCCGTTGCCGAGGTATCGGCGGAAACAGTATCCTGCTGAGCGAATACCGGACCTGTCATCAAGCAAGCAAAGAGGATCAGTAAGGGCTTTCGTATATTCATCGAGCCGAAGATACGGAAGGGGGAAAAAAGCTTCTCCTCAACGAGATCGGCTAATTTCGTCGAGGGGACTTTGTGGCATGTTAAAGATCGTGAGATCCTTGGGCCGCGTTCCCCCAAGCCGATTAAATTGCGATCCATGAATTCCCTGAGGGGGAACATTGGCCGACGGACTCGTTATCATACCGACCTATGAGGAGAAAGAGAACATCGAGGAGATGGTCCGGAAGATCATGTCCCTCGATCGGAACTTTCATCTCTTGGTCGTGGACGATGGGTCCCCCGACGGGACCCCGGAGATCGTCAAAAAGCTCCAGGAGGAATTTCCGGAGCGGCTCTTTCTGGAAGAGCGCGAGGGAAAGCAAGGGCTCGGAACAGCCTATATCCACGGGTTCAAATGGGGATTGAAGCACGGGTACGAGTACCTTTTCGAAATGGATGCGGATTTCTCCCACGACCCGGATGACCTGGTACGCCTCTACGATGCTTGCGCCCAGGAAGGGGCCGATGTCAGCATCGGATCGCGCTATGTGAAAGGAGGGGAGGTCAAGAACTGGCCGATGAACCGGATCATGATGTCCTATTTCGCCTCCCTTTATGTGCGTGGCGTGCTCTGTTTGAACATCAAGGACACCACGGCCGGGTTTAAGTGCTATCACCGCAAGGTCCTGGAAGCGCTCGATCTGGACCGTATCCGATTCGTGGGCTATGCCTTCCAGATCGAAATGAAATACGCTGCCAAGCGGCGCGGTTTCGAGCTCCAGGAAGTCCCGATCACCTTCGAGGACCGAAAGCGGGGTTCTTCCAAAATGGACACCAGCATCTTCAAAGAAGCTTTTCTCGGCGTTTTGAAAATGAAGGTCAAGCGACCATGAGCGAACGCACCATCATCCGGAATGCCTCCATCGTGAACGAAGGAAAGATCTTCCGGGGATCCCTCCTGATCGAAGGGAAGCGGATCGCAGCGATCGAAGAAGGGGCTATCGAAGGAAGAGAAGAAGACCGGGTCATCGAAGCCGATGGCAAATTCCTGCTCCCCGGCGTCATCGACGATCAGGTCCACTTCCGGGAACCCGGTATGACCCATAAGGAAGACATCCGGTCCGGCTCGATCGCCGCTCTCGCCGGGGGGGTCACCACCTTCATGGAGATGCCCAACACCCGACCTCCGACGACCGACCGCCAACGCCTGGAGGAAAAATTCGCCATCGCCGAAGAAGGGGCCGCTGTGAACCATTCCTTCTACATGGGAGCCACTTCTCAGAACATCGACCTGATCCGCGAAATGGACCCCCATGCTTTCTGCGGGATCAAGATCTTCCTGGCCGCCTCCACCAGCGACCTTTTGTTCGACGATCCTGAAGCCCTGCACGATCTCTTCAGGAAGTGCCAAAAGCACCCTATAGCCGCCCACTGTGAGGAGGAACCCGTCATCCGTAACAACCTCGAGCGTTTTCGCAAAGCATACGGGGACGAGATCCCGATGCGCTTCCATCCCCTGATCCGCTCCCACGAAGCCTGCTACCGCTCATCTTCCCGAGCTGTTCGAAAGGCCCGTGAACGAGGGGGCCCTCTGCACGTCCTCCACATCTCGACCGGAAGGGAGACCGAGCTTTTCGATGCGGGGCCTGTCATGGATAAAGAAGTGACGAGCGAAGCCTGCGTCCACCATCTTTTCTTCGACGATAACGCCTATGAAGCGAAAGGGAGTTGGGTGAAATGGAACCCGGCCATCAAGACCGCTGCCGATCGCGATCGGATCCTGGAGGCCGTGAACGAAGACCGGATCGATCTGATCGCTACGGACCACGCACCGCATACTGAAGAAGAAAAGCAGGGCGGCTATTTCGATACCCCTTCCGGTGCTCCCTTGATCCAACACGGCTTGACCGCCATGTTCGAACTTTACAGGAAAAGACGGATCTCCCTTCAGAAGCTCGTGGAGAAGATGTGCCACAACCCGGCCGACCTTTTCGGGGTGAAAGAACGGGGTTACCTTCGAAAAGGCTATTATGCGGACCTCGTGCTCTTGGATCCCGATCGGGCCTGGACGGTCAGCAAATCGAACCTCTTTTACAAATGCGGCTGGTCTCCCCTCGAAGGGGAACGCTTTCACGGGCGGGTCAGCCATTGCTTTGTGAACGGAACCCTCGCCTATCAACATCAACATGGTGTGAGCGGAGAGGTCCTCGAAAGCCGGAACGGCGAACGCATCGAATTCGTGGAACGATGAGATCCCGCCTTCCCTCACTCCTTCTCCTGATCGCGCTTCTCATCGCCTCATGTTCCGGGGATAAGGAGACTCCCCCAGAGGATGTTCTGAAGCGGGAGCGCTTCGAAAAGCTGCTCACCGAGCTTTATCTTTTGGAAGGGGA
>CAZOSO010000024.1:0-3020 GCA_964582635.1 uncultured Weeksellaceae bacterium | reverse complement strand
TGAAGCGGGAGCGCTTCGAAAAGCTGCTCACCGAGCTTTATCTTTTGGAAGGGGAAGCGGCTCATCGCCAAAGCCAATTCGCGACCGACCCAAAAAAGTTCCTTCCGCGGGCCACGAAAGAAGTTTTCGAAGAGCACGACGTGACCCGTGACGAATTCGTCCGCTCCTATCGCTACTACATGAAAGACCCTGAGCTGATGAAAGCGATCCACGAGGACGTGTTGAACGAGTTGATGCGGCGGAAAGGAAAAAAGAAAGAAGGGGAATGATGCACCCCCCTTTTAAAAAGGCTCGGATGCCCTAAATTCGTCGCCCTAAGAAGCGATCTCTTAAGCTTATGATCAAAATGGCCTACGACAGCAAAAGCTACATCGAATCGAACAAGGACCGTTTCCTCGAGGAACTTTTCGAACTCCTTCGGATCCCTTCGATCAGCACCTCTCCTGACCATAAGGAAGAAGTTCAACGAGCAGCGAACTACGTGCGCGAACGTTTGGAAAAGGCCGGTGCCGACCGGGCAGAGGTCCATTCCACCGCCGGGCACCCGATCGTCTTCGGGGAGAAAAAGGTGAGCGAGGATGCACCCACGGTCCTGGTCTACGGCCATTACGATGTGCAACCCCCCGACCCGGAGGACCTTTGGGAGACCCCGCCCTTCGAACCCACGGTCCGTAATGAAGAGATCTATGCCCGGGGCGCCTGCGACGATAAAGGGCAGATGTACATGCACATCAAGGCCTTCGAACTGATGATGGAGCAAGGGGGTGTTCCCTGCAACGTGAAGTTCATGTTCGAAGGCGAGGAAGAGATCGGCTCCGAGCATCTGGAAAGCTTCGTGCAGCAGAACAAAGAACTGCTCGAAGCGGATGTGGTCCTCGTATCGGACACCGCGATGCTCTCGAACGACACGCCTTCGATCACCACCGGGATCCGGGGCATCAGCTACATGGAGGTGGAGCTGCGAGGTCCCAATCGAGACCTCCATTCAGGCATATACGGAGGCTGTGTGGCCAACCCGATCAACGAACTCGCCGAGATGATCGCCTCCCTCAAGGACGAAAAGAACCGGGTGAACATCCCCGGCTTCTACGACGATGTGCGCGAGGTCCCGGAGGAAGAGCGGAAAGCTTTGGCTGAGGCTCCTTTCGACCCGGCCCGCTACAAGGACGAGCTCGGCATCCGCGAAGTGGACGGGGAAGAAGGCTTCACCACGCTGGAGCGCGGAGCTATCCGCCCCACCCTCGATTGCAACGGCATTTGGGGAGGGTATCAAGGCGATGGGGCCAAGACGGTGCTTCCATCCAAAGCCGGGGCCAAAATATCGATGCGCCTGGTGCCCGATCAGGACTCCCAGAAGATCTCGAAGCTCTTCGACGATCATATCCACAAGATCGCCCCCCATACGGTGGACGTGAAGGTGACCCATCATCACGGCGGGGAAGCGGCCGTCACCCCGATCGACCATCCGGGCTACAAAGCCGCTCATCAGGCCATGGCGGACACCTTCGATAAAGAACCGATCCCGCTGCGGAGCGGGGGCACCATCCCGATCGTCCATCTTTTCGAAAAAGAATTGGGGATCAAGACCATCCTGATGGGCTTCGGGCTCGATTCCGATGCCATCCATTCGCCCAACGAGAAGTTCGGGCTCTTCAACTATTACAAGGGCATCGAGACCATTCCCCATTTTTACGAGCACTTTCAAAAGGAATGGAAAGGCTGAGGAGCTCTTCATCCCTTTTTCTGGCCCTCCTTTTCCTTATTTCCAGCTGTTCCCCGTGGGAACAAGTGAGGGTGGAGGACCCGCGGCTGGACCAGCTCGAATGGAAGCAAAAAAAGAAGGAGGGCAGTGAGCCGCGGACCCTCGACCTTCAAGTCCGGGCCAGGGTGAAAAATCCGAACAAAGCCTCTTTCAAGGTCGTGGGCAGCGATCTGGACTTCTACCTCGATGAAAAACCCCTCGGAGAGGCCGAACTGCAGGAGAACGTGAAGATCCCGGGCAACTCCGAAGAGGAGCACAGCTTCCATCTGAAAGTGGAACTGAAAGATGTCGCCCTCGGAGGCCTCAAAGCCCTCGGCAGTGTCATGGGAGGTTCAGCTCCCGAGCTTCGGGTGGAAGGGCATATCAAAGGACGGGCTTACGGCATATTCACCAAAGAATTCCCGGTGAACGAGAGCCGGAAGATCAACATCTCCGATCTGATGGGTCAGCGGATCGGCTTCCGTTCCAGCATCACCCTCACTCCGAAGAAACCCTCAGCGGTCCGGTATTCCACCCGCTGAGCATTCGCCAAAAGCTTTTCCTTCTCCGGTTCAAAGGCAAAGCGCCGGTACTCGGGCTTATCCTCGTAAGCTCCTCCTTCCAGTTCATAGCGGTAGACCGGATTGAGCATCTGCCCGACGAAGGTCCGCTCCTCGATATTCAAAGTCTCCTCCCGGGGAGGGCCATGAAAAAGAAAATTCACCCATAAAAGGAGGGAAAAGAGCAAAGGGCCGACCCCCATCACGTTGAAAAGAAAGGTCTCGAAAGCATTGATCCCGATGAAGCGCTGATAGAGGCGCCAGGGAAAAAGCACGAGCCCGAGGATGCAAAAGAGCGTAAGGCCACGGGCCAGAAAGCCCCATCCCAGCATCGTCCAGGACCCGACCGAAGGCAAGCTCAACATGCACCCGAAAAAGCCGACCAACATGACGGTGCGCGTCCAGTGCCAGGGCCGTTCTTCCTCTTCCACTTCGCTTCCTCTGATGCGAAAGGGGCCGGGACGATATGGGCCGGGAATGGGCACGGTTGAAAGGTAAGGAGGAACGTTCTACTGGAGCGGGAGATGTTTATATGCCTCTAATAGGTCCTCTTAAGAGCAACGAGCACCCTCTTTGTGAGCTACCTCAAAAGGATCATTTGCATCCCCCATCGTGTCCATCGTGCTTCCCTTCGTGGCCTTTGTGGTTCCCATATGCCAAACCTCTAGCTCTTAACCACGATGGGCGCAAAGGGAGGCACAAAGGACTCAAAAGGGACT
>CAZOSO010000023.1:0-20792 GCA_964582635.1 uncultured Weeksellaceae bacterium | reverse complement strand
CCATCCCGATCAAAACACGGTCTTTCACTTCGCAACCGTGCACGATGGCCTGATGTCCGATGGATACGTCGTTCCCGATCAGGGTCTGGGTCCGTTCGTAGGTGCAATGGATCACAGCAGCGTCCTGAACGTTCACGCGATCCCCGAGGCGGATCGAATTAACATCACCCCGGACCACGCACTGAAACCAAAAGCTACATTCCTTTCCCGTCCGCAGATCTCCGATCAGGGTCGCATTGTCGGCAAGGAAATTATCAGCTCCCAATTCGGGTGTTTTGCCTCGTACCGTTTTGATCAAGCCTTGGCTCATAGGTCGTAGCGTTGAAGGATTCGGTCCCAATCCGTGCTTTCAAGGACTTTGAGAAGTTCTTTGTTCAACTCGTCCTTATAAGGGCTTTTATTGGCCAAACCGAAACTGTAATACTGGCTTTGAAAGTTTTGTTTCAGGATGACCAGATCATCATTATATCCTTTTTGATGGATAAGGTATTGCAACAAAGGTTCATCGTAAAAAAGGGCCTCGACTTTCCCCTCTTTCAGCTGCTCCAAAGCATCGTTCAATGTCGGAACCTGTTTTGGATCGATGCCTTTCTTTCGGAGAAAGGTTGCGCTGTTGGATTCCTCTACTGTGATGGTCTTCACTTTTGCAAGGTCATGGATATCCTCGATATCGCCTTGGGCACGCTGAACGGTCAGGGAGGAAGCTATGGTCGCTGTAAAACCCGATACGATGATCACTGCCGTGAACATCCAGATCGTTGCTATGGCCTTGCCGATCCCACTAATTGGAGCTTTATCCCCGTAGCCAACGGTCGTCATCGTTACAGCGGACCACCAAAACCCATCCATCACCCCTCGCCATCCCTTTCGGAACATATCGGGGTTCTTGCTCTTTTCCACTACCCAAAGGAGAAGGCCGAAGATCAGAATGATGAGGATCAGGAGAAGGACCGCGCGTAGAAAATTCAAGGAAAAGAAGTTTTGGATGAATTGCAATACCCGATCCTTGGTCTTTTTTTGGGTGGCGATCACGAGGTTGGAAACGTAAAAGGGATGGGTGAAATCAATATGGTCCAAGCGGTCTCTTGTGACCGTAAGTGGAGTGATCGAGAGGTCCAAGCGACCTTCCTCTAAAGCGGTCAGTAAATTGCTTAAAGTGTCGAAACGGACCGAGCGATGATCCCACTCCTTCTCTTCAGCGATCTTGACCCATAGATCGTAAGCGATCCCTTTTTGGACCTTCCCATCCTCCTCTATTAAGAAAGGAGGCGAACTTTTAACCCCGATCCGGAGAGCTTCCTGCTCATTGCTCAAACTGTCCTTCGGATTTGGAGCTCCGATCGAAGCTTCCGGGACCGCTGAGAAGGCGAGAAAAATGAAAAAAGCGAGAAGGCACCGGGTAAGCATAAGGGTTCAAAGTAAATGACTGAAAGAGGATCCCGTACGAAAAGGGGACTTATAATGGGACGCTTTCCTTTCGATCCACGAAATTCGTGGGAAAGGAACCAAAAATAGAAGGACTATGGCCGGACCTAAGATCGGAGTACTTCTCCACGGATGTGGCGTTTTTGACGGCACGGAGATCCATGAAGGGGTTTTCACCCTTTATCAGATCGAGAAGAACGGCGGAGAACCCGTCTGCATCGCCCCGGATATGGAGCAACATCACGTTCTCGATCATCGGAACGGGAACGAACTCGACCAAAAGCGCAATGTATTGATCGAATCCGCACGGATCGCTCGAGGAGATATCCGTTCGGTGGACCAAGTGGAAGTAGAGGAACTCGACGGCTTGGCGATCCCTGGCGGTTTCGGTGCTGCTAAGAACCTGACCGAATGGGCCTTTAAAGGACCGGATGGGAGCATAAGACCGGATGTACAACAGCTGATCAAAGGTGTCGCTGAGGCCGGTAAGCCGATCGGGGCCGTTTGTATGGGGCCAACGGTCGTCGCTAAAGCTCTCGAGAACAGCGATATCCACCCCAAATTAACGGTTGGGACCACCGCTTCTGCTTCTCCCTATGACATCGCTGGGATCAACGATGGGGTAAAAGCGACCGGGGCTGAGATCGAAGAGCATGAAGCCAACGAAATGGCGAGCGATGAAGAGCATAAGATCGCTACAGCGCCCTGTTACAACATGGAAGCTAGCATCGTGCAGGTCCATGATGGCATCGAGCAAGTGATGAAGCGCGTGGTCGAATGGGCTAAGGTGGGGGTCGGAGCTTAAGGTCGCCCCTTACCGCTCTTTTTTAGTGAGGAGGATTTTCCTCGCCTATATTCCAAACAAAAGCGATCGAAAAGAGAAGGACGGAACGATATGCCAACAACTGAGAAACAAGCTCCTGTACAAGTGTTCGCTGAACTGACCCCGAATCCGGCATCGATGAAGTTCGTGGCCGATCGCCACCTCGTGGATGCTGAAGGGACTTGTGTGGAGTTCGAGAGCATCGAAGAAACCCGTGGATGTTCGCCCCTGGCGGAACAACTCTTTCAATTCCCTTTCGTGACCAATGTTTTCATGATGAACGATTTCATCACGGTCAATAAGAACGAGATGGTGGAATGGGAAGAGGTCACCAACGAACTCCGCGAGTTCATCCGCGATCATTTGAACCAGGGCGGTGAGGTCCTGACCAAGATGCCGGAGCCTAAGGAAGAAAAAGAGGCGGAGCAAAAGGAAGAAGAGCGCGGAAGTTCGGGTACTCCGGTGGAAAGCTTGTTCGGGGATGGCCCTTCATCCCCGCACGATGGAAGGATCAAGGAACTGTTGGGGGAATATGTCGCCCCTGCTGTTCAAGGGGACGGGGGAGCGATCCACTTCCATTCCTTCCAGGATGGGGTTGTGAAGTTGGTCTTGAAAGGGGCTTGTTCGGGATGTCCTTCCTCCATGTACACCTTAAAGGATGGAGTGGAGATGCTTTTGAAGGAGCATATTCCTGAAGTGGAACGAGTAGAGGCGATCGAGGGATGAAAAAAGCCTTAAATTCATCATTGGAAAAGCATCATCTATGAAACGGATTCTTACTTTTTTCCTTTTGGCTAGTTTTGCCCTCCCTCTTACGGGGCAGACCGGCCTCAACAACCTCGGTTTTGAGAATTGGACCACCAATTCTTTAAGCGAACCACAACCTAAAGGTTTTGCTTCACTCGGGGCTTCCGAGAATACATCCGATCCTATTGAGGGAAGTTCAGCCCTGAAGCTTGAGGTCTATTACAACAGCTTTTTGGACGATACGATCGCGGCTTCGGTCCTGGGTGAATTCAATGGCAGCAGTATCGAGATCGGGGATCCCTATACCAAGTGTCCTGACAGCATTACAGGGTTTATCCGTTATGATCTTTTGAACCAGGATACGGGAGCCGTTCGAGCTGATGCATGGACCACCAGCGGTGATACCGTTGCTTCGGCCCAAATGCTCCTAGGTGGTTCTCAAAATAGTTGGACCAAATTCACACTTCCCTTCTCTCCGATGGATTGCAATGGAAAGACCGCCGATACCATCGGGGTCTATATGACCGCTGAAAGCGTCGGGCTCGGCCAATATGTGTCGGATTTCCAGGATAGGGGGACCCAAACCCTTGGAAGTGTTTTGGAATTGGACGGTCTCTATCTCCATGATTCAACCAATACAAGTTTGATGGAGCTTAAGGAAGATGTTCAAGAGATCAGCGTCCGTCCCAATCCCGCAAAAGAGAAGGTCGTTTTCGAGTTCGGTAGTAAAGCCGAACGGATCCGGATCTTCGACATGACCGGACGAACTGTTCGGACCGTTGAAGTTGCTCAAGCGTCAGAACAGAAGCAAGTTCTGGTGAGCGAACTCGATAGAGGCATGTATCTCTACCGTGTCGAAGACCAGAACGGACGTCAGCTTTACAGCGACAAGCTGCAGATCGTCCGCTGAAAAGAACGAAGTTCTTTTATCCAACAAGAAGATCCCTGCTCTTTCGAGGGCAGGGATCTTTTTATTGGCCTTCAGTAGTAGAGGTCATCGTAAGGATAGCGCTGGATGTGGATGGCCTTGGCCCTTTCGTAAAGAAGGTCCCGCAATTCTTTGATATTTTCTTTTTCAGCCGCTGAAACGAAGATCATGTCGTTATCATCCATTTTGGCCATCCAGGTGGACCTCAGCTCATCGAGGGAAGGTCTTTCCTCCTCGGTCTCGTCATAAGTCCCCGTTTCCCGTTCCATTTCCCTGTATCGGTCGATCTTGTTGAAGACCGTGATCATAGGGATATCCGCGGCTCCGATCTCTTCGAGGGTCTGGTTCACCACTTCGTATTGATCTTCGAAATGGGGATGGGAGATATCCACAACATGGAGGAGTAGGTCGGATTCCCGTACTTCGTCAAGGGTTGACTTGAAGGATTCGATCAGGCGGTGCGGGAGTTTTCGGATGAACCCTACGGTGTCCGAAAGAAGGACCGGCACGTTGTAAAGGGCCACTTTCCGGACCGTTGTATCGAGCGTGGCGAACAGCTTGTTCTCTTCGAAGACCTCCGATTTGCTCAACAGGTTCATCAAGGAGGATTTCCCCACGTTCGTATAACCGATCAGGGCGACCCTCACCAGCTTGCCACGGTTCTTCCGCTGGGTGGCCTTTTGCTTGTCGATCTTTTCCAGTTGCTTCTTCAGCCGGTCGATCTTTTTCTGGATCATCCGGCGGTCCGTTTCGATCTCGCGTTCTCCTGGTCCTTTGGTGCCGATACCTCCTTTTTGGCGGGAGTGGTGTGTCCACATGCCGGAAAGGCGGGGAAGGAGGTTCTGATATTGGGCCAGCTCCACTTGGGTCTTAGCGTGGGAGGTCCTCGCTCTTTTCGCGAAAATGTCGAGGATCAGATCGCTCCGGTCCAGCACCTTGCAATTGAGGATCTTTTCCACGTTCCGCGTTTGAGTGGGGCTCAGTTCATCGTCGAAAACTGCTGTGTCGACCTTTTGCTCCTTGATAAGAGCCGCGATCTCTTGGATCTTCCCTTTGCCGAGGAACGTTCCAGGATCCGGTTTGTGGACCTTTTGGGCAAAGCGTTCGATCGGTTCTCCCCCCGCGGTCCGTGTCAGGAAGGCCAACTCGTCGAGGTATTCTTGGATCCGTTGGGCGTCTTCCTTGTTCTTAATGGCTCCGATCAGTACAACCCGTTCGATCCCCTTTTTAAATCGCTCGTCTTCGATCATTCGCTTTCCTGGAACTTGTCAATGTAACGGGCCACGGCCCGGATCTGTTCTTGGTCGAGCACTCCTTCATAAGGGATCATGTTCCCTTTACCGTTTTTGATGACCTCAATGCGTTTCTCCATGGAAAGCTTAGAACTGGTGAGGTCCGCAGCACCGGATAGGCCTTTTTCCCCATCCGATCCATGACATGATGCACAGCGCTCTTGGTAGATCCGCTCCCCATTTGGCCCTTCATCGGCTCGCTTTCCGTTCCCCCCACAGTTCAGCATGGAAAAGAAAAAAGGGAGGGATATGAGGGCACTCCATCGTTTCAGAAGAGGGATCCTCAAAAGGGTAAAGTGATCCATTCAGTTTGGAACTCCTTCATGAAAGGCCACGGGATCGCCAGGAAGATCAAGACCAAGGCGATCAGGAAAAAAATAGCGATCCTTTTGTGCTTGGCGATTTCCGAATAAGCCCTTTTCGACCGGGATCTGCCGATCGTTATCAAGATGACCGCTAGCAAGCCCAGGCTGATATGCTCGACCGTGAAAAAGCGGAGCATATCATCCTTCATCACTTGCTCCATATTCTCAAATCGGACTTTCTCACTGCTGAAATAAAGGATCAGCCCGATGACGAACTGAAGGTGGGTGAAGATGACCGTGAAAAGCGTCGCTTTTTCATCGGAACGATAAAAATGGCCTCCCATGATCCAAGCAGCAAGAGAGCGGAAGGCCGTCCAAACCAAAAAAAGCAAGAGAACGTACCGAAGGACGGAGTGAAGGCTTATTAGAAAATCGTGCATGATCTATGAGGTCAACGTTTGCGTGCTGAGCTCAAAGCCCATTTTCTCGCGCAAGCGGTTCAAAGTTCGCTGGGCGATGGGCCTGGCCTTTTCTGCACCTTTTGAGAGTTCTTCTTCGATCCGCTCTGGATCTTGGGTCAGCTTGGAGTAGGCTTCCCTTTCTTCTCCGAATCGCTCTTTCAACTCGCTTAAAAGGGCCTTTTTGGCGTCTCCATAACCGTATCCCCCATCCCTGTATGCCTTTGCCATCTCTTCGACCTTTTCCGGAGGAGCGATCTTACGGTAGATCGAGAATACGTTGCAGGATTCAGGGTCCTTGCTCTCCTCCAATCCTTTGGAATCGGTCACGATGCTCATAACTTGTTGCTTGAGCTCCTTATCCGAACTAAAGATATTGATGCTGTTGCCGTAGGACTTGCTCATTTTCCTCCCATCGGTCCCTGTGATCGTCATGACGTTCTCATCGATCAGAGGCTCAGGGACGGTAAGGAGCGATTCACCATAATAGTGGTCGATCTTCTGGGCCATATCCCGGGTCATTTCCAGATGTTGTTTCTGGTCTTTCCCCACGGGGACCTTTTCCGCATCGTAAAGGAGGATATCCGCTGCCATGAGCACCGGATAGGTGAAGAGCCCAGTGTTCACTTCCTCGTTCCTTGCTTGGTGGTCCTTAAAGGAGTGGGCTTTTTGAAGCATGCCATAGGGTGCGAAGCAGCTCAAATACCAGGTCAACTCGCAGACCTCCGGAAGATCGGATTGCTTATAAAAAAGGTTTTTGGAGGTGTCGTATCCACAGGCCAGCCAAGCAGCCGCCACCTCTCGAGTGTTCTCTCTCCGTTGCTCTCCATCCGGGAGCGTGGTCAATGAATGCAGATCGGCGATGAAAAGAAAAGCTTGATGTTGCTCCTCATTTGAAAGCTTGATCGCAGGAAGGATCGCGCCCAAGAGGTTCCCGAGGTGAGGGGTGCCAGTGCTCTGTATTCCGGTCAGTATTCGCGCCAACACAGGGGAATTTGGAACGTAAATCTAAGAAAATGCCCTTTCATCGCCTCCTCCTTTCAAAGGGAAGGGGGTATAAAGCTTTTATTTTTGAGGGTATGGGATCGGCCGCTAAGTTCGTAAGGATCCTCTATCAAGGGTACCTCAGTTTTCTGCTCGGGCTCCCCCTTCTCTTGCTTTATCCGTATTATCGATTCCTGCTTCGGAAAGGGCATTTTGACAAGGTGTATCGAAGCAATCGTCGGCTTGCGCTCTTTTTCAGCAAGCTCAGTATGATCCCGATCTCCGTTCATCGGGATGAACTTCCGGAGCCACCTTATATCGTTTGCGCCAATCACAGTTCTTATTTGGACATTCTTTATTTGATGGCCCCTTTTCCCGAGCGCTTTGTATTTCTTGGGAAGGGGGAGATCCTCGATTGGCCTTATTTCAGCATGTTCTTTCGCTCGATGAACATTCCTGTACCCCGTCACAGTCATCGTAAAGCTCATGAAGCTTTATTGAAGGCCGGAGAAGAGTTGGATAAGAACGTCCCGGTCGCGATCTTCCCTGAAGGTACGATCCCTTCCGAAGCTCCGCAGCTTGGAAATTTTAAGAACGGAGCGTTCAAATTGGCCCAAGAAAAACAGGTGCCGATCGTTCCGGTCACTTTCCTTGACCATTGGCGGATCTTCCCGGAAGGGGAAGGTTTTTGGGGAAGTGTGCGGCCAGGCCGGTCCCGCATCGCGGTCCATGCTCCGATAGAACCTGAAGGAAAGGATCTCGAAGAATTGAAAGCCGCCACGCGGGATAGCATTCTTCAAGGATGGCGAGATGGAAATTCTTGAGCTATCTTTGGGAACATGAAGATCGACGACAGCACCATCGAGCGCATCTCAGAGCTCGCAAAGCTGCGCCCCGGACCGGAAGAAAGGGAATCCCTTAAGGAGGATCTCAGCAAGATCCTCGCTTTTGTGGAAAAACTCGAGGAGACGGATACGCAAGGGGTAGAGCCCCTACGGCATGTTCTGGATGAAAAAGGTTCTCCCCGCCCTGATGAGATCCGGGATGAGGTTGAACAGCAAGAGGCCTTGAAAAACGCTCCGCAAAGGGATTCCGATTACATCAAGGTCCCGAAGTTCGTCCGTCGGGACGAAGGGGGAGGGTAAAAGCTAGCCTTTTCTCAACAATATTCGTCGAAAGCGGACTGGAGGTTCTCAGCGATCGTCTCCGCCGGTTGTCCCTCTATATGATGGCGTTCTAGGAAATGAACGAGCTTGCCGTCCTTAAAGAGCGCGATGGATGGTGAGGAGGGAGGATAGGGAAGCATGTATTTCCGCGCTTGCTCAACGGCATCTTTATCCACTCCTGCGAATACCGTCGCTAGTTTATCGGGCTTTTTCCCGTGGTCCAAAGCTTGCTTCACTCCCGGGCGAGCATTCCCGGCTGCGCAGCCACAGACCGAATTGACCACCATGAGGACCGAACCATCGGTTTCATTGAGGATACGGTCTACTTCTTCTGGAGTGGTAATGTCTTGGAAGCCCTCCGTGGTGAGGTCTTCCTTCATCGGTGCGACGAGTTCTTGAGGATACATGCTTGGGTATTTTTTAGGCTTTCAAATTGGAACGGCCTACCCCCTCCCATTGTTCACGGATCTTCCCTTTTCTTTCGAAAGAAATCTTTTAATAGCTGCCCTGCCGCTTCTGCTTCAACCCCATTCTTAAAAGATGTTCGAGGGTGAAGGAGTTTCGGATCTTGAAGGGTGAAGCCTTTTTTCTCATCCATGGCTCCAACGATGAGCTCCTCGGGACGAGCCCAGTATAAAGCCCCCGCACACATCACACAAGGCTCCAGGGTAACGAAGATCCGGCAACGGTCCAGATATTTTCCTCCTAAGGCTTCGGAGGCGGCTGTTATGGCCATCATTTCTGCATGGGCCGTTACATCCAGGAGTTGTTCGGTGGAGTTGTGAGCCCGGGCTAGAATGCGATGCTCACATTCCACGATACATCCGACTGGAACCTCGTCTTTTTCATAAGCTTTTTGGGCTTCCTCGAGAGCGAGCTTCATGTAATGCGCGTCGGATTGAACGGAAAGGGCCATGGGGAGGGCGTTTCGCTTTTTCCCTAAGATCGAGGCGAAAAAAGTAATTTCGCGAGCAAAGTTAGCTTTTCGATGTACCGAACGCATACATGTGGTGCGCTCAGGATCGCCGATGTGGGGGAGGAGGTTTCCCTATGTGGCTGGGTTCAAAGATCCCGGGATCTGGGTGGAATGACCTTTTTGGATCTGCGCGATCGATACGGGATCACGCAGGGCGTTTTTGATATGGAGGAAGCTCCTGAATTAGGTCAAAAAGCCCGAGGATTGGGAAGGGAATACGTGGTCCAAATGGAGGGGGAAGTCCGGGAAAGGAGCAATAAAAACCCTGATATTCAGACCGGTGATATCGAAGTCGTTGCAACTTCTTTAGAGGTGCTCAACCCGTCGGAACTCCCTCCTTTTCAGGTCGAAGAGGAGACCGACGGCGGAGAAGAGCTTCGTATGCGGCATCGGATGCTCGATCTGAGAAGACCTCCCATGCAGCGGAAGTTGCAGCTCAGGCATCGAATGGCAATGGCCACTCGTCGCTATTTGGACGAGCAGGGTTTCCTGGAAGTGGAAACCCCGGTTTTGATCCGCTCCACCCCGGAAGGGGCCAGGGATTTCATCGTTCCCTCCAGGCTCCATCATGGGGAGTTCTATGCCCTTCCCCAATCCCCTCAGACCTTTAAGCAGCTTTTGATGATCGGGGGTTCCGATCGATACTTCCAATTGGTGAAGTGCTTTCGGGATGAAGACCTTCGAGCCGACCGGCAACCCGAATTCACTCAGATCGATTGTGAAATGGCCTTTGCGGGGCGTGAAGAGGTCATGGAGACCTTCGAGGGTTTGGCCAAGCATCTTTTCCGGGAGGTCAAGGGCGTGGAATTGGAGCAATTCCCTGTTATGACCTATGATGAAGTGATGCAGCGTTACGGAACGGATCGGCCCGATCTCCGCTTCGGAATGGAATTCTTCGAGTTGACCGATCTCGTTCAGGGCAAAGGTTTTCGCGTTTTTGATGATGCCGAGTTGGTCGCGGGTATTGCAGTTGAAGGCTATGGCGAGATAAGCCGGAAAGAGTTGGATCGATTGACGGAGTTCGTCACTAGCCCGCAGATCGGGGCAAAAGGTTTGATCCCGGTGCGAAGCTCCAAGGACGGGACTCTTCGTTCTTCGGTGGATAAATTCTTCGGCCCGGAAGATCTGAAGGCTTGGATGGAGCGTTCGGAAGCTTCGTATGGGGATCTTTTGCTCATTTTGGCCGGGGAAGCTGAACAGACCCGCTATGCGTTGGGACAATTGAGGCTAGAGATGGGAGAGCGGGCCGGTCTACGGGACCCTGAGGACATTCGACCGCTTTGGGTGGTCGATTTCCCTATGTTCGAGCGAGACCCGGAGGATGGAAAGCTACATCCGATGCACCATCCATTCACATCTCCTAAGGATCTGGATCGGGATAAGCTTGGGAGCGAGCCCGAAGCGGTTCGTGCCGAAGCCTACGATATGGTGATCAATGGGGTGGAGATCGGAGGAGGGTCCATCCGGATCCATGAACGAAGGCTCCAGGAAGAGGTCCTTCGGACCATCGGTATGGAAGAAGAGGACTATCGGGCTCAGTTCGGCTTCCTTTTGAACGCCCTTGATCAGGGAGCCCCTCCTCATGGTGGGATCGCTTTCGGGTTCGACCGGTGGGTGGCCTTGATGGATGGTAGTTCCGATATCCGGGATTACATCGCTTTCCCTAAGAACAATGCAGGAAGGGATCTGATGATCGATGCTCCATCCCCCGTTCCTGAAGAACAGCTTAAAGAACTGGGTATCCGTTCGTTAAAGCTCGATAAAAGCTCCTCCTAAAAGCGGTACTGATAATGTTCGCAAAGCTCTTCAGATCCGTTCTTTTCTTGACCGCCGCTCTTATTCTTGCGGGTTGTGGAGGGGCTGAAGAGAAAAGTTCTGAAGAAGAGGAAATTTCACCGATCGTACTTGAAGGGACCGTAAGTGGGGTCAAAAATGGAAGGGTTCAACTGCGGCAACGGATCGGACCTTATACCTATGCTGATGAGCAAATGGCGAAGGACAGTATTGAACAAGGCCGGTTCAGGATGTCCTTTCGAAAAGAGGAACCCGGATATGTGAGCTTCGTGGACAGCACCCAGGAGATCCTGCTTTACCTTTTTCCAGGGGATAGTTTGCGGGTTCGAAAGAGCCTGGAAGGAAGCTTTAGCTTTGAAGGGAAAGGGGCTGTACGGAATCGCTATATCCAGAAAAGAAAGCGTTTTCAGGATTCGATCGCCCAATCGCAGGGGAACATCTTTGATCACAAAAAAGATACGTTCCTTCAACTCCTCGAGGAACGAGAAAAGATCTTCAAAACTTTTCGAGAACGCCATTTCGAGTCGAAAGGTGAAAAGCTCGAAGAACGTTTTAAGCGGCTCGAACGGTTAAGGGATCGGATCGATCTGGGCATTATCCGCTTTTCTTATCCCGACATTTACCGGTATGAAAATCCGAACGATAGCATCGATATCGGGAAAAAGTATTGGAGTTTTTTGGATTCCATGGATCTTAGCGACCCGCTTTTGCTCCATGTCCCCCAATACTTGAGCTTTGCCTATGATGTGGCCAACAAGTATACCCTTGATAATAAGGGGGAACAGAAGAGCATGTCCTATCGGGAGATCCTCTTTCGGACCATCGTGGATGAATTCCGAGGAAAGGTGAAAGAGGCGGTCCTCACCTACTTCATGCTGGAGCAAATACGATATTCCAAGGGAAGGGGTGGGCAGGACCTTTTAGAACGATATCGGAAAGAAGTGGATGACCCTGAGATGGAGTCTTTTGTAGAAAAGAAATACGAAAAAAGTGGAGAGGTTTCGGATTCGAGCCTCTGATGGTTTTACTTTTCATTCAAACATCTTTTAAATTTGAAAAACCCTTGGATAAGGGCACTTGGATGAGGAAAGACCCCTCATTTATCGACATTCCGCTAAGAATATTGGAAAAGCCAGCTGGGCAGGATGTTGCGTGATCTGCTGAAGCGTTTTCTGATCTGGCGGATACGGCACGTCGAACATCGGCATCTTGTTCTTTTCCTTAGCGTGATCGTTGGCATCCTTGCGGGATTGGCCACAGGGGTGATCAAGGGGTTGGCCCACAACATCCAGTGGCTTCTCACCCTCGTTGAGGAGTCCCATCGTTTTCTACATTTTGTGTTCCCGCTCATCGGTCTTCTTCTGACCGTTGCCGTTATCAAATACCTGATCCGCACGAATGTCGATCACGGGATCCCTGCCACGTTACATGCTATTTCGAAGCGCAACAGCGAGCTGGAGGCCCACAACATGTTCTCTTCGATCATCACGAGTGCGATCACGGTGGGCTTCGGGGGGTCGGTCGGACTAGAGGGACCGACCGTGGCCACTGGATCCGCTTATGGTTCGAACCTTGGAAAACTCTTTCATCTCGATTACAAGACCAAGACGCTTTTGGTGGGATGCGCTGCAGCAGGCGCTCTTTCTGCCATTTTCAAAGCGCCTGTAGCGGCTATCGTTTTTGCAGTGGAGGTCATCATGCTGGATCTGACCACTGCCTCATTGATACCGCTTTTGCTTGCTTCCGTTTCCGCCTTTATCACCTCCATTCTCCTTTTGGGAGAAGGCTTTCTATTGCCATTTACGCTGCAGGACCCCTTCATGCCCAAGAACGTTCCTTTGTATATCCTTCTTGGTGCGGTCACCGGATTGGGGTCTCTTTATTTCTCCAAGCTCTTTTTCTCGATCGAACATCTTTTCGGGAAGATCCGCCCCCTTTTCGGAAAAGCTTTTACCGGGGGGATCCTACTTGGCTTCCTTTTCCTCCTTTTACCGAATCTTTACGGGGAAGGGTATGATCTGATCAACTCCTTGATACAAGAGGATTACACGCGGCAGCTTTTCGAAGAGGAGAGCATTTTGCCGTTGGAAAAGAGCCTTGGGTGGGTGCTCGTGTTGATCTTTGCGATGGCCCTTTTTAAAGTGATCGCTACCTCTATAACTTTCGGTAGTGGTGGGATCGGAGGGATCTTTGCTCCCACCCTTTTCATGGGTAGTTCTCTGGGATTCGTCTTCGCCAAAGCACTCGACTATTTCGGGCTCGCGACCCTGCCTGAAAGCAATTTTACATTGGTGGGGATGGCCGGTATGATGGCCGGCGTTCTTCATGCCCCCCTTACAGCCATCTTTTTGATCGCAGAGATCACTGGGGGTTACGAGCTTTTCGTACCTCTGATGATCACTGCTGCTATTTCTTATTTGACCGTAAGGGCTTTTCTGGAGCATTCCGTTTATACCCAACAACTGGCCGATCGAGGTGAGTTGATCACCCACCATAAGGATCAGACCGTCCTTTATTTGATGGATCTGAAGAAAGAGATCGAGAACGATTTTGAAAAGGTCAAGCCCGAGGATACCCTAGGTGACTTGACGAATGCGATCTCGCGTAGCAAGCGGGACCTCTTCCCTGTGATCAATGAGCAGAACGAGCTCTTAGGCGTGGTCTTTCTCCATCAGATCCGAGATCTCATCTTCGACCGCTCCCGTTATGATGAGCTAACGGTGAGCGAGCTTATGACCACCCCTCCAGCCTTTATTCAAGAGGATGAGGACATGAATACGGTGATGGACAAGTTTGAGAGCACTGGTGCCTGGAATCTACCGGTGGTCAAAGATCGGGAGTATCGGGGTTTCGTGTCCAAATCGAAGTTGTTCTCGGCATATAGGCGCCTTCTCGTGAAGTTTTCGGAAGAGTGAGGTTCTCTTGCAGATTTTGTTTTATTTGAGGCAACCCTTAAGCATTTAGCGATCGATAAGGGGTCGTCGAATCAGAAGGCTCTTTAAATGAGCTGCTTGCGCCACTTTTTGGTCTTTTGTGCGGTTTTGGCCTGGCTTCCTTCTTTTGCTCAAAGCGAGAAGAAAAGCCTTTTTCCCTTTCCTTCTCAGCTTCCCGAGGAGTATCGGATCGACCCCAAAAGCATGTACGATTCCATCCGGAGGATCGACGATCTGAGCCCGGATACCATTCCCCGTGATCAAGTCAAAAAATTCGCGGCTCAACAGAGTTATGGGCTGAATGCGCTTTTCAGGAACGGAACTGTCTATCCGGGATGGAATGGCATGGAGACCTATTTGAACGATGTTTTCGATAAAACGGTTCCGGAACGGATCCTTGAAAGAGGGAATGCAAAGGTCTACCCGGCGACTTGGACCGGCTGGAACGCGAGGGTGTTCTTCGATGGAACCACTCTAATGGATGTTGGCTTTTTCGCGGAGCTCGAGAACGAAGCTGAGCTTGCTTTCATCCTGGGGCATGAGGCGGTCCACTTTCAAAAACGGGATGTGGCTCACCGTTTTTGGAAAAATGTGGATAAGGAGGCTCGTCGCGAGAGAAAATGGAATTACCAGAAGGAACAGATACGCGATGCTCTCCGGTCAGCTGCTTATAGCCGGGCTGATGAGAGAGTGGCTGACAGTATCGGGGTTGAGTATGCTCTTGAAGCCGGGTATGGAATAGAACATGGTATCGATCTTTTCGAAAGGATCCGGCATTATAAAGAGCTTTTCGCTAAATCCGATTCCAGTGATGTGGATAGCATCGAATATGGCGATGTCAAAAAGCCCCTCGATGGCCTTTTATCATCTCACCCCGATCTCGAAGATCGAATAGAAGCCTTGAAGAGATTCCGGAGAAAGCAGGAAAAGGAGAGTAAAGCTTTCCAAGTGGATCGCTCCCGTTTTAAGGAACTGCGAAAAAAAGCTCGGCGCGAGACCGTGAGGATGCTGGTGCGAAGGGGTGATTTTAAGAAAGGGGTCATGAGAGGGTTCAAGTATCACCTGCTAGCTCCCGATGATCCGCTTTTGATGGAATATTTGTTAAAGGCCATGAGGAGAGCTCTCTTTGTGGATGAGGAAATGGCGGATAAGGGGTTCTTGCATTGGGTCCACCCGGATCCGGAGAACCAGGACTTTTGCATTCTGGACGACCTGCATTATTTGATCGGGGATAGCTCGCGCTTTCAACGGATAAGTGCTAAAAGCTATTTGCAGGATAGCGGACTTTTCCGGACCAATGGAGAAGCTTATGAGCATTTGGTCCAAAAAGCCATGGACATGGATCTGGCTCATGCTTTTCTTGCAAAAGCCATCGACGCCCATTTGGATTCCACTATCACTAAGGAGGAACGGGACCGTTTCCTTCAAAAATACCTCGACCGAGTGGATGATGGAGCTTCAAGCTCTTTTGCGAAGGCCTTGAAAGCAGAAAGGTTATCGGAGGCAGCTCCTCAGAAAGGGAAGGAATTTCTCTCCATCGACGGGCTTAAACTGATCCACGACCAGCGGTACGGATTCCGGAGAATGTACCTGAAGGAAGACCGGAAGTCCTCCGCTTACATTGAAGGCCTTCATAAGCTCGTCGAAAGGGAGTTCCCTTCTAAGGATCTGAAGATCAGTTATTCTCCCGCTCACATGAAGGAGAACTTCTCCGAACAACTTCATATCAAAAGGATCCGCCTAAGCATATTCCAATACATGAAAAAGCTCTTTGGAAAGGCTGTCGAAAAAAGTGTTACCAAAAAAGAAAACCCCCTTGAGGAAGCTTTTGATGACGAAACCGAAGAAGAACGGAGGGACTCCACCCTTTTTATGCTCGCACCTGAACATTGGTCTTTTTTTCAGGAAAACGGCATCACATCTTTAGGGTTCCTTTATGGGGTCGGGTTGGATGACCGCATCAAAAGGAAAAAGAGCTTTTACGATATCTTCAATCCCTGGATCTACGTGAGCGCTCCCTGGCGCTTCAATGCTGCTTTTATGACAGGTGCGGACCGCTTCACCACGGAAGTGGGTTACATCCGCTATGCCCCTTGGGAAAAGGAGCGATTGATCTATCATATCGAGACCTCCCCTTATCCGATGAGGAAGAACAATTTTCTGAATAGTGTCTATTATGCGATCGGGTCTGCGACTGAATGGTAAAAGGTTTGCTCTTTGGGTCCTTGTCCTGATCCTCAAGCTAGGGGCAGGGGGCTCCGTTCGGGCTCAATCGGGGTATATGGGAAAGAAGAACGAGCTCGGGGCGGACCTTTTCAATGCGCTCTATCAAGGAGCTTATGAGCTCGAATACAAGCGGTCTCTCAATAAGCATGTGGGGCTTATCCTGACCGCAGGATATTATGCGTCCAAAAAGAATTACGAAGACCGGCCGATCAAAAAGGATCCCATCAGCTCATTGACCACCGGCCCGACCTTTGGTATAGGGATCGGTTATAACCGCTCGCATTTGAATATGGCTTATCCGATCGGATGGTGCTTGAGTTATGGGTACAAATACACGACGCTTTCGATCAAGGACCGGTATCCGGAGAAAGGCCCATTTCTCTTCGAACAGGAGGTGCATGAAACCTATATCAGATGCTCCAGGAATTACAACCTCACGGATCATATCAACCTGCAATTGGCCGTAAGGACGGGAGCAATGTTGAGTGTGATGGAAAGAACGGAACCGGAGGACTTCTCCCGAAAACCTTTAAGGGTCATTCCTGCCGGGCATCCGTTTTCGGAAGATGGCACTTATCAGATCCGCGAATATCCGGGCGGTAATTACCGCCTGCGTTTTTTTCTGATGCCTGTGGTCCGTGTTGCTCATCTTTTTTAAAGTGTCCTATGAATAGGCCTCGAAGTACTTGTGCATTCTCTTGGGTCTTTTCCCTTTTGCCCCTTATATGGTCCGCCGTTTTTATCACTGGACTCCATTCATCCGCGTTTTCACAGGATATAAGAGGGCGAAGAATGTTACGGGGGTCTTTTGCTGAGATGAGGGCCTTCAATCGGAATTTTCCTAACTATGTTGGGATCGGCGGTTTTGGGGGAATGGTCCAGGGGAGAGGGGTGATCCTTGAGAGCAGTTCCGTGAATGTGGGAGTTTTTCTTCCTAATGAGGGGTTTGAAACGGTGGATGATCCCCGGCAAGAAGGCATAAAGAGGGTCCGTTTCGAAACCCTCACGAAAGGATGGGGGCTTAGGGCTCAATACCAATTCATCGCTTTTTTGAACGGTAAAGCTGATAAAGAGGGGATCTTCTTGAGGTGGGGAACCTCTTTGGACGTCAACTTTTTCACGATCGACTATAAGGGTTTGGATGAAGAGAAATATGAGAGAAAGGAGTTGCTGAGCGAGCAGAACAAATCCGATTTCTATTTAAATCAGGGGGTCGGTTATCGCTTCGATCTAGGTTTCAGCAACCTTTTGCTCGAGCTGAACGCTGGTGTTCCTACCATAACTTCTTTATACCGTACTATCGGACAAGGGAAAGGGAAGCCCAATGGAGAAAAACTCGATATGGATGAGCCTTGGGGATTGCCCTATTACTGGGGTTTGAACGCTGGTATTATGCTCTGAGTGAATTTTTTTATCTATGACCCGATTCCTTTTAATCATTGTCCCGCTCCTCAAGTGGTCAGATACACTAGGACTGGGCAGCTAATAAAGAAGGGGATAGGACCTTTTACGAGGATGGCCATGAAAGGAGAAAAATACTTCGTTCCCAATCTGCTCTTCTGCGTTCTTCTCTTGAAGCCTTTGGACCTATTCCCTCAAGAAGAAGGAGAGCTTTATTCCTTTCCAGAGGAAATGCCCGAGGCTTACAAGGTGGATGCACGGTCCCTTTACGATTCCATAATGGGCCTTTCCAACGTGGGGCCACCCGATGCACGAACGAGGCATATCGAGCGATTCGCTGAAAGCAATAGTTATGGGCTTCAAGAGCTGATCAAAGGGGGAAGTGTTTACATGGGGTGGAAGGAAATGGAGCAATACCTCAATTCCGTTCTAGATACGGTGATTCCGGATTCGGTATTCCGAAAAGAGCAAATGAAAGTATATCTTTCTACTTGGACCGGCCGTAGTGCTCATGCTTTTTTCGACGGTACCATACTCTTCAATGTGGGCATGCTCGCAGACCTTTCGACGGAGTCGGAATTGGCTTTCGTTTTGGGGCACGAAGGGACTCATATCCTCGAAAAGGATATCCAGGAACGCTTCTTCCGAAGAACCGATATGAAGAAAAAAGCCAATCGGTCCGACAAAGCATATCAGATCAAAAGAAGGATCGAAGAAGCGGCCTACTCGAGAGAACAAGAGAGACGAGCGGACAGCCTTGGAGCGCTTTTTGCTCATGGAAGTGGATATGACCTGGAAAGAGCGGCCTCGAACCTTTACAAACTCAAAAAGGATCGGGAGTTGCGAGCTGACTTGGAGAAGGACGAAGCTGAGGCTGATGAAGATCTGGATAACGTTGAGAAAACAGAGCAACTGGATTCCTTAGCGTCCAGCGAAGAGGACGTCGAAAAGATGCTCGAAAAGTTGTTCCAAAGTCATCCACAACTTCAGGAGCGGCTTCAGGCCATCGAACGGATCCATCAGAGGCTTGGAAAAGAAGGGCGCGCTTTTCAGATCAAAAAGAAAGGCGCTTTTTACGAATTACGCAAAAAAGCTCGTCACGAAACCCTCCATCTGCTTATCTCCAATGGCGCATACGAGGAGGCTCTCGTTCGCGCTTTTCGTTATCACCTTCAGTCCCCCAAAGATCCCATTATTCTCCAGGAATTGCTGAAGGCCCATAGAAGATGGCTTTACACCAAGCCCGGAGAGACGAAAAAAGGCTTTCTGAACGCCTATAATCTGGGAGAAAGTTCGGATTCCGCCTCCATCTTGGGGAATTTGCATTTTTTGATCCGGGACACGATCAGTTATCGGGCCATCGAAGCGGATCATCTTGTGGAAACCGCACCTTTCCGGACCAATGAAGAGGCCTTCGAATACTTTTTCCAGAAAGCTCACGGGATGGGGAATGAGGAAGCACTTCTCACTAGCGCCCTTCATCATCATGTTTTTCAAAGGGAGGCGAAGAAGGATTCCCTGTTAAACGCCTATTTGTCCTCTGAGGATTCGGACCGGCAATTCTTTGCAAGGGCTTTAAAAGAGGGAAAACTCTATGAGGAAGTAAAAGGAGGAAAAGATCTTTTGATCGTGAACCGACCCGAAAAGATCGTCGATACGAAGTTCGGGTACTATCGTCCTTACTTGGACATTCTCCAAGAAGAGGGCGCGTTCATAAGCCATTTGAAAGAGCTAATTCGAGAAGAATTCCCTGACTTAAAGACTGTCTATCTCCCTGAATTTCGCGAGGAAGACCTTCAGGAGTTTGTTCGATTCAAAAGGTTCTTCTCTCTATTGGCTGATTTTTCCGGGGATATTCGGAAAGTCAGCGGGAAAGAAGGAAGCGATAAAGAAGGGAATGATAATGAAGGAAGCGATGAAACGGAGCAAAAAGGAGAAGACGAAAAGGAGCATGAAGACGGGAAAGAAGATGAGATGAAAGATGTATACTTTGCTGAGGAAGGGCAGGAAACTGCTCCCGACACTTCCTTGGCATCCGATTCTTCCGGAGCGAACGACACGTTAAAGGAGAACTTGGTCTCGGAGGAAAACCTCGTTTATGAACGGAGGGGTGCTCTTGATCTTGAACTCTTTCTTCTGGCACCTGAGGGTTATGATTACTTTCGGAAGAATAATATCAGTACCTTGGGTTTTTTGATGCCACTCGGCTATAACGATAGAACCAAGCTAAGTTCTCAGGTTTTGAACGCGATCAACCCTTGGTTCTATCTTACGATCTATTATCGCTTCCGAAAAGCTTTTGTATCGGGGAGCGATCGCTATTACCACCAAGCACTGCACGTTCTTTACGATGCGGAAGAAAAAGGATGGGAACACTACCAAGAGGGAGCATCCTATAAAGCCACCAAGAACAATCTGGTAAATGCCGCTTATTATGCGATCGGGAACTCCAGGTGGGAATAACGGTCTAACATCGTACCTGATCCTTTTTCTCGCTTTATCCGTAGGGAAACTCGATGGACAAGCCGGCTATCTCGGAAAACGGAATGAGATCGGTTTTGATGCCTTGGCCATGATCCAGGAGGGCTACTACGAACTTGAATACAATGTGGCTGCTTCCAAGCATCAAGGGGCAAGTTTTACGTTCGGATATTATTCCAATTCCCAAGATTTTGGAGAATTCGGTGATGGAGTTAAATATCAAGATATCGCCCCTGTTTCCACACGGACCAAGGGGCCTGTTTTTGGCATCGGATACAGCGCTAATTCCTCTTGGATGGACATGCCTTTCCCATTAGGGTACACGTTATCCATGCATCTGAAATTCGGGAGATTGAAGGCGTTCGATCAGTATGAGGGAATGGATTCTGAGATCCGATTCGAGAACACCTTTGTTTCATTACAGGGGAAAGCTTCTCGCAATTACAACCTGACCCCCTTTCTTAATCTGGATGTTAGCGCCCTTTTCGGGGTTATCATCCACAGGGTCGAAAGGGAGAAAGGTCTGAGCCTCGCTGGTTCGAACCTATCCCGTGAGGACCTCCCGAGCGAACCTCTGCGCCTTTATCCCCTCCAATACCCCCTGTTCTCAGGGGGTTTGAACGAAAAGGAAGAAACCGAAGGCGATCTTCCACCGCGGTTATTTCTGAAACCACAGGTTCGCCTCTCCTATCTGTTCTGATCCTTCCTTTTTCAGACCTGACCACCATTTTATAGGGGTTTCTCTCTAAGAAAGTGGTGCGACAAGGTCAAAGCGTTCCGCGCTCCTGTTGCTCACGCTCGATCGCCTCGAAAAGGGCTTTGAAATTTCCTTTTCCGAAGGAGCGCGCCCCTT
>CAZOSO010000022.1:19207-21341 GCA_964582635.1 uncultured Weeksellaceae bacterium | reverse complement strand
TCCCCACGATCGGATCCAACAATACCGTATCCCCGCAGTTTATAGAAAGCGTGTCCGGATCGAAAAAACCATTACAGGGAGGAGGTTGGGCCTTTCCAGAGATAAAAGGGATCAAAAAGAAAGTGACAAGGAGCCACCGAAAATGGAACCGACGCATCATAGAGAAGTCCTTCATTGATCACGAAAAAGCCAACCACCTTTTGAATTCACTGGACCTTCATATCGCCTAAGCGGAGACCGGTCAATTCCGTATCAGGACGGCCTTTTGTGGGATTCAGGAAGCGTGCAAAAACTTTGAGAGCATTCGGGGATTTCCTATCGCATCCCCCTTGAACCGTTTCACCAGCGCTCAATTCGATCTGTTTCTCGAATTCTGCGTCTTCAGTACCGCAACCGGAGCATTCCCCATCGTACCATACCAATTTTCGCCAAGAGACCGTAACATCCTGATTTTTCGTGTTCTTAAACCGAAGCATCACGTGCTCCTTGTGGATATCGTTCGACTTATCATGACATTCTTGGTACTTGTACTGCACCTCGACACCTTTCTTGCTGGTGAGCTGGGTCCAACTCTTGGTCTTTTCGAGCTTCTTGGGCTCGGGCTCATTCGCTCCGTTCTCTTGTGAGTTTCCAAGGAGCGGGGCGAGAAGGATCAAGGTGATAAGGGTGGATCCGATGGATTTCATGGCGATAAGGATTTTTCTGGTTTCCAAATTTAATCAATCAAGAGATCTTGACGTCGATGACTTCGATCTCATAATAGACGAAGGTATGGGGGGGTAAGATGCCTGTTCGCCCCCCCTTTTTTCCAAAAGCAAGGTACGAGGGTATAACAGCTTTGGCTTTTCCCCCTTCTCGCATGTATTTGAGGGCGATCCCCATCCCCCTTATCACTTGTTCCGGCGCTCCGAATTTGAAACGCAACGGTTCCCCCCTGGCGTAGGAATTATCGAAGACCGTACTGTCCGGGAGGTAACCCTTATAGTGAACCGATACTCTTCTACCTACCCGTATAGGAGGCCCGTTCCCTTTTTCCAAAGGGAATAAGTAGATCCCTTCCACAAAGTGGTCTTCGGGATTTTCATCGATCCCGTTCACAAAGGCTCGGATCTTCTTCCACTCTTTCCAGCTTTCCTGGTCCAGTGCACCGGTATCCCTTTTCTCCTTCCATTTCATTAGGGCTGAGGGCTTTCTCCTTTCGAGCAGTTTCACTTCCATTCGAAGCCCCTCCAAGGAATCCGGCAGTTTTTCTCGAAAAATGGACGCTCGCTCTCCCAAGACCTCGATCCTTTTCAAACGGAAAATGCTGCTATCTCCCCGGGACATACTCGTTAAAACATCGCAGAGCCCTGAGTTCGGGTTATCCAGCAGGAAATGCCCCGTATCTTTCAAGAGGGTCCGCTCAGGATCCTTAAGGGGGGAAAAGCGAAATCGGGCCCTTACCCCCTCACCGACCTTCACTCGAGCTTCGCCATTCCCCAAGGTCACCCTTCGAAAAGCGATCCCTTCCCGCAACTCGTGGTATTCAGGCCCATTCGGCTCACAACTTCCGATCAAGAAGCTCATCAAAAGAAAAAGAGAGATCCCTGAAAAAGGGTCGGGTTTCAGGATCCTCTTCATGGGGCTATCGGGGGCTTTTTAGCTCCAAAAGCTCGACATGATAGACGAGGGATGCTTTGACCGGCACTTTTTTCATATCCCCCAAAAGGCCATGCGCCAAGTGATACGGCATGATGAACACAGCTTTCCCGCCCTCTTTCATAAACTGGATCCCTCGATGAAGGCCAGTGACTTCGCGGTCCCGGCCGATCAAAAAAGTCTTAGGCCCTGACCGTTCGGAACTGTAGATCCGTTCGCCGCTCAGCAATTCCACACGGTAGGCGACCTTCGCCAGCATCCCTTTCTTCGCTTTTATCCCACTCCCCTCCTTTTTGATCATATAACGGAGTCCCGTTCCCGTCTTATTCATTTCCCACCCCCTTCTTTCGATGTAATCTTCAATGGCACGATCCTCATAACGGGCCAACCGTCGATTTTCCTTACGAATGCTATCCCGAAGGGCCTTCTTCTCGCTCTGGGTCATCTCTTTGCCCTCCTTTTTCTCATTTCCACACGATGCCGCGAGCAACAAGAA
>CAZOSO010000022.1:0-19107 GCA_964582635.1 uncultured Weeksellaceae bacterium | reverse complement strand
TCATCTCTTTGCCCTCCTTTTTCTCATTTCCACACGATGCCGCGAGCAACAAGAACAAGAAGGGGAGCAAGCTTCGGGTCGATGCACTAGCCTTCATTACCGGCATAAGCGTGATCCAACCTTTCCTTATAGGACGGCAGAAGATCCACAAAACGAGCGACCGCCTGATCGAGCGGAAGTTCGACGAATCCCCCTGCGGCATTGAAATGCCCTCCTCCATTGAAATGTTCCTCAGCGATCCGATTAACCGGGAACCGCCCCTTGGAACGGAAGGACATTTTTGCTCCATTCGGTGTTTCCGTTAATAAAACCGCCATCATGACCCCTTTTACGGAAAGCCCATGATTCACGAACCCTTCGGTGTATCCGTCCTTTGCCCGAAAGCGCTCCAGTTCCTCCATCGTGAGCGTGATAACAGCGGTCCGGTGCTCTTCGTAAACCGTCAGTTTTTCGCTGAGGACATATCCCAAAAGCCTTATCTGATCGATCGGGTTGTTATCGAAGATCTTATCCTGGATCTCAGCCCCGTCCACACCTTCTTCGATCAAACGTGCTGCGACTCGATGAGTCCGAGGGGTTGTAGAGGAAAAGCGAAAGGATCCGGTATCGGTAAGGATCCCTACATAGAGGCAATCAGCCATTTCCTTCTCCAAGCGGTCGCTCAATTCCCATTGTTCGATCAACTCGAACACCATTTCTGCTGTGGAACTGGCTTTTGTGTCGGAAAGAATGGCCTCTGCGAAACGGTCAGGTTCAGGGTGGTGATCGATGATCACTTTCGGGGCATCGCTCTCCTCAACGGGCCCGCGTAGTTTCTCCAACCTCCCGAGCATATTGAAATCGAGGCAGAAGATCAGTTCTGCTCCTTGGATGATCCCTTTGCACTTTTCCGCTTCACTCTCGTAGACCAGAACCCGGTCGTTGCCCGGCAGCCAATGAAAGACCTCCGAATAGGGGGTGGGAACGATCACCTGACTTTGATACCCCAAGCGTTCCAGAAAAAGATGAAAAGCGAGGGCAGAACCGATAGCATCCCCATCCGGTGATCGATGGGTGGTTATAACGATGGAACGCTCAGCCGTTCCTAAAAGGTCTTGTATTCGCTTGACAGAAGGATCCAAGGTGTATCGATCAAAGGATCGAAATTAAGGGATCCCTTTAGAACGGCATGAAAAAAGGAAAAGGAAAGAAGAAGTTCCTAAAAACCAGTATCGCGAGATGGCATATGGCCGATAGAAATGCCAACACATCCCATCTCTCGGGTCTTCAATTTGTTGGATTTCTTCGAATCCCCGGTAGCAATGACCTGAATGGTCAGGTGGCGGGTTTTGTCAGGGTTGGAAAACTCCAATTTCTGGGAATCATCATTGTCTTTGTTGTCATAGAGCACAACCCGCTTCTTCTTGTAGGAAGTCACCGTATCCTTGCTGTTATTGAACCCCGAGGTGTCCATTTTGACGGTGGTCTCTTTTTTCATTTCGGTATCGATGATCCGAAAGCGGATCTTGTTCGGGAAGATCTCTCCTCTACAAATGTCGATCCGGTAATCGTGCCCTTTATAGGCCACAAAATTCAGTTCCGAAGTATCGCCTACGGCAAAAAGGGCGCTCTTGGATTGGCCGTTCCGCTTGAACCTCCCTTTTAGATCAGGGCAATTCTTCTCATGGAACCCTGAACAATCAGCCGATTTTTGGACGAGCTCCTGTCCTGAAACGAAAAAGATGCTAGAACAAAAAAGCAGGATAAATGCGCTGACCGTCTTCATAAGCATTAAGATGAACTATTGAGTTTCCCTTTTACAAGATCCTCACGCAAACTATTAGCTTCTTTCCGGATCAACTCCAGAGTGTTTTGATCGATCTTTCGAGAACCGCCTCCGCTCAAAACTTTTTTCCCTTCCTTTTCTTCCATTTTACTACTCCCTCCTTCTTCCTGGATCTGAGCAAAGGCCTCTTTTAAGCCTTGCATCCGCTCGAGAAGCTTGGCCACACTTTCATTCTCTTTATGCTCCTTCATGAATTTCCGAAGGTTTTTGAAACTCACCTTTTGATCCGCTATGTATTGGACCATGGGATCGTCCGCTCGGTATTCATCGATCATATTAACGGAAAGGTAGAGCGCTTCGGTCCATCCCCCTGCCACCAAAAGGGCGAGGGTCTTCCCTCGATCGTTCTTTTCGAGGTACTCGAAAGCTTCTATATAAGTATCTTTTGAAATGTCCTTGAGCGAATCGGACTTCCCTACATTCTTCTCGATCTTTTTGATCGTTTCTTCATCGAAAGCGGAAGAGATCTCGAGTTTATCGCCCAATTCCCGAACCCTCTTGAAATAGCTCAAGGCTTTGGTCCCCATCCCATAGACGCTGGTATAGGCCAGATCAGTGGAATAAATGCCTAAATGAAGGGCTTGCTGATCGGAATTCACAAGATCTTTTCCCTTATCCGGGTCGAGAAGGAGCTTTTCGGAAGGCTCTTGATCGTACCGTTCGAATACGGTCAACATATGCCCGGGTGTAGGCACCCGGTGAAAAGTCTTCTTACGGCCTCCTTTTTCCTTTTTTTGAGCACTGTCCTCCTTCGCTTCCTGGGTAAAGGTGTCTTTTCCGCTATCCCCGTCGTCCTTGTTACCACCACCGCACGCAATAAAAAGAAGCCCCGCTACGACCGGGACCAATGAGCGATACTTGAGTTTAATGAAGGCCATCGCAAGTCATTCTGTTCCGATCAAATGTAAAAATATTTTGCAAACACAATGCCCCGGCAATTTGACGGTAGATGAGGATTCAAGGGCAATTCTTAATTTCGCCGATCAAACTTCAGGAACCATGTCAGGCGACCGAACTTTCACCATGATCAAACCCGACGCTGTCCAAAGCGGATATGCGGGCAAGATCCTCGACCATATCATTCAGAACGGCTTTAAAGTGCTCGCTCTGAAATTCACCCATCTCACTAAAGATGAGGCCAGATCTTTTTATGCGGTCCACAAAGAGCGACCTTTCTTCGAAGACCTTACGGATTTTATGAGCTCGGGGCCTATTTATGCGGCCGTTCTTCAAAAAGAGAACGCTGTCGAGGCCTATCGAGAATTGATCGGAGATACCGACCCCTCCGAAGCAGCAGAAGGTACGATACGGGCAAAATGGGCCACTGATAAGGGACAGAACGCCGTGCACGGTGCTGATGCCGATGAAACGGCCGAACAGGAAGCAGCTTTCTTCTTTTCGACGCGAGAGATCGTAGGTTGAATTGCTTTAACGGAGAATAAGCTCTTCGACCACGGATTCACCAAGCCGTTCGTTGATCAAAGTGATGATCTTTTCTTTTCCCATGGAAAGCTCTTCTCGCAATACGGCTGAATCCAGATCAACGGTAAGTCTGCCGTCCTTAAAGCGGACCCGCTTGGTATGCTGGTCCACAGCTTGGCCCATCAATTCTTTCCAGATCCCGGCGATACGGGCTTCCTGGTAACCATCCTTCCGCTCCGTGGTCCGGAGCCATTGTTGAACGAGCTCTTTTACAGAGCGTTGGTTGTTTCCATATTCCATGGGCGGACCTGGCCTTCGTTGACTTCAAAATAGCGAACTTCCCTTCCGTAACCCTCCAAGGCTTTTTCCAATCGGTTTTTGTCCGTATCGCTGATCAGGATCTGGCCGAACCCTTCCTCGCTTACGAGCTCTAAAAGGTCCCGGGTCCGTTCCTGATCCAGCTTATCGAAAAGATCGTCGAGCAGAAGGATCGGGGTTGTACCAAGGGTCCGCTTGATGAATCGGTATTGAGCCAATTTAAGGGCCAATACGAAACTCTTCTGTTGTCCTTGTGAACCGAATTTTTTGAGCGCTTTCCCTTTGATGCGAAAACGGAGGTCCTCTTTATGAGGACCGATGGAGCTATACCCGAGCGCCACATCTTTTTCACGATAGCTTCGCAACTCTTCCCGGAGTCCCTCCTCACCCGATGGGCGATACTCCAAACTCACCTGATCATCACCAGCAAAGCGCTCATGAATGCGCTTAAAGGTGGGTACGAATTCTTCCACAAAAGCCTTCCTCGCTTCTCGGATCCGCTCCCCGACATCGCTCATGCGTTCTTCCCAAAGCTCTGCTTCTTCGGAGGGATCCTCCCCGCTCCGCTGAGCCCT
Source organism: uncultured Weeksellaceae bacterium (assembly GCA_964582635.1). Classification (GTDB taxonomy): domain Bacteria; phylum Bacteroidota; class Bacteroidia; order Flavobacteriales_D; family CAYVSK01; genus CAZIDL01. The sequence goes on along the minus strand of CAZOSO010000022.1, from coordinate 14,967 downwards.
TTTCAGAAGGGAATTCCTATGAGATAAAGCTCGATTGTATGCGATCAGATCCTTAAGGTATGCATGGTCGTACTGGCTGATGACCCCGTCCATAAAACGCCGCCTCTTCTCACTTCCTTCCTGCACCAATCCAAGATCGAAAGGAGCGATCAAAACCACCGGAAACCGACCGATATGATCGGCCAATCGCTCGTATTCCCTTCGGTCTTTTTTAAAGCGTTTCCGTTTGTTCCGCTCGGTGCTACAGATCAGGTCGTAGCTTTCACCCCCTCCTTCAAAGCGCCCTTGGATCACGAAAAAAGGACGTCCTTCACGAATGTTCTGGCTGTCCACGGGGTTCAGAGCGCTTTTGCAGAAGGAGAGGTAATGGACCGCGTCCAATAGATTGGTCTTACCTGCCCCGTTCTTTCCGACCAAACAATTCACGCCCTCGGCGAACTCAAGCTCCGCCTCGGGGATGTTCCTTAGATCGATGATGGAAAGGCTCCGTAAGATCATGCTACCATCAAAGATAAGGATGGAGCTAAGCCTTTTTCCTTACCGGCTCCCTAAAAAATGTATTTTTGCCTTCTTGAAAAGCGAAGCCAAGAAAACTTTATGGCGCAAGAAGATCAAGATCAGGGCTCTTTCGAAGGGCAAGATGCTTACACGCGGACCGAAGCATTCATCGAAAAGAACAAACGAACGATCATCGGAGTGGTCGTGGTCCTCTTGGGGGTCGTTGCCTTTTATTTCGGGTATCAACGGCTTTATATAGCCCCCATGGAAAAAGAGGCGACCGCTGAAATGTGGAAAGCCGAATATTATTTCGGGCAAGATTCCCTTCAAAAGGCCATCCAGGGAGATCAAGCAGGGTTCAAGGGCTTCAAGGCCATCGTCGAAGAGTACGGGGGAACGAAAAGCGCTCAATTGAGCCGTTATTATCTTGCTGTCTCCTATCTACGCTCGGGAAAACCGAAAAAAGCGGCGACTCAAGCCGTGGAAGTGGAGACTCCTAACAAGATCTTGAACGCCCTTGCCAAAGGGGTCGCGGGAGAAGCTTATGTTGAAATGGGCAAGAAAGAAAAAGGCGTGAGTTATTTCAAAGAGGCTGCGTCCATCTCCGATAACAAATTGACCCGTCCGCTCTATCTAAAAAAGGCAGGCCTCGTGCTCGAATCGATGAACAAACACGGAGAAGCCCTGGACCTCTATGAACGAGTAAGGGATGAATATCCCGGCACACGTCAAGGGCAGGACATCGAAAAATACATCGGACGGAGCGAAGCTCGTAGCTGATGCGTGCCACCGGTAATTACTCCCCAGGAAAAGGGAGCGTTCCGGAGGCTTCGGACCATACCTTCGGGATCGTAGTGGCCGAATGGAACGACGAAGTCACCGAAGCTCTTTTTCAAGGGGCGATCGATCGCCTCCAAGAAGCCGGCGCTCAGAATGAGCATCTTCTGATCAGAAGGGTCCCGGGCAGCTTTGAAGTACCCCATGCTGTTCATCGGCTCCTCGAAGAGGAAGCTCCTGACGTGGTCATCGCATTGGGAAGCTTGATCCGGGGAGAAACGATCCATTTCGACGTGATAGCTCACTCGGTGGCCCATGCTCTCCAAGAGCTCAACATCCGCTCCTCATCGCCCGTTCTTTTCGGGATCCTGACCGACGAGAACATGGACCAAGCCCGAGCACGAGCAGGAGGATCGAAAGGGAATAAGGGAGCGGAAGCCGCCGAAGCCGCTTTAAAGATGCTAAAGTCCCTTTAAAGCTTCACGCTCAGTCCGTCATAAGCCAAATGGACGTGGGGGGGAAGCTCGGCTTCAACATCGGCATGAAATCCCATCCACTCACTGATATGAGTGAAATAAGCGGCCTCAGGACCGATCCGTTCCACGATCCTCAAAGCCTCGTCCAAGCTGAAATGAGAAATATGCTCCGTTCGACGCAATGCGTTCAGGACCAGCACTTTAGACCCTATCACCTTTTGGAGCTCCTCCTCTTCGATCCGATTGGCATCAGTGATATAGGTGAGGTCCCCGAACCGAAAACCTAAAACCGACATGCGATGATGATAGGCCCGGATCGGTATCACCTCTCTCCCATCGATCGAGAAGGGTCGCTTGTCGATGGTCTCGAAACGCATTTCAGGGACCGTCGGATATTTCTCATCATCGAAAAGATAATAGAAGGCCTTTTTCATGGCCTCGAGGACCTTTTTTTCCATATAGAGGGGAAGGGGCTTCTCTTGGTGAAAGTAAAAAGGCCTCAGGTCATCGATCCCTGCGACATGGTCTCTGTGCTCATGGGTGAAAAGGACGGCATCGAGGCGATGGATCTCTTCTCTTAACAGTTGTGACCGCAGATCCGGACCGGCATCGATCAGGATCCGCAACCCCTCATCTTCGATAAGAGCGGAAGTGCGCGTTCTTTTATCCCGTGGATCGTTCGAAAGACCAACGGGCTCATCGCTCCCGATCACCGGTACGCCCAAAGAGGTCCCCGTTCCCAAAAAGCGGAGTTCCATTTTCTAGGAGGAGCCCACGGAAACCTTGAAGAGCGAGCGGATCTTTTCCAAAGCTCGATCCGCTTCTTCGGGGGTGTTGAACTTACTGAAGGAAAAACGGGCATTGGGTCGTTCGGGATCGGCCCCGATCCCTTGGAGAACGTGAGAGCCTTGGTCGCTTCCCGAACTACAGGCGCTTCCACCGGAAGCAGCGATCCCCTCCAAGTCCAGATTGAAAAGGAGCATATCCGCTTCCGGATGGGGTGGGAAATCCACATTAAGGACCGTATAAAGAGAAGCTCCCTTGGGGTCGCCGTGAAAAGAAACCCCTTCAATAGCATTTTCCAATCCCTCGATCATCCGTCGCCGGACTTTCATCACCCGTTCCTGATGATCCTCCAGATCGCGATGAGCGATCTCCATCGCTTTGGATAAGCCGATGATCCCGTATATATTCTCAGTGCCTCCACGCATCTGGCGCTCTTGACCTCCACCATGAAGGATCGGATGGGGTTCCATTCCCTTTCGGATGTATAAAAAGCCTGCCCCTTTGGGGCCATGGAATTTATGGGCCGAACAGGTCACCATATCCACGGGCAGTTCGGACAGATCCAACTCATAATGGCCCATGGTCTGGACCGTGTCCGAGTGGAAGGTAGCTCCCACTTCCCGGCATAGCTCACCGACCCTTTCAATATCCAGAAGATTCCCGATCTCGTTGTTCGCGTGCATTAAGGAGACCAGTGCACTCGGGTGCTCCTTTAAAAGTTCCCGGAGATGATCGATGTCGATATGTCCGTCCTTTTGGACCCTCACCCGGTGAAAACGGATCAGCCCTTTTTCCTCCAGATCCTCTATCGTGTGAAGGACCGCATGATGTTCGATCGGGGAGGAGATGATATCGGTTATCCCGAAACGTTCCACCGCTCCTCTGATAGCCAGATTATCAGCTTCAGTACCTCCGGAAGTGAAGAAAAGTTCGGTCGGTTTGACATTGAGGTGATCGGCACATTTTTTCCGAGCCTTCTCGATCGCTCCCTTGGTCTTCCGCCCAAAGGCATGTATGGACGAAGGGTTCCCATAATGTTCCTTCATATAGGGGAGCATGGCTTCCAGGACCTCCGGGTCCAAAGCCGTTGTGGCAGCATTATCGAAATAAATGGCTTCCATGGTCTTAATTTTCGATCCTTCGCGTTTTTTCGAGCGCCTCTTGAATTTTGTCTACGAAAGCTTCAGCGAGCCGCTGAGCCCCTTCCTGGCTTCTACTTTCCGTGTATATCCGTACAATAGGTTCGGTGTTGGAACGCCTTAAATGGACCCATTCATCCTCGAACTCGATCTTCACCCCATCCTCCCGGTTTTGGGGATAGGCTTCATGATCGGCGGCCATACGATCCAAAAGGGCATCCACATCATCTCCTTCTTTTAAGCTAGCCCGTTCTTTGGCCATGAAATAATTCGGGTATCCCTCGCGAAGACTGGAACAGCTCTTCCCTCTTTTGGCCATAAGGGTCAAAAAAAGAGCGATGCCCACCAAGGCATCCCTTCCGTAATGAAGCTCGGGAAGGATCACTCCGCCGTTGCCTTCTCCACCGATAACAGCGTTCACTTCTTTCATGCGTTGCACGACGTTCACCTCTCCTACAGCTGAAGCGTGGTGAACCGCACCGTATCCTTCGGTAACATCTCTTAAAGCTCGGCTCGAGGAAAGGTTCGACACTGTATCCCCTTTCTTGTGCTCCAGAACATGATCGGCCACAGCCACAAGGGTATACTCTTCCCCGAACGGCTCCCCGTTCTCATCGATAAAAGCGAGCCGGTCCACATCGGGGTCGACCACGATCCCTAGGTCCGCCTTTTCATCCCGGACCGTCCGGGCGAGTCCTTCGAGCTCCTCGGGCAAAGGTTCCGGATCATGGGAGAACCGCCCCGTAGGTTCGCAATTGAGCTCGACGATCGCTTCCACCCCCAAAGTTTTCAACAAACGCGGAACATAGATCCCTCCTGTCGAATCGATCCCGTCCACCACGACCTTGAACCCCTCGTTCCGGATCGCTTCTCGGTCCACTAAGGGAAGGTCCACGATCTTTTTAATATGAGCATCCCCCCCATCCTTTTCGCTCAACGTTCCTAACCCATCGTAAGGGGCATAAGAGAAGTTCCCTTCCTGAGCACGTTGGACCAACTCTTTCCCTATACTGGCGGAAATGAACTCCCCATCTTTATTGAGGAATTTCAGGGCATTCCATTCCATTGGATTATGGCTCGCGGTCAGGACGATCCCTCCTATCGCTTTTTCACTAATAACACTCATTTCGACCGTAGGCGTAGTAGAGAGACCAAGATCGAGCACATCGAAGCCCATTCCCTGCAAAGTACCGACGACCAGATCACGGACCATAGATCCCGATGGACGTGCATCCCTACCGATGACCACCAGGGAGGAACTTTCTTCTTTCTCTTCTTTAAGAATGCTGGAAAAAGCAGAGACCGCACGAACGATCTCAGGCGGGGTCAATCCTTCTTCCAGGGACCCTCCGATCGTTCCGCGAAAACCCGATATGGACCTAATAAGCGGCATTGTGGGGGTTTTCCACAAAGATAGCCATTCCGTTCAAGGTACTCTTCCTAGCGAACACGAATTTCCAATGAATGCGGTGGAAAAATTCCAAATGAGGAAAAGACCCCATCAGCCCATATTCTTACATTTGTCGATAAGCGGGAATGAATTCCGGCATATGGGATCTGAACGGCGACCATCGCGGGACCAAGAAGAGATCGAGCGCTTCGAAAGGATGCTTCGGGAGAAGCGGGAAGAGTATTTCGACGTCGAGGAATTCGAAGCGATCACGGATCGTTATATGGATCGAGGTGCCTATTCAAGGGCACTCGAGGTCATAGAATACGGCGAACGGCTTCATCCCGAGGCCCATAGCCTTCTCTTACGCAAAACCCAGATCCTCTTCCGGACCGGTCGTTCCCGAAAAGCATTGGAGATCCTCCGCGAGCTCGAAAGCCTTCTTCCCTACGAACAGGAAGTCCTGGTCACTAAAGGCCACATCCATTCCCAGCACGGGGACCATTGGAAGGCGATCGAGGCCTATCAGAAAGCGATCGACCTGGAAGAACAACCGGATGCTGAGCTTCACATCGACCTGGCTTATGAGTTCGAGAACGTGGATCGCTACGACCGGGCCATCGAGGTGCTTCATCGAGCACTGAACTTAGACCCTACCAACGAAAGCGCGATCCACGAATTGGCTTTCTGCTACGAAACAGCTGGGCGGATCGAGGAAGGGATCGAAGCCTATAAAGCTTTTCTGGACGAGCATCCTTATTCGCACACCGCTTGGTACGATCTGGGCAATTCCTATATCAAAATAGCTGCCTACGAAAAGGCTGTGGAAGCTTACGGGTTCTGTCTCGCGATCGAGGAGAACATCCCCTCTGCCCTTTTCAATAAGGGCAATGCCCATGTCCAGCTCGGCCAATTCTACGAAGCCATCGATGCCTATAAAGAATGTTTGGCCATCGAAGGTCCTTTGGCGGTCACCTATAGTTACATCGGGGAATGTTATGAGAAACTCGGCCAGTACGAGAACGCGGTCCAGCGCTACCAGGAAGCGATCGCGCTGGATCCTGAGTGGAGCGATGCCTGGTCAGGGATCGGGGTGGTGAAACAGCTCCAGGAACGTCCCTTCGAGGCTCACGGATACCTGAAGAAAGCGGTGGAATTGGACCCGGAGGATCCGGATAAATGGGCTGCTTTCGGGAAACTGCTTTTCGAGATGGAAGCCTTTGATGAAGCCCGTAGGGCTTTCTCCAAACTCTTAAGGTTGGTCCCCGATGACCATGAGGGCCGGCTTCTTTTATCGGACCTTGAACATCAGCAGGGCGAAGGAGAAGAAGCCATCAGGATCGTTCAGGAGGGATTGGGGTTCGAGCCCGGCGCTTCCGACCTCAAATACAGGCTTAGCGCGCTCCTCTTTATAGAAGCCCGTTTCAAAGAGGGGCTTTATGAACTGGAAGAAGCCCTTCGAGGGGACCCCGAAGGATATCCCATGCTTTTAGAATATTACCCCGAAGCGGAAGCCATGCCTTCCGTCATGGACCTGATCGAAACCTACAAGCGGGGAAGCCGATGAAGATCGATCTTCCTTACATTCCCGAGCGTACAGAAAAGCCCAGGGAGAGCGGGATCACCATGATGATGGACAAGGGGTTGGGACCCCAGCAAGTGGAAGGGTTCATCGAAGCCGCTGCCCGTTATACCGATGTGGTCAAGTTAGGTTTCGGATCCTCCTACTTCAGTGAACATTTGGAGAAAAAACTTCAGCTTTACAAGGAAGCTGGGATCCAACCCTATTTGGGAGGGACCTTTTTCGAGGCTTTCATAGCTCGTGACATGTTCGATGAATACCGTCGCCTCCTCGACGAACTCGGGCTTCAGATGGCGGAAGTCTCCGATGGCTCAGTGATCATCCCCCACGAGAAAAAGTGCGAATACATCCGTACGTTGAGCAAGGATGTGACCGTCCTCTCCGAAGTCGGATCGAAGGAGGAAGGCATCTTGATAAGTCCGGGAAAATGGATCAATATGATGTTGAGCGAGCTCGAATCGGGGTCCTGGAAGGTGATCGCTGAAGCCCGAGAGAGCGGGAATGTAGGCATTTACAGGCCGAACGGGACAGCTCACACGGTCCTTGTGAACAAGATCGTAAGGCAGGTCCCACAGGAAAAGATCATCTGGGAAACCCCGAAAAAACCCCAACAGGTTTGGTTCATCGATCTTTTAGGAGCCAACGTGAACTTGGGGAACATCGGGCACGAGGATGTGATCCCTTTGGAAACCCTCCGCTGTGGATTGAGGGGGGATACCTTTTTCAACTACCTTCCGAACGAAGTGATCGAACGCATCACTTAAATCAACGCTTTGCTATGAAAGAAATGACCGTCGAGGAACTCAAGGAAAAAATGGACCGAGACGAAGCCCTCGAGTTGATCGATGTGCGCGAGCCCGACGAGGCGGACATATGTGAGATCGGAGGCGAGTTGATCCCTATGGGACAGATCATGGACCGTGTCGAAGACCTTCCCAAAGACCGTCCCATCGTGGTCCATTGCAGGAGCGGGAAACGCTCTGGAAAAGTGGTCGAAAAGCTCGAAGAGCAAGGTTTCGATAATGCCTATAACCTCAAAGGGGGCATCCTCGAGTGGGCGGACAAGATCGATCCCTCCCTTCCCAAATACTGATATCGGATAAGATGGCAGGAAGAGGCCTTTGGGCCGGGTTGATAACCTTTATCAAGGGTATGGGAATGGGGGCTGCGGATATCGTCCCCGGCGTGTCCGGTGGTACGATCGCTTTGACCACTGGTATCTATCAGCGGTTGATAAGAGCCCTCGATGCCATCGATCATCGACTTTGGAACGTCTTCAAGGAAAACGGGATCGGTGGGGTCTGGAGACGGATCGACGGAAATTTCCTATTGGTCCTTTTTCTAGGGATCCTGGCGAGCGTTTTTTCCCTAGCTAACCTTTTTCACCACCTTCTTCAGGAACATCCGGTCCTCGTTTGGTCTTTCTTTTTCGGCTTGATCGGTGCTAGCGTTTACTTCGTGGGAAGGAGAGCCCATAAATGGCATTGGGGGACGATCCTGAGTTTCATAACAGGGACTGCGATCGCTTTCGGAATAACGCTGCTTTCCCCTATGTCCGGTCCGGACCAGCCCTATATGTTTTTTATCGCAGGGATGATAGCTGTTTCCGCGATGATCCTCCCTGGTGTCTCCGGGAGCTTTATCCTGGTGCTCTTGGGAGCCTACCAAGCGGTCTTGGGCGCGATCAAGGAAATGGACATCGACATCCTCGCTTTTTTGGGAGCCGGGTGTTTGCTCGGGCTCCTCGTATTCTCCAAGTTGTTGAATTGGATGTTCAACCGCTATCACAACCTCACTATTGGGCTTTTGAGCGGCTTCCTACTGGGATCTCTGAACAAAGTCTGGCCCTGGCGGGGAGAAGCGATCCAAGTAGAAGGGAAAAGCATGCCTGGAGCCAACGTCTCCCCTATGAAATTCGAAGAACTCAGCGGACAAGATCCTCGGATCCTTGCCGCTATCCTCCTCGCTATAGCCGGATGCCTCCTGATCGTCCTGATCGAAAAAGAACCCGTTAAGAAAAAATAAGGACATCCTAACAAGGAGGAGAGCCGTCGAACAGCTTCCCTCCTATAGCACGGGCCACCCTTGATATGTTGGAATCTTGGCCTGTTGGTTTCTTGGCCTCTTGGAATTTCACCCCCTCCCTATCATCCGATCCTGAGCGGAAAAGGCTCTATTCCACTTCTTGACTGATGTAATTGGAATTCAGGATGCCCAGAAGGCCCATATATTGGATCCGGAAAGCGATCGTATCCCCTACTTGGTAGGAAGCGCTCGATTCCCCCACATCCATGATCAACATATCGGAGCTGGCCCCCGCGACTTTGATCCCTTCATCCTCGGGCTCGATATACTCGGGATCGATGTCCAAAAGGCCGATATCGAGGATCGCTCGATAGGAGCTCTTCCCGTAGTCCGCTTCATCGATCTCGAAAGTTTCACCCTGGGGATCCTCCCCGATCTCCCCGGTCGGGACCTTGGGTTTTTTCGTGAGTTCGATGATCTCAGCGTAGAGGTGGAAAACATCGCCCTCCATTCCCTCGATCGGACCTTGTTCGAAAAGGTCGTTTCCGAAGTAAAGCGTCTCTCCGATCCGGAAATGATTGATCCCACCGGGAAGTCGGTTCTTGAAAAGAAGAGGCAGGACGATGGAAGTGCCACCCGAAACCCAGGGGATATGGATATCGAATTTCGCCTCGATCAATTGCTTGTAGAGGCTGAGTTGGATCAATTTATCCTCCGAAGGCATGACCCCGTACATGCAATTCAGGTTGGTCCCTAAGCCGACCACTTCGATATTAGGTAGTTCGAAGATCTTTCCATAGAACTCCACCAGCTCGTTCCCCATCACACCTTCCCGCAGGTCGCCGAGCTCGATCATAATGATGAGCTTATGCTTTTTGCCCTGTCTTTCAGCCTCCTCGCTCAGGGTCTTGATCGTTTGATACTCGGTGTTGAAACTAACATCAGCATAGCTCACGATATCCTCTATAGCTCCTCTAGCGGGAGGTTTGATATAAACGGTCTGCACCGTGGGATCGATCTCCTTAACCTTGGCAAGATTGCTGATGCGGGAATCGTGGATCTCCTTCACACCCAGATCGATCAATTCCTTCAAATAGACCGGGCTTCCACAGAGGACCTTAGAGACCACACCCCATTCGATCCCCCGCTCTTTAAAAATGCGATCCAGGAAATAAAAATTGGTCCGAAGCTTTTCCCGATCGAGTTTGATAACGGCCATATAGGAAGAAAGGACTAAGGGATCAGTCCACCACGAAACGAGGGATGCTGGTGGACAATTTCGTTAGTAGTTCGTAGTTCAATTGATCGCTCATTTCCCCGAAAGCCGCTACCGAGATGGTCAGATCCCCCTGTGTCCCGATCAAAACCACCTCATCGCCTTTTTCCGTATCGGGAACATCGGTTATATCAGCTAAAAGCATGTTCATATTAACGGTCCCTACAACCCCGACGCGATGTTCGTTGATCAGGATGCGCCCGAAGTTACTCAGGGATCGTGAATATCCGTCGGCATAGCCTACAGGTACTGCCGCTATTTTCATGTCCTGCCGGGCCATATAAGAAGTTCCATAACCGATGAACTCCCCTGCTTGCACTTCTTTGGTGCTCATCACTTTGCTCTTCCAGGAAATGACCCGTTCAAGAGGACCCTTACGATCAGTCTTGTCCTGGAGATAATTGATGAAGCTTTCAGTGCTGGGCCAGAAACCGTACTGGAGAATCCCGATGCGGACCATGTCCATGCGGGTGTTGGGGTATCCGATGGTCGCAGCCGATGAAGCGAGGTGGCGATATTTCGGCACCAATCCCTCCCGCTTCAGGTAATTCATCATTTTCTTGTATTGGCGGAACTGGTCGGTGACCCGAAAGTAATTAGCGATATGCTCAGCCCCTGCGAAATGGGTGCAGACCCCCATTAACTCGAAGGTGTTCCGCTGATCCTTGAGAAAACGGACCTTCCGGCTCAATTCCTGGCGATCGAACCCCAGGCGGTTCATCCCGGTCTCGAGCTGAAGATGGATCCTGGCAGCCTTTTGGACCCGCTTAGCGGTCTGGACGATCTCTTCGAGGCGGTCCATTTCGAACACGTACATTTCCACCTCGTTCTCGATGGCCCAGAAAAGCTCTTCGTTATCGATCATCCCCATGATCATCACCTGGGTCTCTTCCCGCTTCACCGTACACACCCGTAGCGCTTCATCGGCATTGTAAACGGCGATATGATCGATGCCAGCGTCCTCGATCATCGGAACCATCTCCTCGATGCCATGGCCATATGCATTGCCTTTTACAACGCTCGAGATCCGGACATCGGGTCCGAGCTCTTCCCGAAGAAAGTCGATGTTGTTCTGGAGAGCTGAACGACTCAGCTCGATATAGGATGGTGGGAACATCCGCTCTGCGTTTTTTTAAAAGATCCTTAAGGCGTTCTCACCTCAACCACCGGTCTCGTTCCGCGCTATTTCTTCAAAAATGCGGATCCCGGGTTCAACGATGGTATCGGGAAAATCGAAGTCGGAGTTATGGAGATCGGGCTGCTGCTCTCCGGAACCGAGTCCGAACAAAGCCCCGGGACATTTATGGAGAAAGTGCCCAAAATCCTCCGACCATTTGAAAGGGGCCTGTATCCTTCGATGCTCGAGCCCTGCCTTTTCGGCAGCATCCTTCACCGTACGGGCGGCCCCATCATCGTTCACAGTTGCCGGGAAGACCTCTTTTTCATCGAAGCCCACAGCTAGCTCATTCTCCCGGGCTTCTTTAAGGGCCATCTCCTCAGCCTTGCTGGTCAAAAAGCTCATGTCATCCTCCCGGAAAGTACGAAGGGTTGCTCTAACCTCTGCCTCTCCTGGGCTTGTTCCGAACGAAATGGACCCTAGTCGGGCGTGGATGACGGTCACGAGCACAAAGTCCTCAAAACTTTCTCTTTGGGAAAGAAAAAAATACTGCTTAACGATATCGGCCATAGCAAGAGCGGGAGAGATCCCGTTCTGCGGTTCCCCTGCATGGGAAGTGCGCCCATAAAGATAGACCTCTTTTCCCTTAGAAGCCGCAGCGAACACGTTCGGTTTCGTCACGATACTTCCTGCCGGATAACCCGGGAGGTTGTGGAGGGCGTAGGCTTTATCGGGCATGTAAGGAGCAAAGCGTGGATCGTTCAACACGCGTTCCGCCCCTTCTCCGGTCTCCTCAGAAGGCTGGTACAGGAGGATGACCCGCCCTTTTTGCGGTCGTCTTTTGGATAGCGCGATCCCCAACCCGGTAAGAACGGTCATGTGCCCATCATGACCGCATTTATGAGAAACGCCTTCATATTCGGAAGCGTGCCCTTGAACGCCCTCCTCTTCGATCGGGAGCGCATCCAACTCACAACGGAAAAGGATGCTGGGTCCATCTTCCTTTCCTTCATAAACAGCCAATAGGCCATCTCCTCCCAACTTCTCCACCATTTCATCGGGAAGCGCATGCTCCCTTAAAAAACTAGCTATGGTCTGAGCCGTACGTCTTTCCTGACCGGAAAGCTCCGGATAACGATGGAGCTGATGCCTCAGATCGATCAACTCCTCCGTCAAGTTCACCTTCATTCCTGATCCCGATTTTGGGCTCCCTGCCCCTTTTCCCAACGGTATTCAAGGTATTTGTTCTGGAAGCCGGTCTTTTCATAAAGCCCTCTGGCAGGATTATCCGGTTCTACATGGAGGGCAATGTCACCCTTGGCCATTTCTTGCGCTTTATGGATCAATTTCTTGCCGAGACCGGTCCCTCTGGCATCCGCATGGACCGAGATATAAACGAGGATGTTCTCTGGTATATAACCGCTCATCCCGGTTTTATTGATCACCACTGCACCGAGGACCTTGTCTTTTTCATCGTACTCCACCAAAAGGAACCCACCCTCACCGGGATGATCGCTCAACGAGTATTCCACGGCTCGTTCAATGTACTCCCTTGGATCCCCATACTGATCGAGATGCTGATGCAGAAAATCCACGATATGATCCTTCTGGAGGAAAGTGGGTTTATCCATGCTTGTGAAAATGGACGTATCGGACATAAGGGGATCGTTTTTCGTAAAGGTCAGGATTTTCTATTGGTCCAACTCAGCGTCACAAAAAGAAGCAAAGAGGTTGCGATCCCAAAGATATTGGGGTCTAAGCTCCAAGGCAAGCGAAAACTCAGATCGAAGAACTCCCAGCGAAGGAGCTGCGCATCCTGGATAGAGCGGGCAAGCTCTGCAGGGACCGGATCCCCTTGCTGAAGCCGTTCCATGACCTCGGGGTATTTCTCGTGAAGGAATTCGAGTTTTTTGGACGTCAGATCCTCCCCGCTCGGGGATATCCTTAAGGTCATCAAAGTGACCGTGACCACGCCCCCGAGGATCATCGATACGATAGCAGCTAATGAATTCCGGACCTTGAAGACGAGCCCTCCGATCAAAGGGACCAAGAGGCCGGATACCATGAAGGCGTAGGATCGGAGCATCAGGTCGAGCACATTGGTGACCGCCATAGCCAGTACCAATGCAGCAGCTCCGAGCACAAAGGTCAATACCTGGGAGATCCAGAGGAACGAACGGTTCCGGTCGTCCAATCGGAAGAGAGGAGCGATCAGGTCGCTGGCGAAATTCCCGGAGCCGGCCATCAAACAACTATCCGCAGTACTAAGGATCGCGGAAAGGTAAGCCGACATCATGAGCCCCATCAGCCCCGGAGGTAAGACGGTCTTCAAGAGGAGCGGCAATCCTTTTTCGGGCTCCATACTGACCACTTCACCAGGGGCTATATCGGGAAGCCCTCCCTGAGCAGCGGCCACCCGGGCCATCAACCCCAAACTAACACCCATAAAAGCCATGATAGGCCATTCAAAGAAGCCTGCATAGAACCAGGCCTTTTTGGCCGTTCCCACATCCCGGCACGAATAGATCCTTTGGTAGAGCGTCATCCCTACGAACCAGATCGGAATAATGGTCACCCCCCAATTCACCAGGTCTTGCCAGGAAAGGTTGTTCAGGGTGAAGAATTCCGGACCAAGAGTAGCGGTCATCCCTTCCCATCCACCAACACTGAAATAGGCGAGCGGGATGCCGATGAAGATCAAGCCGCTCATCAAGATGATCCATTGGACCGTATCCGTATAGATAACGGCTTTGAGCCCCCCTAGCACGGTATAGATCACCGCGATGACCCCCATGATGATCAAGGCGTTCGATTCGGTAAGCCCGTCCAGCGTACTGGAGGCGAGCGTTGCACCCGCCCTTATCTGAGAGCCCGTAAAACCGATATATCCGATCCCTGAAATGAGCCCAGCGAGGAGGGCCGCCCTTCGATCGAATAAATACCCGAAGATCTGAGGAAAGGTCGTGAAATGAGCGAAACTTTCCTGCTTGACCCTCGGGATCAAGACCACAGCACTGATCCAAGCTCCCAATAAGCCGGTGAAGAGCATCCAGGATCCGCTCAGGCCGATCAAGAACCCCAAACCTCCCAGACCGATCGAAAAACCGCCCCCTACATCCGTTGCCACTACGGAAAGCCCCACATGCAGGGAGCTCATGTTCCTGCCCCCTACATAGTAATCCTCTGTTCCCTTATTGCGACGGAAAAAGAAAAAACCCACCCCCAACATGACGAGCATGTAGAGGATGAATATGATGGCATCGATCGGATGCATGGCACGGGAGAAAACTCCTTATACGAAAAAAAGGCCACCCCGAAATGGAGCGGCCTTTCTATAGCTTCAAGGAAAAAGGCCTTCTTTTTTTAGCTTTTGTCGCCTTCTTGCTCTTCTTCCTGCCCCCCTTCTTTTCCTTTATTGGCTTTCTGCTCGTAGAACTTTTTGTACCGGTTCTTGAAGCGATCGACGCGACCGGCCGTATCGACCAGGTTCATCTTTCCGGTATAGAAAGGGTGAGAAGTATTGGAGATCTCAACCTTCACCAACGGATACTCATTGCCGTCCTCCCACTCGATGGTCTCGTTCGAAGGGGTGGCGGAACGGGTGATGAACGAATACCCATTGGACATATCCTTAAAAACGACGTAGCGGTACTCTTCCGGATGGATCCCTTGTTTCATGGCTTTGGCTCCTTTTGCTATTGCAAATTTAACAGGATCATGGAATTTCCTCCACTTCCAAAAGAAGCTCTTCTTGAATTCCGGATCATTAAAAAGGAATTTCGACAAGTTTTGGATTTGACCGAACACTTTTTCATATTCGCTTCGTCAACCGAACTATCTGAAAAAGAGAACGCATGGGAACCCTCGCCAAGATGTCTCCAGTGCGGACCCTAGGTCTGCC
>CAZOSO010000021.1:19319-21383 GCA_964582635.1 uncultured Weeksellaceae bacterium | reverse complement strand
CCGAACGGGGTGAGCGATACGGTGAACGGGAACGATACGACGAGCACCTCTTTCACCATCAAGGATGGGAACAAGGTCACCCTTCATCTCGATGCGGATTGTTACGGTTCCGATATCGGATGGTTGGTCCGCGACACGAACACCGGCCAGATCATCGATTCGGTCGGTAACGGGGCCTATGATGATCAAAGTGGGGGATGGAGCAAGGAGATCGAGTTCTGTCTTCCGGATGCCTGTTACGAGTTCAAGATCACCGATTCCTACGGAGATGGCCTTTACGGATCTCAATACGGTGGTTGTTCGGTGGACGGGGATTACCACATCATCGACAACTCAACCGGAGATACCCTTGTGGATATGGGGCCGGATCCGGATTATGGAAGCGATACGTCCCATTTCTTCTGCGTCCCACAAGGACCGGGTCCACCGAACGCCGATTTCACGGCCAATCAGACGACGATCCCGGTCGGTGGTACGGTCGATTTCACGGACCTGAGCACGGGGAATCCGGCTCCGAACAGTTGGTCCTGGACCTTTAACGGAGGCAATCCGAATTCTTCCACCAATCAGAACCCCAGCGGTATTCAGTACAATACCGCAGGGACCTACGATGTTTCCTTGACCGTGAGTAACGGCAATGGAACGGATACCGAGACGAAGACCAACTACATCGAAGTGGTCGCCTCGAACCCCGATTGCGATACGATCCATCAGATCCAACCCAACGATACGGCTACTTACTACGATGTGTCTAGTGTTGGCTGTTCATGGGGTTATTATCCAGGGCATAGTGGATGCGGCTTCGCTCGATTTGCCGATTCCATGTCCACATCCGGTTTGGTCTATATCAATGCAGCCCTAGTTCCTGTCGGGAAAGCTGTGAACGGGGGGCCTCTTTCCACGATCAAGGTAAAGGTCTGGGATTACAATTCCGGAGTACCGGGTGCTGTTCTGGATTCGGAGAGCGTTCAGATCTCCAACCTCACGGAATTCTCTTATAACAAGGTCCATTTCAGTTCGCCGGCTCAAGTCAACGGTCGTTTCTTCATCGGTTATGAGGTGAACTACGGGAACGGGGATACCGTGAGCTTTTATACAGCCCAGGATCGTGGTACCGGGGCTTTGAACACCAATTTCTTTTACGACGGGACCAGCTGGGAATCTGCAGAGTCGGGATTGAACCTCACTACATCCATGTACACCCAGGTCCTCGTCTCTACGGGACAACCTTCGGCTGATTTCACCCGGTCTTCCTCTAACATCTGTTTGGGGGATAGTGTGACAGTTGACGGTAGTCCTTCGATCAATGTGAACGATTACGCATGGCTGGCTCCGACCGGGAATCCGGACACGAGTTACGGGCAAACCTCCACCATCGGATACAGTTCCCGAGGCAATAAACAGATCACGCTTTATGCTTACGGGAGTTGTACGGTGGACAGCATAACGAAGGACGTTTCGGTAAAGGCGCCGCGCTTCGATAGCATAAGTGTGGTGGATGCCAGTGGATGCGGTTCCAGCGATGGGGAGATCCATGTCTACGCTTCGGACGGTTTTGCTCCTTACAAGTACAGCATCGATAGCGGAAGCACGTTCCAGTCCAGCAACGATTTCACGGGACTTGCAGGAGGCGTTTATGATGTGGTCGTAAAGGACGACAACGGTTGCAGGGTCAGCGATACGGTGCATGTGGAACCGATCAGCGGCGTGAATATCGATCAGATCGATGTTACCGACGAACAAACATGTAACGGCGACGATGGCGAGATCGTCGTACATGCGGTGTCGGGAACGAAACCGTACGATTACAGCATCGACGGCGGAAGCAGTTATCAGACGAGCGACAGCACCTTCACGGGACTCGCTCCCGGCTCTTATGATGTGGAAGTGCGCGATGATAACGGGTGCATCGATGCACAAACGGTCGTTGTGGATTCGATCCCCACGCCCAATGTTGATGCGGTCAATGTGACGGACGTTCAAACCTGTGACGGGAGTGATGGAGAGATCGAGATCCAAGCTTCCGGAGGGACCACTCCTTATGAGTACAGCATCGATAACGGA
>CAZOSO010000021.1:0-19219 GCA_964582635.1 uncultured Weeksellaceae bacterium | reverse complement strand
CGAGATCCAAGCTTCCGGAGGGACCACTCCTTATGAGTACAGCATCGATAACGGAGCGAACTACCAGAGCAACAATACCTTCACCGGCCTTTCCGGTGGCGGATATGGTGTGGTGGTCAAGGACAACAACGGCTGTACCGTCCATGATACGGCCAATGTGGACTCCATGCCATCCCCTGCGATCGATAGCATCGCACGGACCAATGTGAGCAGCTGTACCAATAACGATGGGGATATCGAGGTCTTCGCTGTGGACGGGACCACTCCTTATGAGTACAGCATCGACAGCGGGAACAGTTACCAGGGCAGTTCCCAATTCACGGGCCTTGGCCCCGGTACTTATGATGTGATCGTACGGGATGCCAACGGTTGTACAGCTTACGATACCGTTCAGCTCACGGCGCCCAACCAGCCTGTGATCGATAGCGTCTCTAGCAAGGATCTTTCCTGCAATGGCGCTGTTGATGGGGAACTTACCATTCATGCCACCAATTCCGATGAATACAGCATCGATGATGGAGCTAGCTGGCAAGCCAGTAATGATTTCACGGGCTTGAGTGCGAACACCTATCAGGTGAAGGTTCGTAACACGGCGGGATGCAAGGATTCAACCACGGTCACTCTGAATGAACCATCACCTTTGGCCATCGATAGTGTTGATGCCGATACCGCCTTCTGCGGTGGTGGAGGTAGCCTCACGATCTATGCGAGCGGTGGAAGCTCCCCCTATTCTTATAGCATCGATAACGGAAGCAGCTTCCAAGGCAGCAATAGTTTCGGTGGCCTGACAGCGGGCACTTATGATATCGTGGTGAAGGATGATAGCGGTTGCACCGAATCGAGCACGGCCGATGTACCCGGTTCGAGTTCGCTCAGCGTTTCCGTTAGCACCACCGACGATACCTGTAACAGCAATTCGGGATCCGCTACAGCCAATGTGAGCGGTGGTAGCAGCCCCTATGACTACGATTGGTCGACCGGGGATTCCACTTCCTCCATTAGTGGGCTCGGCCAAGGCAGTTACCACGTAGTGGTCACCGATCCGAACGGTTGTAAGGATTCCGTTGGATTCTCGATCTACAACAACGGAACGATCAACGGATCGGTCACTCCCACGCAGGCGACCATCTGTGAAGGGGATACGGTCACCTTGAACGCTTCTGGAGGTACCAGCTACTACTGGGAGGATCAGAGTGGGACCGTTATTTCCAACGGGTCCAGCGTGGCCGTAAGTCCCACCAGTAGCACGGAGTATTATGCCCACATCAGTAATTCCAATTGTTCCGAGATCGATACCGTCGATGTAACGGTCAATTCGGTGCCGACCACTCAAGTCTCCCCGAAAGACACCACGATCTGCAATGGGGACTCGGTTACGCTGACCGCGAGCGGTGGCAGCTCCTACGATTGGAACACCGGGGATACGACCCAATCGATCACGGTATCTCCGAGCAGCGCGACCACCTATACGGTGGTTGCTTCCAACGGTAGCTGTCAAGGCAACTTCGTGTCGACGGATGTCACGGTCGATCAGAATCCGGTGGCTGTTGCCAATGCGAACGATACGGTCGTGGCCCTGTCGAACGGCGCCACTGTTTATTTCGACAATGCTGGTTCGACCGGGTCTTCCTTCCATTGGGACTTTGGGGACGGTACTTCGGCCAATACGACCGATACCAGTCATTCCTACGGAGCCACAGGTACTTACACCGTTGTTCTCACGGCCTATCTGGGGAATTGCGTGGACAAGGATACGATCACCATTCACGTGAACCAGGAGAATACCGGTCTGGCGGATCGAGAAGCTGATGGACGTTCTGTAGAGGTCTTCCCGAACCCTAACAAAGGACGCTTCGATGTGGCGATCGATAAAGCAGAACAGGGTGACGTTCGGATCGAGATCCTCGATAATGTCGGAAAAGTGATCCGTCAGAAAGAGCTCGAGGAGATCGGTCATCATCGAGAAGGGTTCGACCTTGGCGATCGCGAAAGCGGCATCTACTACATCCGCGTAAAAGGAGATAGCGGGGTCAGCGTCCACAAAGTGAGCATCGTCCGCTGAACCTTTCGGGTAAGCCCGGGATATCAAAAAAAGCCGCGCGTTCAAAAGGAACGAGCGGCTTTTTTTGTCCCCTGCTAAGGGATCCAGAGGGGATAGAAGGAACTTATAGCGTGAAGGGAAGCCGCCTACTGCTTTTTCCTACCTTTGCCCTTCGATCCCAAAACCGTTCATCTGAACATATTATGGAAAGTCAAAGCGTTATGGAAAAGGATCAAGTGGTCTTCGACCTGATCGAGGAAGAAAGAGAGCGTCAAACGAAGGGCATCGAGCTCATCGCTTCTGAAAATTTTGCGAGTCCCCAGACCATCGAGGCCATGGGGTCTGTGCTCACCAATAAGTATGCAGAGGGGCTTCCCGGAAAACGATATTACGGGGGCTGTGAAGTGGTGGATAAAGTGGAGCAGCTCGCCATCGACCGAGCGAAAGAACTTTTCGGCGCAGAATGGGCCAACGTTCAACCGCATTCCGGCGCTCAGGCCAATTCTGCAGTAATGCTGGCTTGCCTGAACCCCGGCGATAAGATCCTCGGTTTCGATCTGGCTCACGGGGGGCACCTGACCCACGGATCCCCTGTGAATTTTTCAGGAAAGCTCTACAACCCTGTTTTCTATGGCGTTGGAGAGGAAAGCGGTACCATCGATTACGATGAGCTGGTCGCTACCGCTGAGAGGGAAAAGCCGAAGATGATCATTTGCGGAGCTTCCGCTTATTCCAGGGATTGGGACTATAAAAAGCTGCGCGAGGTCAGCGATAAAGTGGGAGCCTTGCTTTTGGCCGATATTTCTCATACGGCCGGTTTGATCGCAAAAGGGTTGCTCAACGATCCGATCCCTCATTGCCATATCGTGACCACGACGACGCACAAAACCTTGCGGGGACCGCGTGGAGGGTTGATCATGATGGGAGATCGGGAAATGGAGAATCCCTGGGGGATCAAGACCAAAAAAGGGACGGTCCGTAAACTGTTCTCCCTTCTCGATAGTGCGGTATTCCCTGGTTCCCAGGGAGGCCCTCTCGAGCACGTGATCGCTGCCAAAGCGGTCGCTTTTGGAGAGGCTCTTGGAGCTGAATTCCGTGGATACGGAGAGCAGGTGATCAAGAATGCTCAAAAAATGGCCGAGGTCTTTCACCAGAAAGGTTACAAGGTCATCTCAGGGGGGACGGATAATCACAGCATGCTCATCGACCTTCGACCGAAAAGCCTTACAGGAAAGGATGCAGAGGATGCTCTTGTGAAAGCGGATATCACCTGTAACAAGAACATGGTGCCCTTCGACGAACAACCACCGATGGTGACCTCCGGGATCCGCCTCGGGACTCCTGCGATCACCACAAGAGGCCTCAAAGAAAAGGAGGTCGAACAAGTGGTGGAGCTTATGGATGAGGTGCTCATGAACAAAGACGATGAAGGAAGGATCCAAGAGGTGAAGGGAAAGGTCAACGAAATGATGGAAGCGTATCCCCTTTTTGCTTATTGAAGGAGGCCCTTCGAACCAAAAACAATGACCATGGCTGAACTTGAAGGAAAGGTCGCACTTATTACTGGCGCTACAAGAGGGATCGGCCGTGCGGTGGCCACCCGTTTTGCAGAGGAGGGGGCAAAGGTGGCCTTCACCTATCGCTCCTCTGAAGATAAGGCGAAGTCCCTAGAGCAAGAACTCAAGGACAAGGGGGTTGAGGCCAAAGGCTATGCCTCCGATGCTGCGAAGTTCGAAGAGGCAGAGAATTTGATCGATCAAGTGCTCAAGGACATGGAGAAGATCGATGTGGTGGTCAATAATGCCGGCATCACGAGGGATAACCTCCTTCTTCGGATCAGTGAGGACGATTGGGATCAGGTCATGGACACGAACCTCAAATCGGTTTTCAATATCACGAAAGCGGTGCAAAAGCATCTCCTTAAGCAGCGAAGAGGCTCCATTATCAATATGAGCTCTGTGGTCGGCGTGCAAGGAAATGCCGGTCAGAGCAATTATGCGGCCTCCAAAGCCGGGATCCTTGGTTTTACGAGGTCTGTGGCGCTGGAACTCGGCTCAAGGGGGGTCCGTTGCAATGCGATCGCCCCTGGGTTTATCGAGACCGAAATGACCGAGGAATTGGATGAAGAGACCCTGAACGGATGGCGTGAGGCCATTCCCCTCAAGCGAGGCGGAAAACCCGAAGATGTTGCTGAAATGGCCGTGTTCTTGGGGTCCGACCGTAGCAGTTATGTGACGGGCCAAACCATGCACGTTTGTGGCGGGATGCTTCCGAGCTGACCGTTCCTTAAGGTCCTCTTTGGCGTCCCTTTGGAGGTGGTGACCACATATCCGGCTTGGTTCAGCATTTTTTGCCTCCTTCTTGCGGGGGCTTATGCGTTCCTTCTTTATCGGTTCGATCCGAGGACCAAGGAGTTCCCTCCCCGGGTAAAAGGGCTGCTCGCCTTTTTTCGCTTCTTGCTCGTCCTCCTATTGGCTTTTCTTTTGCTTCGTCCGCTCCTTCGGACCCAAGAAAGCGAAGTGGAGGAACCCTTGATCGCGGTGCTACAGGATGTCTCAGCTTCGATCCCGCTCGGTGGGGATTCAGCTTTTTATGCGGATGCTTACCCTCAAAAGTTGAAGGCCCTGAACGAGAAACTCGCTCGATCTTACAAGCTCCGCCGTTTTTCTTTTGGAAAAGAGCTTAGGGACAGTATTTCGACCGGCTTTTCGGCTAAACAAACCGATATTGCTGGGGCCCTTCAAGGGATTCAGGAACGTTTTAAGGATCGGAATCTGGGAGGGGTGGTCCTGGCTACCGATGGGATCTACAATACAGGGGCCGATCCCCGCTATTATGCAGATCGCATGGAGGCTCCCGTTCATTGTATCGCTTTGGGGGATACTACGGTCAGAAGGGATCTTATCGTTAAGGAGGTGGTGCACAATCGTTATGCTTATCAAGGGAACCGCTTTCCGATAGAAGCCGCCGTGCGAGCACGAAAGGCGAAAGGGAAAGAATCCGTGTTGACCATCTCGCATAACGGGGAAGAGCTCTATCGGAAAGAGCTGCGTTTCGATCGCGAGGAGGACCTGCAAGTTGAAAAGACCACCTTGCCAGCGGATTCGGCAGGGCTTCAGCGTTATGTGGTCAATGTGCGTCCTGTGGACGGTGAGGTGAGTGAAAAGAACAACCGGAAAGCGTTCTTTATCGAGGTGCTCGAAAGCAAAAGAAAGGTCTTGGCTTTGGCTCATGCCCCGCATCCGGATATAAGAGCTTTGAAAGGGGCTATTGAGAAAAAGAACAGTTACAAGGTGAACACCGAATTGGTCGATGATTTCGAGGGTAAGATCGAGGGTCACGATCTTTTGATCCTTCACCAACTTCCTTCCGGAGAAGATGGGATGAGTGCGATGCTCGAGGAGGCCAGGGAGCGCAATATATCCGTACTCTTCGTTTGTGGATCGAGCACTTCCTATGATGACCTTTCGGGCTTTATCCCTGGCTTGCGGATCTATGCCAAAAAAGGTAGGACCGATCAGGCATCCCCGGTCCTCGATCCCAACTTCGACCATTTCGATATCGGAGAAGTGGGGAAAAGGGTGTCAGGTTGGCCTCCTTTGACCGTTCCATTCGGAAAGTGGGAGACCGGAAAAGGGCTCGAGACCCTCTTCACCAAAAAGGTGGGTCAGGTTAAAGTGAAAGAACCCCTTTGGGCTTTTTCCAAGGACGGAGAACAAAAGCTCGGGGTCATTACCGGTGAAGGTTTGTGGCGATGGCGTTTAAGGGATATGGCAGAGAACGGAAATACAGAAGGCTTCCAAAAGTTGGTCGGCAAGACCGTTCAATACCTTTCCGTAAAGGAGGATAAGAGCCGTTTCCGAGTGGAAGGGGACAAAGAATACCGCGAGAACGAGACCATCACTTTTACGGCAGAGCTCTATGATCGGAGTTATGAGCTCATGAACGAGCCCCGAGTGAAGATGAAGATCCGGAACGAAGAGGGAAAAACATATCCTTTTTCCTTCTCCAGGACCAGTAGCGGATATCGCTTGGAAGCCGGAATGCTTCCAACAGGGGATTATCAATGGGAGGCCAAAGCTGCTTTGGAGGAGGATACTTTGACCGAAAGGGGGCGTTTTACGGTCACCCCTGTTCGGATCGAGCGCGCTCGAACAGTCGCTGATCATGGATTGCTATACGATCTGGCCCGTCGGACCGGAGGTACTGTTTCATACCCCGATGCGATGGAAAGCATACCCGATAGCATCGAAAGCTCAGGGACCGCTAAGCCGGTCCGTTATACCCAGGAACGGATGACGGACCTCATTTCGTGGAAATGGCTTTTCCTTCCTTTGCTCCTTTTGATGAGCATCGAATGGTTCCTTCGGAAGCGGATGGGGGCTTATTGATAGAAAATTCGAGTTGGGATGGACGCGAGCACCCTTTTTTGGATCCTGATCCTGATCATCATTTTCCACACGCTCTTCGAGCGTTGGTTGGACTGGTTGAATGAGCGCAATTGGAGCGATGAGGTGCCGGAAGGCCTTCGGGATCATTTCGATGCCGAGCGGATGAAGCGTTCCTTGAACTATCACCGCGACAAAAAACGGCTTCAGGCCTTTTCATCCAGTCTTTCCCTGGTCGCGATCCTTTTGCTCCTTGCCTTTGAGGGGTTCGCTCAGCTCGATCAGATCGTGGGTGGCTGGTCTTCCGATCCGATCTTTCGCCCCATCCTCTTTTTTGGAGTGCTTATGGGAGGCTCCGAGCTCATCGGTCTTCCCTTCAGCATTTACGACACGTTCGTGATCGAAGAACGTTATGGTTTCAACAAAAGCACTCCTGGAACCTTTATAGCGGATCGGATCAAAGGATGGATCCTCGGTATCGTCCTAGGTGGAGGCCTTTTTGCCCTTGTGCTCAAGGTCTATCAATGGGCCGGAACGGATTTTTGGCTCTATGCTTGGGCCGTATTGGGTGCTTTTACGCTCTTTATGGCGGTTTTTTACACCCGCCTCATACTGCCTCTCTTCAATAAGATGGAGCCGATGTCGGAGGGAGAACTGCGAAATGCCATCCGTTCTTTCTGCGAAAAGGTCGAATTCCCTTTGAGCGATCTTTATGTGATGGACGGTTCCAAGCGATCGAGCAAAGCGAACGCCTTTTTTAGTGGGCTAGGTGGTAAAAAGCGCATCGTGCTCTTCGACACCCTTATCGAAAAGCACAGTGTTCGAGAAGTAGTGGCGGTGCTCGCTCATGAGATCGGGCATTTCAAGAAAAAACACACGCGGAGTTCGGTCATCATCTCCCTCCTCCATACCGGCCTGATGCTTTACCTTTTCTCTTGGGCTGTCGATTCCCGGATCCTAGCACAGGCCTTTGGTGTGGAAGAAGCCAGCTTTCACATCGGCCTTTTGGGCTTCTCCATCCTTTATTCACCGGTATCCACCCTTTTGGGCATTGGCATGAATTCCCTTTCCCGCAAGAACGAATACGAGGCGGATCGCTATGCCAAAGAAAATTACGACGGAGAGGCACTTGCTACAGCTTTGAAGCGGCTTTCATCGGACCACTTGGCCAACCTCCATCCCCATCCCTATACCGTCTTCGTCCATTATTCGCATCCACCTCTTCTAGAGCGTCTTAGGGGTCTCGGGGATCCGGCCCTGCAAAGAGATGACGAATGAGCAAGTGGATGAAAAGGACCCTATGGGGGCTGGGAATTTTGTTCCTGCTCTTTTTTTTGCTCTACCTCTTTCGAGGATCCATCCTTCGTTGTGCGG
Organism: uncultured Weeksellaceae bacterium; assembly: GCA_964582635.1. Lineage (GTDB taxonomy): Bacteria > Bacteroidota > Bacteroidia > Flavobacteriales_D > CAYVSK01 > CAZIDL01. Next base: position 11,416 of record CAZOSO010000021.1, on the reverse strand, counting down.
GGGATTATCTGATCCTGGAGGATCCGCCGGGAAAAGGCGAAGTGGCCTTTGTTTTAGGGGGGAATTCGCTCGATCGGGGAAGGAAAGCCGCCTCTCTTTATGAAGCGGACAAGGTCCCTCGAGTGGTCTGCTTGGGAGCTAATATTCCAGGTTCGCTGGCAGCCTTTGGGATCGATTCGACCGAATCCGATCTAACTGCACGCATCTTGAAGCAGGAGGGGGTCCCTGATTCGGCCATTCAGAGCTTGGACCAAGGGACCAGCACCTGGGAAGAAGCCATCGCTTGTCGAGCATATTGCCGAGAACACGGAGTGGATACCGCCATCGTATTGAGCGATAAGTTCCATTTGAGAAGGGTACGATATGTTTTCGAACCGCTTTTCGAGGACGTATCTACGCATATCCGCTATCGAGGAGCCTCCTCTTCCCGTTATGATGAAGAGGAATGGTGGAAGAGCGAGGAGGGGATGCTCATGGTCAACAATGAGTACATGAAATTGATCTATTATCGCTTTTTCCGGGAGGAACCCGAAGGAAGTTCCGATAAAAAGTGAACGGCTTTTTCGATCCCTTTATCTTCAAAAAGAAAACCCCTTAATGATGGAATACGAGAAAATTCAGGAAAGCGTCGAACATTTAAGATTGCAGGGGGTCAGTGCTCCCGAGACCGGGATCGTTCTCGGGACGGGCCTTGGGAAACTGGCTGAACGGATCGAAGTGGAAAAGGAGGTCCCTTATGCTGAGATCCCCCACTTCCCTGAGGCAACAGTGGAGTTTCACGCTGGAAAGCTTATTTACGGCGAACTAGAGGGGCGGAAAGTCCTTGCCATGAAAGGTCGTTTCCACTATTACGAAGGCTATTCGATGGACCAGGTGGTTTTTCCGATCCGCGTTATGAAGATGCTCGGTATCAAAGAGCTTCTTATATCGAATGCCGGAGGGACGATGAACCTTGAAATGAAGAAAGGGCAGCTCATGTTGATCACCGACCATATCAACCTCTTGCCGGACAATCCGTTGACCGGTCCCAATATCGATGAGCTCGGTCCCCGTTTCGTCGATATGAGCGAACCCTACGACAAGCTCATGAACGATCGCTTGAGAGCCTTGGCCGAAAAAGAAGCGGTGACCCTTAACGAAGGGGTTTATGTGTCTTTAACAGGACCGATGCTCGAGACCGCTGCTGAATATAGATATCTCCGGACCATCGGAGCTGATGTGGTCGGGATGTCCACCGTTCCCGAAGTGATCGCTGCTCGCCACATGGATCTTCCCTGCTCAGCGGTGACCGTTATTACGGATGAGTGTGATCCCGATGATCTCAAGCCGATCGACATCGATGAAGTGATCGAACTAGCGGGAAAAGCCGAAGAGGATCTGATCCTTGTTTTTCAGGGACTTATCCGGGAGATGGCACAGAATGCTCGAGCCGAAGCGTCCGAAGGATCTAAAGGATCTTAACGATCCGAACGTGGGATCCCCGTTCAAACTCCTCAAATTCGTCTCTTCAAAGATCCATTTATGAAGACAATACAACGGACCATCTTTTCCATCGCATTCCCCTTCATGCTCTCTTTCTTTCTTTTTTCCTGCGGAGGCGGCGATGAATCTTCAAAAGGGAACAGCCAAGCTTTCGATAAGTCCTCTCAGCAGCAACAAGGAAGACGTGGAGGGCAAGCTCGCCAAGGAGGAGGCCCCAGAGGCGGGGGTCAAGGAGGTGACCCTCGAGGAGGTGGGTCGCGAGGAGCTGGTCCGAACGATCCTCGATCTTTAAAAGGAGAGGCGAACGTGGATGTGAGCGATGAAGAGCTGAAGACCTTTGTGGAAGTGAGTCTCGAAGTGCTTCCGATGCAAAAGAAGATGCGGAACGATCAGCGCAAAGCCATCGAAGAGTCTTCCATGAGCATGCGTCGCTTCCGGCAGATCATGAAGGGCATGAAGAGTAGGAGGGGAAAACCAAAGCTTACCCAGAAGGAGAAAAAAGAGGTCAAAGAGATCCGGAAGCAGCAACAAGAAGGGATGAAGGAGCTTCGCAAGAAGACGAAGGAAGTGGTGAAGAAAAAGGAAGGGATCGATTGGGATCGCTTCAATAAGATCGCCGGTGCCCTCAACAAGGACCGGCAATTGAAAAAGCGCTTCGATCAGCTCCACAAAAAGATGCGGAAAGAGCAAGGGATGGGTGCAGATAGTGCGGTAGGAGCCCCTTGATCAAAGGACCCTTCGTAACCCGTACATCGTGTGGGAATGTCGCGAACTTCCTTCGGGGATGATCCCTTCTTCGTCCACCGGATCGATCCTGACCATACCGGAAGCATGAACGATGTGACCTTTCCCGTCCAAGATCCCTACGTGGACGACCTTGCCTTTTTGGTTTTGGAAAAACGCCAGGTCACCGCTCTTCGCTTCTTCTAGAGAGGACACCGAACGCCCTTCCGTGACTTGGTCCGAAGCGTCTCGATGGATCCGGATCCCATGCAGTAGGAGGACCGTTTGGACAAAGCCCGAACAGTCGAGCCCGAAAGGGCTTCTTCCACCCCATAGATAAGGAGTTCTGATATACCTTTCGGCCGTTCTTAGTACTCGATCCCCTTCAGCCCTTAAAGGTCCGAGTTCGATCCCATCGGGGAACTCCAAGGGGTAAGGGGTTTCCTCGCTCGGATGGATGAGGGATCCCGCCACCAGGTTCAGGCGATTCCCTGCGCGATCAGTAGCAGGGAAGGAGAGGGGAAGAGCCCGGCCTCCTTCATTCTTTAATGTTTCGAACCTTTCGTTTTCGATCGGGGTGCTTTGTTTCCGCTCGATCCAACAGGGATACCCGTCGTGATGGGTTCGGATGCGGATCCATTCCTCCTTTTCTTCCTCGATCCGGTAGAGTTCTCCGAAAAGGAGTTGTTGGCTCATTTGTGAGCGATGGGAGGGCTCATCCCTTCCGGGAATGATGCTTAAAGTGGTTATTCCAAAGGAGGTTTCGATCGGAATAGAATTCGACCTGTCAGGTTTCGAAACCTGACAGGTCGGTGCGGAAATGGATCAAATGCGCTCAAGGACCATCGCAGAAGCTCCGCCACCTCCGTTACATATGCCTGCGGCGCCGATTTTGGCGTTGTTCTGTTCCAGCACGTTCAGAAGGGTGACCAGGATCCTGGAACCGGAGTTGCCGATCGGATGCCCCAAGGAGACCGCTCCTCCGTTCACATTCACTTTAGCGGGGTCCAGCCCGAGCTCTTGGTTGTTGGCGATAGAGACCACGGAGAAAGCCTCGTTGATCTCGAAATATTCGATATCATCCATTCGAAGCTCGGCCTTTTCGATGGCCTTAGGCAGCGCTTTGGAGGGAGCTGTGGTGAACCATTCCGGAGCTTGTGCGGCATCCGCATAGGAACGGATCCGAGCGATCGGTTCTGCCCCCAGGGCTTCAGCCTTTTCCTTGCTCATCAGGACCAGAGCAGAGGCCCCATCGTTGATGGTGGAAGCGTTGGCGGCTGTTACCGTGCCATCCTTTTGGAAAGCTCCCTTGAGCTTCTCCACCTTATCCATCTTGATGTTCTTGTATTCTTCATCCTCGTCCACCTGGATCGGGTCGCCTTTCCGCTGCGGGATCTCCACAGGGACGACCTCGTTCTTGAACCGCCCTTCTTCCCAAGCTTTACTGGAACGCTGATAGGACATGATGGCATATTCATCCTGATCCTCCCGGGAGATCCCGCACTCGCTGGCACAGAGTTCAGCAGCGTTCCCCATATGGTAGTCGTTGTAAACATCGTGAAGCCCATCCTTGATCATGCCGTCGATCACCTTTCCATCTCCTAATTTATACCCGGTACGGGCTTTATCCAGATAATAGGGGGTCTGGGACATGTTCTCCATACCCCCGCAGACGACAAGCTCGTTGTCCCCGGTCATGATGCTTTGAGCCCCGAGGCTTACGGATTTCATCCCCGAAGAGCAAACCTTGTTCACGGTGGTGGAAGGGACTTTATCCCCAATGCCACTGTAAATAGCGGCCTGGCGTGCTGGCGCTTGTCCTTGATCAGCCTGGAGCACATTCCCCATAAAGACCTCTTCGACCTCTCCGGGGTCAGTTCCGGCTCTTTGCAGAGCTCCTTCGATGGCTTTTGCTCCCAGTTTGGAAGCGGGAAGCGTAGCAAGACCCCCTCCGAAACTTCCGATCGGGGTCCTTACAGCGGATACGACGTAGACTTCGCGCATGATAAGGGATTTTTTAGGTAGGAGAGGCGAAATTAAGGAAAAAGCGGGATCCCCGAAATTGTCCTAAATTCGTTCATAACGGCTCATCGGGAGTAGCTAGGTCCCTCTTTCATGAAAGACCGACAACGGAACGACCAAGGCCATTATCCATCCAGTAAGAAACCTGGGCTTTTTGAGCGTATTCGGGAAAGGCATGACCAGATCTACAAAGCCTTTCTTTTTTTACTGGCGATCGGGGCGATCGTATACATCTACCCCAAAAAGGCGGAGTTCGCCTACGAGTTCGAAAAAGGGAGACCGTGGACCCATGAGGACCTGATCGCTCCTTTTGATTTTTCGATCAAGAAGACGAAAGAAGCATTCGAGGCGGAAAAGAAAAGGGTCCGGGAGTCTGTTCGTCCATTCTACGTCCATCATCCTTCAGTTGCCATTAAAAAGAAGGAGCGGCTTGAAGAGTTGGTGGTGAAGGATTGGAAAAAGAACCGTTATAGTAGGGATACGGCAAAATTTTCCTTAAAAGAGTTCCTGGGGAAAGACCCGAAGGTCCAGGACAGTTTAGCACGGGCAAGGCACATCCGGGTGGGGAAACAGCTTCTCGATACGGTCTTTTCAAAAGGAGTGGTGAACCTGCTCGACCAACATCGCTCCTCTGGGGATGAGCCAGTGATGATCAATTATGTCAAAGGCCATATAGCTGAGACCGTTCCTGCTGATAGCCTTTTCGATTTTTCGAGCGCTGCTGGTTTCGTGGAAAGAAAGCTCGCCGAATACCCGGATATCGATCGGGATTTCTTGCTCGATCGGATCGAGAATGTGATCGCTTACAATGTGCGCTATGATCAGAAAAAGACCGAGCGAGCGATAGAGGACCGTTTGGACAAGGTGTCCCGAAGTCGGGGAAAGGTGGAAAAGAACGAGCTGATCATCTCGAAAGGGGATCCGGTCGGTAAGGAGAAGTACCGGAAGCTCCGCTCACTTAAGGAAGCTTATGAAGAGCAGGTGGGAGGAGATAAAGAGTTGGGAACGATCTACTTGGGGCAGAGCATCATGGTCGCCCTTTGCATGCTCGCCCTTTTCTTTTTCCTCAACCTATATCGAAAAGACGCCTTGGAAAAGAATTCGAAGCTGGTCTTTATCCTCCTTTTGATCGTTTTAATGGCCTTGGTGACGCGAACGGTCGTTGAAACGGAGATCCTTTCTTCCCTTTTGGTCCCTGTTTGCGTACTACCGATCATTATCCGTGCTTTTTACGATATCCGGACCGCTCTTTTCATCCATTTCATCACCGTGTTGATCATCAGCTTTTTGGTGTCCGACCAGTACGAGTTCGCATTTCTCCAGATCATCGCTGGTACCGTGGTCATCTTCAGCATTGTGAATATGCGGAAGCGAGCCCAGTTCTTCAATTCCGCCGGCTTGGTCTTCCTTACTTATGCCGTTGCTTATTTGGGGTTGGCTTCTATGCGCACGGGTTCCATAGAGGATATCGATACGCTTTCTTTTGCTTGGCTCGGAGGAAGTGCCATGCTGACCCTTTTTGCCTATCCGCTGATCTATTTCTTCGAGAAACTTTTCGGGTTCCTTTCAGAGATCTCTTTGATGGAACTTTCCGACACCAACAGTCCTTTATTAAGGGATGTCGCGACGAACGCACCCGGAACTTTCCAGCATTCGCTTCAAGTGGCGGATCTTTGCGAAGAAGTGGTCCGGGAGATCGGAGGTGATGCATTGCTCGTGCGGGCAGGGGCCCTCTACCACGACATCGGGAAAACGGATGAACCGATGTATTTCATCGAGAACCAGACCGTCGGGATGGACCCGCATCGGGATCTGGAACCGGAGGAAAGCGCTCAGGTGATCATCAGCCATGTTACCCGCGGTGTCGCTAAGGCCAAGCAACATCGGCTTCCCGACACCTTGATCGATTTTATCCGTACCCATCACGGCACTACGCGCGTTGAGGTCTTTTTTCGGGACCACATTCGGAACTTCGGTCTCGAAGAGCAGGATGTGGACGATTCCAAATTCCGCTATCCTGGGCCTCTTCCGTATTCCAAAGAAACCGCCGTTTTAATGCTCGCGGACTCGGTGGAGGCCAGTTCCAAGAGCCTAAAGAATTACGATGCTGATGCCATCGATAACCTGGTGGAACGGATCATCGAAGCTCGTCTTCAAGAGGACCAGTTGATCAATGCACCCCTTACGCTCCGGGACATTACTCGGATCAAGAAGATCCTCAAGCGGAAGTTGATGAACATCTATCACGTGCGGATCGAATACCCTCAATGAGCTGTATCAAGAGGGGGGAAGGCTTGTTCAATTGAGGCTGTACTCGTTCTTAGGCAGGTCGAGGGGGTGAATGTTCAGAACGCTGTTCTTTTCCTTTTTGATCCTCTTTCCTTCTTATCCTGCAGAACTTCACCTAGGACATTAAAACTACCCACTAAGAGGAATATGGCCAGTCCGGGGAAGACGGCTAGCCACCAAGCAGAAAGCTCCCCGCTTGCTTTTGCAAGGATACCGCCCCAAAAGGTCAGATCCCCTGGAACGAGCCCCAGAAAAGAAAGGGCGGACCCTGTGAGGATCGCCCCGGCCACCCCATAACTCATGGCGATCAGAACAGGGGTTGTTACGTTAGGTAGAGCATGGCGAAAGATGATACGATGGTCCGGATTCCCGACCGAGCGGGCGGCTTCGATAAAGGGTTCTTCCCGGACCCTTAAAAACTCCGCCCTCGTAATACGCGCTATGTTACACCAACCCAAAAGGGCGATAACGAGGATGAGCAAAGAAAGGGACGGGGTTCGGAAGACAGCTAGGATCCCGAGGATCAAGAAAAGGGAAGGGATGGAAAGGAGCCCATCGATGCTTCGCATGACCAGCATATCCAATGGAAAACGGAACTTCTTTTTGAGGATGGGGATCGAGCGCAATGGAAAGGATAAAGCTCTTGTAAGGGGAAAAGCAGCGAAAAGGATGGCTGAGCTGATCAGAAGCTGCACCGAAAAGTCGAGCCCGCTGCTCTCCCATGCGCTAGCAAGGGTGTATCCTCTCGCGTAAAAGGCATAAAAAAGAGCGAGAAAAAGGATCGGAATTCCGATGATGAGCTCTCCCCAGCGCAATCTGAGCTTATGGTCGCCGTAATACCCGGCCATGGCTCCTAAAAAAACGCCCAGAAGCCCAGCTATTAGCATCGAACCGACCCCTATAAGGAGGGCGTTCCGCGTTCCATGGATCAGACCGGCCAAGAGATCACGGCCCAAGTCATCGGTGCCGAGCCAGTGGCGATCATGGACCCCCTTTTCCATCTGGGATTCAAATGGTCCGACCGGAGCGTTCACTTCTGGGTCGGTCCGGCCTGGGGAATAAGGGATCAATGGATGGGCCTCCCATTCCGGTTCGAGCTTTTGGGAGGACGTTTCCCAGGGTTCAGGGGGTTTTTCGAGGGCACCCCATTCTTGGGCATAAGAACGAAGGATGGGGAAGTAGAGCTTTCCCTGAAAGGAAGCGATAAGGGCTCGTTCGTTGGCGAGCAGGTCGGCCATTAGAGCAAGGAGGAGTGACCCGAGGAGGATGTTCCGGGCCCACTTGGCCTTGGTCGACCATGCTCCAATGCTTTTCATCCCTTTTCTTTTTTACGATAAGCGATGCGCGGATCCGCCCATGCATAAAGAATGTCCGAAAGAAGGGTGCCGATCATCGTGAGGAAGCTCGAAAAAAGGAGCATCGAAAAAATGACCGGATAATCCCGGGCCATGAGGGCCTGATAAGTGGTGCGCCCCAATCCGGGGATGGAAAAGATGGATTCGATAATGACGGAACCCGAGAGAAGGTAAGGAAGGAGGGTGCCGAACACGGTAATGATCGGTAACAAGGCGTTCTTGAGGGCGTGTTTCCATATCCGATTCCTTCTAGGGATACCCCGGGCTATCGCGCTGCGCATATGATCCGAACGAAAGGCATCCAACATACCGCCCTTGAGCTGCCTCGATACATAGGCAAGGGATCCGTAGGTGAAACAGAACAAGGGCAGGATCATATGTTGGAGATGGATCAGTCCTTGCTGCCACCAAGGGGCTCCCTCTGGGATCTCCATCAAGGTGTAGGCCGCTGGAAAAAGGTTCAGGAGGTCGGGATCGGCCAGCAAGGTTATCAAAAGGGTCCCGATCCAGAATTCGGGCATCGAATAGAGAAGCAAAAGAAGGGTCTGGGTCCCTTCTTTCAGGGGATGTCGTCCCACACTGGTGTAAACCCCTATCAATAGGGATCCTCCATAGATCAAGAGAATAGCGATGCTCCCGAAAAGAAAGGTGTAAGAGAAGGCATCCCAAAGGATCTTGCCGACCGGCCTTCCCTGAAAGAAACTATGGCCCAGGTCCCCTCGGATCACCCCATATCCGGCATATTCCTTATCGGGGTCGGAAGTTCCGAACCAGGGTCGGTCTCCGAAGAACCAAGTATGATACCGGTTTTCCGATCCGTGCCAATGGAAGGCAGGAAGGTATCGCTTCCATTCGCAACGGTTTTGGACCATTGCGTGAAAAGCTCCCTCCAGAGCTTGAAAAGACGCGCTGTGGTCGTTCCATAGATGTCCTTTTTTTAGGCTTCCTCGCAGTTTTTGGAGTTTTCGAGCGATCTTTTCGGAGCTGGGAGAGGTGAAGAAGGAATAGAGGGTCTTTTTGGCCTGGATCTTCTCATCGTTCTTTTTACCGCTCGTTCCTTTTTTCAGCTTTTTGAGCAAGCGATCCCTGGCCTTCATGAAAGCCTGCACCTGCTCCCAGGTACCGTATTCCCAAGCCAAGCGCTGGACTCTCTCACGTTTCTTTGGGTCCGGGATCCGATGGAGGGTGTCAGGGATGGTCCCGTCGCTGATGCTGAAATAAAAGGGAGGGACGTCCCACCCCATTCGCTGGCGCATTTCCCGATAAGCTTGATCCGAGATCCGTTGCTGAGGACTGTTCATTCCCTGAGCGGGGTTTCCTCCCTTGAGTTGCATTTTCACTGGATCCCCCGGCACCTGTTCGGAAAGAAAAAAGACGAAAACCGATATCCCGAAGAAGGTGGGAACGAAAAGGAGCAAACGTTGAAGGATATAGCGGAGCATAGATCCCTTTTCGTCTTAAAGGAGGGAAAATAGGAGTTATAGGATCAGGGTTCGGCCCAGCTCGTATCCCTAAGGCCTGGAGCCCAAAAGCCCGGGAGTATCCGGGAGCTTTTCACTTCTCCGAAGCGTTTGTTGATCGCCAGTCGATTCACGGCGGTTTGCAAGAAGATCATCGGCACCTCTTGGTGAATGGCTTCCTGAAGGGCATACCAATAGCTTTTGCGTTCCTCGGGATCGAGCGTGACCCGTAGTGAATCGATCAGGGAATCGGTTCGGGCACTTCCAAATCCCGCGTAGTTGGAGCCTCCATCGCTGGCACTGCTATGAAAAAGCTGTCGAGGGTCCTGAGGGGCGTTCGAAAAAGCGAAGCCGCCGATGGCCACTTGGAAATTGCCTTTTTCGAGCATCTGGGAATATATGGACCATTCGGCAGGCTCTAGTTTGATACGGATCCCAGCCTTTTTAGAGTTCTCCTTTAGAAGCACCCCTACTTTTTTCCGGGTCTCGCTTCCCGCGTTGTAAAGAAAACTAAGGCTCAATTTTTTGGGTTCGCCATTGATCCTTCCTTCCCGGATCCCATCCCCGTTCCGGTCTTTCCATCCGGCTCGGTCTAGTAGCTTCTGGGCTTTTTCAAGGTCGAACCGATAGGGGGTGAGGGCATCGTGATAGTAGCGTTCTTTAGAGGGATGCACGGGCCCTACGAGGAATTTTCCGTGACCTCCGGTGAGGTCGCTTCGGATCCTTTCTTTGGGGACCAAGCAAGCCAAAGCTTTCCGGACCGAGCGATCCTGAAGGATCGGGTCGTCCATCCGAAGGGTCAAGTAGCTATATCCCAATTGGGGAGCGACCTTGTAATGGAAATGTTCTTCGATGCTCTTCGAGTTTTTGAGAGATCCAAAACGATCGGCCGATAAATGGTCGATCACATCCAGTTTTTCCTTTTTCAACGCTTTCAGAGCACTGGTTTTATCCGGGATGATCAAGTGAAGGATGCGCTTTGGGTGAGCGGTGAAATAGGGGTTCGGTGTCGTATCGAGTTTTTGGGTCCAATGATCCTTTTTTCGTTCTAGGACGAGCTTTTCCTTAGCCACCCATTTTTGGAGCCTATAAGGGCCCGATCCCTTCGGATGATCCTCGGGAGCGATCCCTTTGGCATTAAGGCGGTCCCGCATTTCCTTATAGCCCTCTCGCTTTTTGATGCTATCGGGATCCTCCCGGATGGTCCGGAGCTTCAAAGAAGAGATGGCTCCTTCGGGGTCATAAACATGGGCAGGGAGGATGGCCAATTCCGCTCCGGTCGAATAGAGGGCTCGGATATAGCGATCGCAAACGAAAGCGATCTTCTTGGGATCGTCCTCTGATCGTTCGATCGCTCGGATGATGCTGAGATAACCTTTTTTAGCCTGGGCGTCGATCCCGGGACTGAGGGCGGCTTTGATCGTAAAAGCTACGTCCTCGGCCCGGATCGGATCCCCATTATCCCATCTTGCTTCCTCCCGGATCCGATAGGTGAGACGGATAGTGGAGTCGTTCAAAATTTCCGGTTCAGGGACCTCTTCAGCGAGGACCGGGACCAATTCCTCTGTATAGAGATGATGATCGAGGAGTTTTTGGAAAAGGCAATTCTGGATCTCGAGGGCTTCGCTCCCGGTGCTCGTAATGGGGTTAAGGCCGGCCGGCTCGGAGGTTTTATGGACCCGAACCGTTCCATCGCCGCCTTTTTGAGGCTCGGGGCTTTGGCAGGCGCTAAAAAAAAGGACAAGGATCAGCAAGCGCTCTAAAGGTCGTACCATGGAGAGCAAAGTTAGATCGCCTCTTCGAGAAGAAGGGGGAAAAAGGAAAGGAAAGCTTTTGCCATGGGAGTTGGGAACTGTTAAATTCGCAAAGACGAACGCCAGCCCTTTAATATACGGAGAGATGGGTGAGTGGCCGAAACCACCAGTTTGCTAAACTGGCGTTCCGATATTTTCGGAACCGCGGGTTCGAATCCCGCTCTCTCCGCCACCAAAAGAAGCCCGCCGATAGGCGGGCTTTTTTGTTGGGAGCTGCGACCGAAAGCGAAGCTTTCCGGGAGCAGCGAGCACAAAAAGCCGGGACGAGCGT
>CAZOSO010000020.1:6452-21393 GCA_964582635.1 uncultured Weeksellaceae bacterium | reverse complement strand
CCGTGAGGTTCAAATAAGAACGCTTGATGGTTTTACCGGGATATTCTGCGAGAATCCCCACATTGATGGTATCCCGGGTTCGGTAATCCAATTCGAGATAGACCTCATTTCCTTTTTTGAAATCGAAGTCCCCATTCGAAGCCCCTAAAAAGAAGTTTCTGCTCGAGGAGAGGGTGATCTTGCCGGAAGCTGTCCCTTCAAAGATCTCACTGGAGTTTTGGGTCCGGTCCAGGGTGGTATCACTACTCGGCCGTGCTGTTACTTTCTGAGCATTCGGATCGTCGAAATTTTCATTCCAAATGCTGATGCTCTTGGTTTGAGGGTCGAAATATTGAAACTCCGGTTCGACCACTGTTGTGCTGTCCTTGACCAGTTTTCGATCGGTGGAATAAAAGGTGTAAAAGGGGTAAGGGGCTTTGTCGCTGGATCTTCCGTTCCGATCGATCCCTGCTCTGACTTTGATGTTACGATGACCGGTATTAGGGGTGTAAACGGTAGCTGGCAACTCATAAACCCCTTGTAGTTGATCATCCACGTAAACCCACCCATATTCTATGGCGTGAGAGTTGCTGCCTTCTATCGAGGGATCGGTCGCAAGGGAAGGGGAGCGAACCTCGATGAAAGACGGGGTCTTTTCTTCGGGGTCCAGCACCTCACAAGCTCCCAAAGCGATCAAGAGCAAGCTCAGGATGGATAAGATTTGCGATCCGTGATTTTCTTTCCTATCCTGTATCATTCCTGATCTTCGATCAAGCCAGAGGTGGCCCTTACACTTTCGGTGACCCGATGGGCCACGTCGATCGCTTGAAATCCATCCTGGACCGTCACGTCCGGTGTTCCTCCACTTTTTATGGCCTCAGCAAAGGAGGCCAGCTCTTCCTTGATCGGGTTGTTCTTATCAACATCCGGGCTCTCATAAGAGACTTCTTTAACGCGCCCGCTCTTCTGATCTTCCAAGGTCATGCTGAAAGGGTTCGGGTCCCCTTCCGGATCTTGGATACGGACCACTTCAAAAGAGTGTTCCAAGAGGTCTACGGCGATATAAGCGTCCTTCTGGAAAAAACGGCTCCTTCGCATTTCTTTCATCGATATCCGGCTCGCTGTTAGGTTCGCAACGCAACCGTTCGCGAATTCGATCCTAGCATTCGCTATATCCGGTGAATCACTTATAACAGCCACTCCACTCGCATGGACCCTTTGTACGGTAGAATTGACAACGCTGAGGACGATATCGATGTCGTGGACCATGAGGTCCAATATTACCGGAACATCTGTTCCTCTTGGATTAAAAGGGGCCAAACGATGGGTTTCGATGAACATGGGGCGATCAAGGTAAGGGAACGCTGCTTTGAACGCAGGATTGTAGCGCTCCACATGGCCCACTTGAAGTTTCATGTTCGATTCTTCTGTAAGCCGGACCAGGGAGCGAGCATCCTCTGGAGAATGGGTTAGAGGCTTTTCTACAAATACATGGCGGGAATTTTTAAGCGCATAGGCGGCACAGTGATAATGGTCGAGCGTAGGGGTTACGATATCCACAACCTCCACATCCTCGACCAAAGCTTCCATAGATGAATAGGATCGGACCTCATGTTCGCTGCTCAGTTCTTGGATCTTGTCGGGATCCGGGTCGTAGACCCCCACGAGTTTATAGATCCTATCCAATTCTAAAATGAGCCGAATATGGATCTTGCCGAGATGTCCGGCTCCGAGTACACCGATCTTGAGCATGGAGGTCCTGTAATGAGGAAGGGCAAATTTAAGGGATTCCGCAAGGTTCGAAAGGGTCTGCTTTAGCCCCCTTTTTCTATCTTCGTCACAAAGATGCCGATCTTGAAGGATGACTACCGACACAAGGGACTCCGGAAACGTTTGGTGGAGGAATTGAAGGAAAAAGGGATCGAAGACCCTTCGGTTTTACAAGCGATAGGGGAAGTGCCACGGCATGTTTTCCTCGACGATGCTTTCCTCGAATATGCCTATCAAGATCGGGCTTTTCCGATAGATGCAGGGCAGACCATTTCACAACCCTATACTGTTGCCCGGCAAACAGCTTTGTTGGAGGTTGAAAAGGGACATCGGGTGCTCGAGATCGGTACCGGATCCGGGTATCAAGCAGCTGTTCTATCCCAGATGCGCGCACGGGTGATCTCGGTGGAACGACAAAAGAAACTTTACGATAAGGCCCGCTATATCCTCCAGCGTTACGGGTTCAAGGTACGATGCCTCTTTGGGGATGGGTATCAAGGTGCTCCCGCTTTTGCTCCTTTCGATCGCATCCTTGTTACTTGTGGGGCTCCTGAACTTCCAGAAGGGTTGTTGGAGCAATTAAAACCCGGAGGGATCATGGTGGTGCCTGTAGGCCAAACCGATCAACAGCGGATGAAAAGGGTGGATAAAGATGAGCATGGGGCTATTTGCGAGACCGACCATGGTTTTTTCCACTTCGTGCCCATGCTCGATCGAAAAGCAAAGCGTAAATAGAAGCTCCCCTTTTCCTTATTTGCTTTGGCTATAAAAACGATGTCAGAAATTAACATGGTGTTGTTCACAAAAGGCAAAAGCTATTTACATTCGTGCTCAGAAGGCGATCTATTTTCGACCTGCGAATGATCGTTAAACCCAAAAACCATTGATCATGAAGACTTTCAAGTATCTTGCAATGACCTTTATGGCTTCATGCTTCTTCTTCGCGGCTTCCGCCCAGGATGATGACATGAACAAAAAGGCTGAGTCCGGTGACATTAGCATCGGTTTTAACTACGACCTATCGCCGAATGTGAATATCGGGGGATTCCTCGGTGGCGGCGGTGCTGGCACACCTAGCGTTGGTAACCAATGGCGGAACGATGCTTTCGGTAACTCCCAGATCTTCGGCCGTTATTACCTGTCCAGCGATATGGCCATCCGTCTTGGATTGGGGATTCACTCCAATAGTACGGAGAACATCAATAAGGACAGTGCTGACTGGGGTGAAATGGTCACGGATAGCGACGGCAATAACCAAAGCTTCGGTTCTGATTCCGCTAGTTACTCGGAGGTGACTACGAGCAGTAGCCAGTTCAACTTCAGTATTGCGCCCGGTATTGAAAAGCACATCAGTACCAACAGCAATATCGATCCTTATTTCGGGGCGCAGATCCCGATCGCGATCCTCGGAAGCACCAGCATCGACTCAACCGTTGAGCGTAAAGGCTGGAATACGGCCAACGACAACGAGAACACCTACAGTTATGAGTCGAGCCGTGAGCAACCCGGTGGATTCGGTTGGGGTGTTCAAGGCCTCGTTGGTTTCAACTGGTTCGTCGATGACAAGGTTTCCATCGGAATGGAGTACAAGATCGGCTTCATGAGCACTTCCCAAGGCGGTGAAGTGACCGGTGATTGGAGTGCAAAAGGCGAGGATGGAAGCAATTCCACGGAAGATGATGGAAGCACCTGGAACCACCAGACCGAAACTTCCAACGGGGAATTCTCGACGATGTCCTCCGGCGGTATCAACGTTTCGATCTTCTTCTAAGAAGATCCTGACACTTTATAAAAAAGGCGGCATCCCTTTCGGGTGCCGCCTTTTTTTATGATAAAGGCAGCGGAGTTCTGCTTTAGGCTTATTCCTCGCTTTTCTTGGCGCGTTCCATCTCACGTTTGAGGTCTTTCTCCTTGAGCTCTCTTCTTTTGTCGTGCTTTTTCTTCCCGCGAACGATCCCGATCTCCATTTTCGCAAAGCCGCTTTTACCGATAAAAAGCCTCAAAGGCACCACCGTGAGCCCTGTGGTTTTCACTTTCTTCTGGATCTTTCGAAGCTCATCTTTCTTCAACAAAAGCTTTCGTTCCCGTCGCTCTTCGTGCCCGAAGAAGGCTTCGCTTTTTTCGTAAGCAGCGATGTGCATCTGTTTGACGAAAAGCTCACCCCGATGAAAGTAGCAGAAAGCCTCTTTGATGCTCGCTTTTCCTTGTCGGATCGATTTGATCTCCGATCCCTGAAGGCGGATCCCTGCCGTATAGCGTTCCAGCACTTCGAATTCGTGCCAGGCTTTCTTGTTCTTGATGTCGATCTTTTCAGGGGGTAAAAAATCCGCCATAATTTCTTGCTCCGCTCTATTGCTGCTCTTATCGATTCCTGTTCACGTATAGGTTTTGGGCCACTTGGAAGGAGATCGTGAGCCTTTCCCCGTCCACTTTTTCCAGATCCCTGGAACCATCGAACTGGAAGCGCTCTACGACCTTTAGGTCGGTACCGAGGACCAATCCCATTCGGTCCAAATATCGGAGAAGTTCGGCCGAGGAATCCCTTACACCAACGATCTTGGCTCTTTCGCCGTCTTCCAATCCCGATAGCAAGAGCTCTTCTCGAGCTTCCATCCGCCCTTCTTTATCCGGAATAGGATCTCCGTGCGGATCGTAACGCGGATAGTCCAGAAAGCGCTCTAAACGGTCGGTCAAGCGAGGTGATCGAATATGTTCCAGCTGTTCTGCCAGATCGTGGACTTCATCCCAACCGAATCCCAGCTTTTCGACGAGAAAGGTCTCCCACAACCGGTGTTTTCGGACGATCCGCATCGCCTCGGCTATCCCGTTATCGGTGAGCTCAGGCCTTTTGTACCGTTGATAATTAACAAGACCTTTATCCGAAAGCTTGCGGAGCATGTCCGTGACCGAAGAGGCTTGCGTGTTCAGCAGATCCGCTATGGCCTTGGTCGATGCCCCTTCCCGTCCCTTTTGGTTGAGGCTATGGATCGCCTTGATGTAGTTCTCTTCGGTCTGGGAATACATACCAACGACGAAGATAGTTAAGGAAAGCCTCCTAAAAGCTGAAGAGGAAGTCCTGCTTCATATTTCTTATTCCAAATGAAGGCTCCTTGAGCCCTTCTGGAGCTGATCCGTTATGATCTCCCTCCAACCCCTCCATGAAGGAGCCTCATACAACGTATCCAAGGAGGTGTAAGGGGGGTAGGTTTTTTTAACACTCTGGGCACCTGTTCAGCTTCCCCTTTGCTCGAGGAGCATGCTCAATTCGCTCAGCATCATCGCGGTCGCTCCCCAAATGACCTTCCCTTCATAAAGGTAAGCAGGGACCGTTAAGAGCACTCCGTCTTTGCCGGCCCGCACCTTGCAGTTTTGGATCGGTTTTTCTCCCAAAAAACAGTGAAGCGGAGCTTCATAAAGGCCGGCGACTTCCTGAGGATCGAGCTGAAGAGGCGGTCGATGATCGATATGACCCACAAATGGGGTTACGATGAATCCACTAGGAGGGATGGTCAACTCGCTAAGTGTTCCCATGACCTTGATCCGGCTTGTATCCACTCCGATCTCTTCTTCTGTTTCCCGCATCGCCGTTCGCTGAAGATCGGGGTCGTGAGTTTCCTTTTTGCCCCCTGGAAAAGCCATTTGGTCGCTGTGAACACCCTGATAACCAGGTCTTTGTATCAGTATGAGGCGAAGATGGCCTTCTTCATCCGGATAAAGGAGCAGGAGGACCGCACTCTCTTTGTAACGGGAACGGTCGCTTTCTTCAGGACGAGGCCTCTTATAAGAACTGAGCCGGGCGTGAGCTCGATCCCCTGGAAGAAATCCCGCTTGAAGACCAGCCTCTAGAATGGACAGCCAAGGATGCCCCATGTAAAGAAAAGAGCGTGGAAAGCTGTTTATCGCTCTTCAAGATCGAGCGCTGCGGAGTTGATGCAGTAGCGTTTTCCTGTAGGCTCGGGACCGTCATCGAATACGTGCCCTAGATGCCCCCCGCATTTTGCACAAAGAACCTCGGTCCGGGTCGCACCCAAACTGTTATCGGGCCGCTTCAAAACACTCTCTTCTTCATAGGGCTTGTAAAAACTAGGCCATCCGGTGCCGCTTTTGAACTTGGCATCCGTGTCGAAAAGAGGATTCCCACAACCAGCACATTGAAAAATGCCGTCCGCTTCGGTATCAACGTATTCGCCGGATCCCGGTTTTTCCGTCCCAGCTTCCCGAAGGATGTGATATTCCTTTTTGCTGAGTTCGGCTTTCCATTCTTCTTCGCTCTTTTGAACTTCGAACTGCTTATCCCCTTGCGACATTTTTTCTTCGTTTTTCTGGCTACAAGCGGTTCCGCTCAGTAACAGTGAGAGCAATATGGTGCTCGTGGTTCGTAACATTTCCATTAGTTAACAGCTCTTCTTTTCTCTTGTTCGTTGCCCAAAGAGATGCCTGCTCTTAAGTCGATAAAGTCGGCAATGTGTCGATGGGCTTTCAAGTCGATCCCGATGAAGTAGCTCGGGGTGAGATGATAGGTCAACCCCCAACGGTGATAGATGGGATCGTCCAAGCGGGAGGGGTCGTATAGATATACGCCTAAACGCTGGGAGAATATAAAGCGTCCCATTAAGAATTCGTGCCCGATGTTCAGGGAAAGGCGTTGGGGATCAGCATGGGTCGAACGGCGTCTCAATTCCTCCTTCAACCCTCCATCGACGACCCACTCACCCCCTAAGGTAACGGTATGCAAGGAGGAGAGGGGATAGGCCCAATCGATCGAGTGGCCCGCGAAAGGATAAAAGGTACTATGATCGGTCCCCACGGTCTTGCCCCCTCCAAAAAAAGTGAGGTCAATTCGAGGGGATCTTTCCCTCCCTCCGCTTGAAGGGGCTTCCCGCTCAGGAAACCGTTGGTGGGAAAAACTCCTCTCGTAAGTGAGGGAGACACCCGGATGGTTCAAGCCTTTATTCGGAAGGGCGACACCACCATTGGAGGCGTGATCGTATACAGCCCCGAATTTGATCGTGCTCCGAGGCCCCACCCGAACATGCGCATAGACCCCTAACTCCAGAAAGAAGGAAAGGTGAGTGCTATAGGCTTTGTTCTCGGGGTTTTTAACGGGATGATAGGGGGTGGTCAGATAAGCTCCTCCCATTACCCCTCGCAAGGAAAGGTCCACGCTTTTCCCGGCCCAAATGAAAGGTTCCACGAAACCGGCTGCGTAATAGGAGTTCCCCAGAGTCCCGGGATCGTCCAAATGGAACCATCCGCCGAGGACGCCCGTTCGTGGATAACATCCACAATGCTCGTATGTAGCTCGATCCAGATATTGATGTTGATACGAAAAGCTCAGCCCGAAAGGACGACTTCCTCGGACTTCGTTGACCTCGGGCGTATGGACTAGGGTGGTCGTGTAGGAAGCTCCCAAACCCAGGGATCGGATCGTATTGCTGTCCGCTCTTCCCTGTAAAACCTGTCCCCAAACGGTTTTAGGGAGCAGAAAAAAGGGGATCGCGAAAGCGACCCCCTTAAGAATGGAAAAGATGCTCACGATCTCCGACGATCGGTCCATCAGCCGTCCTGACTTCCGAACACTTTTTTCAGAATATCTGTGACACGGGCCATTGGGTCTTCTCGGATCTTCGCCTCCTCTTCAGCTATCAATACGAAAAGTCCCTCGATGGCTTTTTCGGTCACGTATTCGTCCAGATCGGGATTCACTTTTTCCTCACCGGTCATCATGGTGCTCTTGTTATAGGCCTTCGCTAACGGATCCCAATAGCGGGTCAGCTCGACTTCGTCATTGGCATCTTCGACGATCGGCTTGAACTCAGTATAGAGTTGGTCATAGGTGTTGTTCCGAAGATATTCGGTGGCCGCATTGGTATCGCCCTCGAGGATCTTTCTCCCTTCTTCTACCGTCATGTTCTTGATCGCCGTGACGAAAATGTCCTTAGCCTTGTTGGAGGCCTTCTCTGCAGCACGGTTCATGGTTTTTTCGAACTTCTCCACCTTTTGGTCCATGCCCATTTCAAGGGCTTTCTTCTTGACCTTTTTAGCTTCAGGAGGAAAGGGGATCCGGATGCGGGGGGTTTGATTGAAACCGCCCTTTTGGGAAGCGAGATCGACCGATTCTTCGGCCCCAACCTTCAAGGCATCCTTGAGACCATGGACGATCTCTTCTTCGCTGAGTTTTTGATCTTTTTCCTTCCCCATTACCTTTTCCTCGGCTTTGTCGGATGCATCCTTAAGGTCTCCGATCTGCCCGCAACCGATCATGGGGGCGGTTAATAGGAGAAAACTGAAAATAAGACGGCTGATTCTTAACATGCTTTTCGGAATTTTGAAGTGAACTTCTTCCCTTCACGATCTTCGTGCCAATTTAAGGGATCCCTTTTTGATGGAGCAAGCTGCACTTATAACGATCGGGGATGAACTTTTGAACGGTTCGGTGGCTGACCGGAATGGCTCCTATTTGGCTCGCCGTTTGACCGAACACGGCGTCGAGGTTCGGGAGATCCGTTCGGTCCCGGACCACTCCAGTTCCATTCGTGAAGCCATCGCTTCATGGGAAGGGAAAGTGGACCTTCTCTTGCTTACAGGGGGACTCGGACCCACTGATGACGACCCGACCAAAGGAGTGCTTCTGGCGTATTATGGGGTGGATTTGGAGCGGGATCCTCAGATCGAGCAAGACCTTAAAGATTATCTCGCCGCTCGTGGACGGATGGTGTCCGAGCGAGACCTCGCTCAAGCGGACATGCCTCAGGGTGCTCATATTATCCGGAACCCCAAAGGGTCAGCACCGGGGATCCGATTCGATCGACACGGAACACAGACGATCGCCCTTCCAGGTGTTCCTCATGAAATGCGGGCTCTTGTCGAAGAGCAACTTTTACCATCCTTGAAAGAGGAACTGGGGCAGGAGCCCCTTCCTTCTCGGTCGATCGTCACTTCGGGGCTCGGTGAATCCACACTTGTGCAAAGGATCGAAGACCTTGTCAGGGCTTATGAGGCCAAAGGGGTCCGATTTTCCTACCTGGCAGCACCTGGAACGGTAAGGATACGTGCGATGATGCTCGAGAGGGAAGCCTTGGAAGGAGGAAATTGCCTGGATGAATTCGTAGAAAAGCTCCGGGGAAGGATACCGGATCATATCGTGGGGGTGGGGGAAGAAGCCTTTGAGGTCCACATCCAAGAGGCTCTAAGAAGATGCGGTTGCACGCTTGCCACTGCGGAAAGTTGCACGGGTGGATATATCGCTCATCTTTTAACATCCGTACCGGGTTCCTCCCATGTTTTTGCCGGTTCTGTCATCGCCTATAGCAATGATGTGAAAAAGGAACTTCTAGGGGTTCCTTCCCGAACTTTGGAAACCCACGGAGCTGTGAGTCAAGAGGTCGTCAAAAGAATGGCCTCCGGGGTGCGCGAAGCCATCGGTAGCGATATCGGTTTGGCGACATCCGGGATAATGGGGCCTTCCGGGGGAACAGCTCAAAAACCTGTTGGAACAGCGTGGATGGCGGTTGCTACTAAAGATCGGGAAGTCGCTGAATGCTGGTCTCTCGGACAAGAGCGCCAAACCAATATCGAAAAGGGGGGACGGGCTGCTCTGAACCTGTTAAGGAAGGAGCTACCAGATCATTGACCATTTCGGTCCCAGGGTGATCAGAAGGACCCCTAGGAGCATGATGAGCACGCCTCCGAGACGATTCCCGAATCCGGGTTCCTTGAAGATCATCGCTCCCCAAACGACGCTAAGGACCGTGCTCACCCTTTTAATAGCGATGACGTGGACCACGAGGGTCATTTTGATCGCAGCCATTTGGCAGATCAGTGCGATCGAAGTGACCAAACCGATCGGAAAGAGGGCCCAGAATCGGCTGTGCAGTTCGTGGACCCGGTGAGGGGATCGTCGTAACATGATCGGCAACAGGCCGATGGTTATGGCGGTGTGGGTCAGGACCACCCAAAGGAAAGGAGAGGAGTACTCGATCCCGATCTTGTCCACATTAGCGGTCACACTCCATATAGCGGCGTTCAGCAACATGAGCCGAGGACCTTTGTCTCGCCAAATAGCTTTGAAAGGCCCCAATGCGTCCAGATCCGCCTTTTGGATCTGGAGCATATAGGACCCTCCAACTACGAACAGGACCCCTAGCAAACCGATCAAGTCGGGAAATTCCCCGACCATGATCGGAGAGGTGAGAAGGAGGAACACCGGGGTGAAACTCACCATCGGAACGGTCACCGATAGGTCCGAATCCTGGATCGCTCGCATGTAAAGGATCGTTGTAATGACATTCAGCCCACTCCCAACGATCAAGGCGACCCAAAAAAGGGGGTCGACAGAGGGTATCTCGATGAAAAAGAGGACCGGTAATAGGACCGGTAGGGAAAAGGCGCGTATCGACCAGCTCACGACATACAAGTCCGCCCTTTGGAGGCCGATCTTGCTGAAAACATCCGCTAAAGAGCGAAAGATCGCTGTAAGAAAGGATAATAATGCCCAACCCATCGTGTGTACAAAGAAAGAAAAAGCATGTTTTGCAAAAAGGAAGCTGAGAGGTCAGCAGGGTGATAGCTCGTATCTTCGATCGAAATCGAACGGATGGTCTATCTTATCATGGGGCTTCCCGGAACAGGGAAAACGTATTTTGCTAAAGCCCTTGCGGAACGCCTTCAGGCCCTCCATTCCAATACGGATGGAATAAGAATGGAGCACGGCTTGAGGGGAGACTATAGCGAGGAAAGCAAGGAACGGGTCTATGAACTCCTTCTTCAAAAGATGCTAGAAGCTGCTCGCGAGAAAAAGGACGTGGTTCTGGATGCCACCTTTGTGAAAAAAGAGCTTCGGGATCGCTTCATCCATCCCCTCGAATCAGAGGGGATCCCCTATCGTTTGATCCGCATGACGGCCGATCGTTCAGTGATCCGGGAGCGGGTCAGTAAAGATCGGCCCGAAAGCGAAGCGGATATGGAAGTCCACGATGCGCTCGAAAAGGAGATGGATCCTGTAGTAAGGGAACATTTCGTCCTTGATTCAGGGGAATTGGAACTTGAGGATATGATCCAGCGAGCTTTGAAAGGAACGGAAAAGGCAACGCAATGAACGAAACGGATGTCGAAGGGATCCGAGCATTTTTAAAAGAACGGGGGAATACGGACGAAGTGGACCGGGTCGAGACCCACGCATCTTGGGTCCTTCTCACCCCGAACACTGCCTATAAGTTCAAAAAACCCGTAGATATGGGTTTTATGGACTTTTCCACGCTCGAGGCCCGAAAACATTATTGTGAAGAAGAGATCCGGTTGAACCGGCGCCTTGCCCCGGAAATGTACCGAGGAGTGGCAAGGGTCATCAAGGAGGACGATGACTACCGCTTGGAAATGGACGAGAACGAAGATGGAGGGGAGGCCTATGGTTATGGGGTTGTCATGAAAAGGATGCCTCCAAAGCGGAAAATGGATCTCCTCCTGGACCGTCATGAAGTCCGTTATCGCGATGTAGAAGCGATCGCTCGGATCCTGGCCCCCTTTCATAAACAAGCAGAGGTCGTTCGGGAGGAGCCTTCCATCGATGCTTATAAAGAACGTTTTAACGACATCCAACAAGAAGAGCGTGTTTTTGAGCAGTTGTTGGGGAAGGAAGCTGAAGATCGGGTGGAGCGGGCTGTAATGAGCTCCGATGATTTTCTGGACGCTCATCAGGACCTTTTGCGTTCGCGTGCAGAGGAGGGAATGGTGCGAGATGGCCATGGGGACTTGCATTCCGGGAATATCTTCATCGATGAAGAACCCGTGATCTTCGATTGTATCGAATTCAATCCTTCTTTCCGGAAATTGGATGTGCTCGATGAGATCGCTTTTTTCTGCATGGATCTGGAAGCCCATCAAGAGGATGAGCTGGCCTCTCATTTCCTGAAGATCTACAATCAGGCTTACCCTGTTATGAGGGACCGGAAAGAAGAAGCCCTTTTCGAGTACTACAAAGCCTATAGGGCCAATGTACGGGCGAAGGTTACCGCTATCAGGGCTTCTCAGGAAGAAGACCCGGAGCAGGAAAAAGAAAAAATATCGCTTTACCTCGATCTGATGGATCGATACCTCGATCGGTTATGATGCTGGGAGCTCAAGCAAATAATGGAACTTTTGAAGGGCTCTGGGGAAAGATAAAGGGATGGTGGGAAGGATTGTCCGCCAAGCTTCCCGAGATCCTTCTCGCCATTTTTGTCATATTCCTTTTTTATGGGGTCTCCCGCCTTATAGCGAAGGGTTTGGAGAAAGGCCTCGGGAGGATTTCCAGGAACAAGGCGGTCAACCGCCTGATGGTCTCCATGACCTCGATCATTATTATGATCATCGGGCTCTTCGCTGCCTTGAGCATCCTTAATCTGGACAAGACGGTCACATCGCTGTTGGCAGGGGTCGGGATCGCGGGTTTGGCCCTTGGTTTCGCCTTTCAGAACGCGGCGGCGAACATCCTTTCGGGGGTTATCATGGCGGTTCAAAGCCCGATCAATGTGGGGGATATTATCGAGAGCTATGGCCATTTCGGTGAAGTGAAGCACATCGGGCTTCGGGCAACAAGGTTGAGGAACCCTTGGGGACAAGAGGTAGAGATCCCGAATCGGCTCGTTTTGCAGGAGCCCTTTGAACATTACACCTTTAACGGCATCAGGAGGGTCGATGTGGAATGTCGTGTAGGCTTGAACGAAGACCTTGAAAGGGTCCGTGAGATCGTAACCCATTGGATCAGGGAGAATGTCCAGGAAGCCCGCGAAGACCGTCCTGTCGAGCTTTTTTATACTGAATTCGAGGAGTTCGCGGTAAAATTCGAATTGCGGGCCTGGGTGACCTATTCCGGGAACATGACCGATTATTTCGAAGGACAGAGCGAAGTGATCATGGGGGTTCAAAAAGCCCTGAAAGAAGCGGGCATCGAGATACCTATCCCACCGAGAGCGATCCATTTCCCCCAAGGCAACGGGAGTAATGTTCCAGGAGATAGCAAGGGGGATGCAGGTGGGGAATAAAAAGGCTGTTTGAGACCGCCCGGTCCGAGGTAGAAACTCACTGAAAAGAAGGAACGATAAGGGTCAGGCCTCTTCTTCCTCCTCTTTTTCTTCACTTTGCTTGCTCCCCCATTTCATCCCCTCTTTCATGAAAGGAATGATCTGCTTGATGACCTGGATGGTCCGCCCCAGGTAGCGTTCGGACACATAGTGAACGCCCACCTCCATAAAGCGGATCAGAAGCCGGGTTTTGTTCTTGGTGCCGTCCTTGAGAACGTAGATAGCGTCCACCAGGACGGAGATCCCGTCCATGATCAGGTTTTTATGGGGGAAGGTCCCTCCGGTTCTTTCATCCTCCCAGCGGTCCTGAAAATAGGCCATATTGGTCCGGATAAGGACCTCCCGTCGATCGAGCCTTTTGCGAAGGACCCGCTTCGCCTCTTTGAGGTCTTTCCGGTTCCGGATCTCGAACTCACTCATCGTCGTTCCCTTTGAAAAAACGTTTGATCACGCCATTGGTAATGGGGCGTTCGATCAATGGCCTGCGTAGAAGGGCCAGTATCAGGAAAAGGAACAAGTAGCCAGCACCTACGACAGCGAATCCGTAGGCCATGTTCCCGAGGATCTTTCCCAAATAAATAGCGAGGGCCGTGGATAAAAAGAAAAGGGCGAGGAGGATCACGGTCAGCAACAAAACCTTGCTAACTATGGTGGAAACTTCACGTGCACCCCGATCCGCGAATTGAAGCCGCAGAAGTTCAAATCGCTCTTTCAGATAGGCGAGAAGGTGATCGTAAGTTTCTTTGAGCCGGTCTTTGTCCTCCATCAGTAAGCGCGAACTTGGGGACCAAGTTACGAAGCAACGGAAAATAAAAAAGCCGACCCGTAAAAGGATGGGTCGGCTTTAAAGTTCGAATAGGAGCTTCTCAGGGCTCCATGTGGGTCTTAGGAATTGCTGCCCACATTCTTCTTCTTGAGGTCTTCCACGGTGTCCTTGCCTTTTTCAACAAGGTCGTTCAACTCTTCCCGAGCTTTTTCAGCCTGTTTGTTGAGTTTTTTACGCGTTTCTTCGCCTTTTTCAGGTGCCAGGAGGATACCTGCTACTCCTCCAGCGACTGCTCCTGTCAAAGCTGCGAGAAAGATCTTTCCAGAATTATTCATGTTCGTGTGCTTTTTTTGATTTATGATCAACTCTCTTTACAAAGGTAATTCATTTCGAGGAGGATTTGCCGAAAAAACCGAAGAGATCGGCGTTGGAAAGAAAAAAGCTTAGGAAGTGCTCGCGAAGAGAATAGGGGGGCAACGATCATCCCCCCATTAGCCGGTCGACCATCCGCTCTTCCAAGAACTTTTTCGTGTGGTCGTAACCGATCCGGTAGATCTCCTTCACTTTAGAAAGGTCGAAAATGTTGTAACGACGGAGCCCCTCAGGTTCTATGAAGAGGTCGCAACTCGGGACATTTTTCTCAACATTCGCCCAGATACTGAGATGAAGCGTTCTTTCGAGCACCGAGAACATATTGGGAAAATGCTCCATGCGTCCGATCGGGTTCACGTTCACGGCGATGAGTTTTTGACACTTCCCCTTGAGCGGTTCGACCGGCAAATTGCTGACGAGTCCTCCGTCGACGAAAGTATTTCCTTGTTCGTCCTCGATCGGCTTGAAGAGGATGGGGATGGCCGAACTCGCTTTCAAAGCGAAGAAAAGGTCCCCTTCGCTGAAAACCACTTGCTTCCCGCTTTTGAAGTCCGTAGCGGTCACAAAAAGGGGGGTCTTAAGGTCGGCGAAATCCCGGGCATCTAAGTGCTTTTTGAGAACGTTGAAAAGACCGTCCATGCTCAAGAAGCCTTTTCTGGGGAAGCGCAACTGGATGTTCCGGAAAAGTTTTTCGTCCTGGAAGGCTTCGAGGATCTCGATCGGTTTCCACCCTGAAGCGTAAAGGGAGGCGAGGATAGCTCCTCCGCTCACGCCCGATATTACATCCGGATAGACCCCTTCTTCGTTCAGCGCTTGGAGCACTCCAAGGTGGGTAATACCTCTGGCGGCCCCGCCTGATAGTGTTATGCCGGTTCGATGTTCGGGTTCGACCATGAAGGTCAAAACTATGAACTCAGGAGCGATCCTATGCTTCTTTCGTCCCTAGTGGGGCTTCACCCAAAGGATGATGGATCGCTCCGCTTTTTTGGAGTTC
>CAZOSO010000020.1:0-6352 GCA_964582635.1 uncultured Weeksellaceae bacterium | reverse complement strand
CCGATGAAGCAAACGGTGATGTGAAGGACCGAAGGTTCGAGCCAACGAAGGCCTGGAATATCGGGGTCCAATGCATGTAGGTCCCCCCGGAGTCGCTCGCTGAGAGGGATCCCGATAAAAAGCCGGTCTCCTTTTTGTTCCATCTTTCAGTTACCAGTGTGAATAACACGGAAGTAGATCCCCCCGTGCGGCTCAAAAGCCGCGTCTTTTCCGATCGCCACTTTGCTGTATAAGAGCCGTCCCGAAAGGGAAAGGTCCCAAGCCTGAGCGGTTTGGAATTGAAGCCCCAGCTCCCCCTGCCCTCCGAGGATCATCCCTTTCTGGATCTCTGGATCTCCATACCTTGGGTCGGAAGAGGGAAGCACGGAATACTGAAGTCCCCCGATCGAGATCCGGTTCCGACTAGCCTCCGCATAGCCGATGTTCGCTCCCACTCGTCCGAAAACTCTGAACGGATCTCCGGTCCCTTCACGATGGTAATTGAGCGAAAAAAGGAAGCGGTCCTCCTCTCCACTGACTGGGAAAGCTCTTTTATCGTCCACCGCTTTGTTCGGATCATCCACCAATAAGTAGAAAAAATGCTCGGTCTTCAAGCGGGAATAAAGGAGCTCTGTTTGGACCGAATGCTGCTCGGATCCTTTTGGAAAATATTGGGCGTTCAAACCAACCGAATAAGCGGTGTTGTAGCTCATTTTATGAGCTGGTGTATAGCTTAAGAACTCGTAGTCGTTCCCCAATTCTTTGCGCACCTCCCGCCGCACGGACTGCCACTGAAGCAAACTTTTGATCCGGTCGTCCGGAGCCTTTCCATTGTAAAAGCTTGCAGAAGAGTCCCCTGGGAATTGCACGCCCGCTGTGATGCCCCATTCAAAGGAGCCTTGGGGGGCTTCCTCTTCACCTTCGCTGTCCTGGCCTTGGGCTCCCAGAAAAGAAAGGGAACAGGTGATCCAGATGAGGATCTTGCGTTTATTCAAAAAAGAATACCTTTTGCGGTGAACATGTTTCCGTCCGATCCCGTCCAATTTATAAAGAAGCAAAGAAGAACGGTTTTGGAACGAGCTTCTATCATCTTTCTCTTTTCGATGCTGTTCTTCCTTTTAGGCAGTTGCGAAAAGGATCGATCGGTCAAAAGGGTTTCGGATAAACCGGGGGAAAAGGCGGATGAGTACCTCGACGATCAGCCCTACAGGGGGCTTAAGTTCCATATCCATTATATGAAGGGGTATGAACCTACGGGGCGGGCCATAGATTCCGTTCGGAGCTTTTTGGGCCGGCATCTTAAAAAGCCAGGCGGTATCGATGTGGAGACCTATCGCATCGAAAGCCAGGGAAAAAGCGCTTATAGCGTAGAAGATCTGGAGGAGATCATCCAGGATAAGGGGCTTTATGCAGCCCAGAACAGCGAACGGATCAATGCTTATTTATTGATCGTGGACGGGAAATTCGGGGGCGATGACGGTAGTGCCAGCACCTTGGGATTGGCTTTCCGTTCACGTCGTATGGCCTTATTCGGCGATCCCGTCCACGATAACAGCGACGAGCCCACCGAGCCTCCACGTTGGAAACTGGAGGGAACGGTCATGCGGCATGAATTCGGACATCTACTCGGTTTGGTGGATAATGGGACACCGATGGTGAACGAGCATAAGGATGATCAACACGGTTCGCACTGTGACAACAGCGACTGTTTGATGTATTATAGCACGGAGACCAGCGATGTGGTGGCGAACCTTTTCGGTTCCTCCATGCCGAGGCTCGATGCGAACTGCCAAAAAGATCTGGAGGGGAACGGAGGAAAGTGAGCTCAATCGATCACCCCTGATCCGATCAATTCCCCTTCCTGATACCACGCTGCGAATTGACCAGCGGCTATTCCCCGCTGTTTTTCATCGAAAATGATATGAACCCCATCCTCTGTCCGATACAGCATCGCCCCTTGAAGGGGTTGCTGATGTCGGATGCGGACTTCATAGCGCTCTTTTCCGCCGATCGGAACTTCCAGGTCCGGCCTGACCCAATGTAAGGCGGATCCGGGAATGAAAAGGCCTTGCCGATACAAGCCCGGATGATCGTTCCCTTGACCGACGTATAAGATGTTTGTTTCCACATCCCGCTCGAGCACGAAAAGGGGCTCATCTTTCCCACCGACCCCGATCCCTTTTCGCTGACCCACGGTGAAAAAATGGGCTCCGGCATGTTCTCCCACGACTTTGCTGTTCGCTCTATCGAAGGGATAAGGGGCGGTCCATTCGGCCAAGGTTTCGGGATCTTCCGGGTCTCCTCCAACAGGGACCGTTTCTTTCAACACCGGATCTTCTTTCGGGACTTCTCGGATCTCCCCTTTACGTTCTTCCAAACGCTGGCTCAGAAAGTCGGGAAGGCTGATCTTACCGATGAAGCAAAGCCCCTGGGAATCTTTTTTCTCAGCTGTTGGAAGGCCATGCTCTCGAGCGATCGCCCGCACCTCTTCTTTTTGAAGGTCTCCGATGGGAAAACGGATGCGGGCTAATTGATCCTGGCTGACCTGACAGAGGAAGTAACTCTGGTCTTTTTGGGGATCCTTCCCTTCCAAAAGTCGGTAATACCCATCTTCGGTGATATCTTTTCGACAATAATGGCCGGTAGCGACTTCTTCAGCTCCCAGCCTTAGGGCGGCCTTTAAAAAAGGGTCGAACTTGATCTCTCGGTTGCAGAGGATATCAGGATTGGGAGTACGTCCTCGCTCGTACTCGGCGAACATCTCCTCCACGATCCGCTCTCTATAGGCCTCGCTCAGGTCGATGGCCTGAAAAGGGATGCCGAGGGTTTCGGCGAGCTCGAGGGCATCGTTGCTATCCTCCACCCAGGGACATTCGTTGTTCAACGTGACGGACCCATCGTGCCAATTCTTCATGAACAGGCCGATCACTTCGTGCCCTTCTTGTTTTAAAAGGAGGGCCGCCACGCTGGAATCAACACCTCCCGATAGGCCGACGACGATCCTTGCCATATCTTGCAAAGGTACGACGGGAAGCGTGACGGATGAAAGGCGATCGCGTAATACTACCTTCGTACTTCATGGACTTTCACCTGCTCATCTTCGTCGTAGGGCTGATCGCTGGCTTTATCAATACGGTCGCTGCAGGTGGTTCGATGCTCGTGCTGCCGATCCTCATTCTGAGCGGCTTGCCCAGCGATGTGGCCAATGGCACCAATCGCGTAGCTATTTTCCTTCAGACCATCGTGGGCGTGAAAGGTTTTCGCCGCCAAGGATACTACATTCCTCAGCGTTCCTTGCTTTTCGGAACCGTTGCGCTCATTGGGGCTATTCCGGGAGCATTTCTTGCTGTGGAGCTGAGCGACGAATGGTTCAATCGGGTCCTGGCGCTCGTCATCGTCGGCATGGGAGCATACCTCCTTTTGCGAAAGGATCCCGCTAAGGATGATCCCAAAGAGCTTCCCTCATGGGGAAAAACTTGGTTTGCTGCCCCATTTTTTCTATTGATCGGGATTTATGGAGGGTTCGTGCAAGCGGGGGTGGGCTTTCTGATCCTGGCCACCCTGACGGGAGTGGCTGGGTTTCAACTTGCTCAAGCCAATTCGATCAAAGTTTTCGTGATCCTGATCTACACCGTCGCCGCCTTAGCGGTCTTTTTGTGGGCCGATAGCGTCGATTGGACCAAAGGGTTGGTCCTGGCTCTTGGCAATATGATCGGTGCTTGGGTGGGCAGCCGATGGGCCTCAAGGGTGAGAAGCGATTATGTTCGGTATCTCATCGCTGCTATGGCCTTATTCCTCGCGGTCCGCCTTTGGTTCATGGGGCTCTAGGTGGATGGGCTGCTCCAGTTCTTCTTCTTATCCGTTATTTTGCGCCGGATGAACCGGGTCCTTTTTCTCTATACCGAGCTCGCTGAATATTTTATGGCTTGTGCTCGCAAGCTCCATGAAAAAGCGGATGTCGAAGTACATATCGTTCGCTGGCCCGTTCAAGCTGAAGCCCCTTTCCGATTCGAGATACCGGAAGGGATGGGGGTCTACGAGCGGGAACGTTATTCGGGAGCTTCTCTGAAGGCCTTGGTCGATGAGATCGACCCGGACATGATCCTCTGTAGCGGATGGATCGATAAGGATTATCTGCGGACGGTCCGCGAATACGTCAAGAAGGTGCCTACTGTTCTCATTCTCGACAATCAATGGTCCGCTTCCTTCCGTCAACGGGTTGGACGTCTCTGGGCTTCCTGGCGGATCTATCCGCTTTTTTCACATGTATGGGTTCCCGGAGAGCCTCAAGCTGCATACGCTCGGAGGATCGGTTTTTCGGAGGACCGGATCTTAAAGGGGTTCTATACGGCCGATCTGGAACGTTTTTCCAGGATCGAAGAGGAAAGGGGGGAACTTCCTCGCCGTTTCGTTTATCTGGGCCGCTATGTGGAGCATAAAGGGGTCCGGGATCTTTGGAAGGCTTTTATGGAATTGGTAGAAGAGGGCAGAGGAGGGGATTGGGAGTTGTTCTGCTGTGGAACGGGTGAATTATACCCGGAGCGGCCGGAACATCCCCGGATCTTCCATCTAGGATTCCTTCAACCCGATGATATCCCGGATGTGATGCGCAGGACTTCGGTCTATATCCTCCCCAGCCATTTCGAGCCCTGGGGAGTGGTGGTCCAGGAATTTGCAGCTAGTGGAG
This sequence comes from uncultured Weeksellaceae bacterium, assembly GCA_964582635.1. Lineage (GTDB taxonomy): Bacteria > Bacteroidota > Bacteroidia > Flavobacteriales_D > CAYVSK01 > CAZIDL01. Next base: position 1,686 of record CAZOSO010000020.1, on the reverse strand, counting down.
CCCCTCTTCTTTTGAGCGACGCGGTCGGTGCTGCTTCCGCATTTTTGGAGGAAGGGGAGAACGGCCTGTCTTTTCCTAAAGGGGACCGTGAAGCACTTAAAGAACGTATGGCGCAATTTGTGAACAAAAGCGGGGAGGCCTTGAAAAAGATGGGGGATCGGTCCCACGAACTCGCTCTTCATCCATCCCAGGAAGATTGGGTCGATAACGTGCTCTCCATCCTGAAAAAGAAGGAGCTCTGATGTGTGGGATAAGCGGCATATACGGATTGAAGGACCCCGATAAGGGGATGGCGGCGGTTCAGGGGATGAACGATGCTTTGGCTCATCGGGGTCCGGATGATGAGGGGCGTTTCCATGAGGGGGAAGTGTTCCTGGGGCATCGAAGGCTTTCCATCATCGATCCATCGGAAGAGGGGCGGCAGCCTATGACGAGCGCGGATGGCCGCTATGTCCTGGTCTACAACGGGGAGCTGTACAACCACAACAAGCTCCGTGAACGGTTGGGGAACTACCCCTTCCGCTCGAGGACGGATTCGGAAGTGGTCCTCGCTGCTTACCAGGAATGGGGGCGCTCTTGTCTCGAGCGTTTCCACGGAATGTTCGCCTTCGGTATCTATGACCGGGAAAAGAACGAACTCTTCCTGGCCCGGGATCGGTCGGGGATCAAACCGCTCTATTTTTACCAGGATGACGAGAAGGTCCTTTTCGCTTCCGAGATCCGAGGGCTCTTGGCGAGCGGGGAAGTGCCCCGGGAGCTTTCTTCATTCGGCCTCCTTGATTATTGCCGTTATCAGACCGTTCACGCCCCTTGGACCATCCTGAACGGGGTGAAGATGCTCCTTCCCGGGCACTCGCTCCTGATCACTGAGAACGATGTCCAGATCGATCGATATTGGGATGCTGCAGAACGTTTTGAGCGGCGGGGAGCTTATCTTAACCGGGAAGGGGTGAAGGAAGAGATCCGCGAGCAACTCACCCGGTCCGTCGAGGAACGGATGATGTCCGATGTTCCTTACGGGGCTTTTTTATCGGGAGGGATCGATTCCAGTTTGGTGGTAGCCTTGATGGCGAACTCCGGGAAAGAGCAGGTCCGAACTTTCAGCATCAGTTTCGATGATCCCGCCTTCGATGAGGGGCAGCATGCTCGACGGATCGCTGAAATGTACGGAACGCAGCATCAAGAGATCGAGCTGAAACCCGATGACCTTCTCGATAAGATGCCTGATGTGCTCAAGGCTATGGACCATCCGAGCGGGGATGGCCCGAACAGTTATCTGGTCTCTGAGGCGGCTTCCAAAGGTGGGGTTTCGATGGCTTTATCCGGGTTGGGAGGGGATGAGCTCTTTGCGGGATACGACCTTTTTCGCTTCGCCTATAATGTGGAGGCCAGGAAATGGGTGATGAGCTTTCCAAAGGATGTCAGGCGCATTCCAGGGCGACTGCTTCGATGGCTCAAGCCTTCCGTCCGTTCGGATAAGCTGGATTCTTTATTAAGCCTGGATTATTGGGAGCTGGAATACTTTTATCCTTTGTTCCGAAGGATGTTCTCCGACCGGATGATCAAACGCTTCCTGGATCTCGACCGGATGGAAGCGGATCCCGTGCATCGTTTTCTTCTCCAACGGATCGCTCCCCAAACTCCTGGCTTCGAGCTCCCTTATCTGAGCCGGATCTCTTACGCTGA
>CAZOSO010000019.1:20615-22639 GCA_964582635.1 uncultured Weeksellaceae bacterium | reverse complement strand
GCAAAAGCTCAGGATCGGACCATTTCGGGCCAAGTTTTGGATGAGCAAGGAGCCCCCCTGCCTTATGTTAATGTGTTCCTGAAACCCATAGGGGATCAAGGGACCACGACCAATGAAAAGGGGCGCTTTTCCTTGAGTTTCCGGAAAGGTGCCGGCGATTCCATCGCTTTCCGCTATACCGGCTATAAGGAAAAAAGCTTCGCTTTGGGGGAGGTGAGCTCGCCGGTGAAGGTCCGGCTCAAGAAGCGGGAATTGGTGATGAAGACGACCACCGTAACCGGGGGAAAGGATCCCGGGGAACGGATCATGGACAGTGTTAGGGCTCATCGCGACAGTTATCTCGACGGGATGGGCGGATATCGGGCCCGGTTCTACATGAAAGGAAAAGCTTTGCTCGACAGTTTGTCCACGAATACGCCCGTGTCCATTCAAAGTGGAGGAAGAGCGGTGGATACGGCCTCCATGCTTTATCTTACCGAATCGATCTCCCGTTTCCAGTACTACCCCCCCGATCGGATCCGCGAGGAAATGATCTCTTCACGAGTAGCAGGGGACCCGAGAGGTTTCAGTAGCAATCGGGCCAAGGACCTCCTCAAAAATCCCTATGTGCATCGCATCGATCTTCCAGGTGTAAGTGAAAGGGGCTTTATCTCCCCCTTGGGAAGAGCAAGCTCCACTTATTACGATTACAAATGGATCGGCGCTTATCATAAAGAGGGGAAGACCATATCCAAGATCCGCGTCATCCCCAAGAGAAAGCGGGATCCGGTCTTTCATGGGACTCTGGAAGTGGTCGAAGGCGATTGGCGGCTCAAGGCCCTCGATCTTAAGGCCTCTTCCTCCGCCCCCTTGGAATTCGTCGATTCGCTGCGGGTGAAGCACGAATACGTGGAGTGGAAAGGGAGGGAATGGCTTCCTCTTTCCCTCGAGGAAACCTATTGGTTCGGCATGCTCGGGATCCATGCGACTTATAACATGGTGGGCCATTTGGAGGAACAACAAGCTTTGGACACGCCCAAGGTCGATCGGTCGCGGGAACGTTTTCGGGTCCGGGACAGTGCTCGGATAAAAGACTCGAGCTATTGGAAAAAAGAACGCTCCTATGTGCTCGAAGAAAATGAGCGGAACCATTACCGCCGAGCGGATAGCATTCAAAAGGTCACCAGTAGTGAGCCTTATCTCGATTCACTCGATTCAGCCCGCAATCGCTTGGGGGTTCAGGACCTGCTTTTGGGCGGTTATAACCATCAAAATTCCATCGATAGCACTTATTGGGGGGTGAACGCTTTGGGATCGGCCGTGGGATTCAATACGGTCGAAGGGTGGCGGTTCGAGCTTAGGCCCTATTATCGGAAGGAGCTCTCGAAGGGGAGGTCGCGTCGATATGCCATGGAATTAAGGTATGGTTTGGCCTCGGAAAAGCCCTATGCGAAAGTTTCGTACACTTCCAATACAGCTCCCTTGCATTCCGAGCGGTGGCATCTAGAGGGAGGTATAATGGTGCGGGAAATGAATCGAACGACTCCGGTTCCGGAGTGGCTGAACAGTATTTATTCCCTCACGCGTGAGCGGAACTACCTCAAACTATACCGGAGTCGATTTTTGGAAGCATCGTACCGTCGGGAATGGTCCAACGGATTATATGGAGATCTTTCGTTCGCTTGGGAAGATCGTGAGGTCCCGCCCAACCGGACCTCTCAAACATGGTTCCCGCGCTCCGATGTTCAGTATACGCCGAACCGCTTTCATAGGTCCCTCGAAAACCCAGCGAAGACCTTACGGGCTTCTTTCGATTGGACGCTTTGGGCTGCACAGGATTACGAACGCTATCCGCATCAAAAGGAGGTGCTCGGCACCCCTTATCCCGAACTCTACGGTCGCTTTGAAGGAAGTTTTCCGCTAGGTGAGGAATGGGCGGAATACGGGCAATTGGAGCTTGGGGTCGGCGAGAACTTCGATCTCGGTCTAGGAGGACGAATGCGGGTGGATCTTTATGGCGGGGATTTTTTGTTCCAAAAGGAACA
>CAZOSO010000019.1:0-20515 GCA_964582635.1 uncultured Weeksellaceae bacterium | reverse complement strand
GAGGACGAATGCGGGTGGATCTTTATGGCGGGGATTTTTTGTTCCAAAAGGAACAGCTTGCCATTATGGACCGAAAGCATTTTCGGGGGAATCGGACCCTTTTGATGAATTCGATGGAGGAAGGGAAAGGTCAGGATCCCTGGGGGTCCCATCGTCTTCGGTCTTTTCATACCCTGCCCTATTATGCACGTTTTACCCGAAGCCGCTATGCTGCTGCTCATCTTCAACACCGCTTCCAGGGGATGATCCTCAACAAGATCCCCTTGATCCGCAGATGGAATTGGCACGTGCTAGGAGGGGGCAATGCGCTCTATACAGAGGATCAAGGGCCCTATGCAGAAGCCTATCTCGGGATCGGGAACATCTTCAAGGTCCTGAGGGTGGATGTGGCCTTGCCGGTCTACCCGCAGTTTGAAGAGCATCCGTATTGGCGGGTCGGAGTGAGCGGGTCTATTTTCTAGGCCCCTTATTCTTTTTCTTTCCCTTCGATGCGAGGAGCTGCATCCCTCGGATAGACGTTGTTCGAGCGGTCGATGTCCGCCAAATAACCCGATGGATCGATCTCGATCCTTTTGACCTTTTGGACCGACCTTGAAAGCTCGAACGCGTATTCGGGATAAGGCCAACGCCAGTCTTCGAGCACGATGCGCTTCCCATCTCCTTGTTGGGGCTTTTCTTCCCGCATCATGCTAAGCGGGATGTAGTATGTGACCTTGTCCCCGTTCTTGTACTCCACCTCTACATCCAGGGGCATCGGGATCTTCCCTTGATTTTTCAGGATCACCTTATCGTTCTCGGGGTCCAGCTCATAGACTTCGTAGTCGCATTGGCGGGTGGTATTGATCCAGTACATGAAATACCAATCCAACTGCATGCCGCTCACTTTTTCGACCACCCGTTTAAAATCCCTGGGCTCTGGATGTTTGAATTTCCACGCATTAAAGTAGCGCCGCATCGCCTTCATGAAGTTCTCTTTACCCACCACATAACTGAGCTGCGCTAACAGGGCCGGGGCTTTTGAATAAGCAGTCCGCCAGTAAGCGGCATTCGTGTTGAAGGCATCAGCGTGGACGCTCATAGGCTCTGCTTTGTCGGAGCGGGCGTAATCGAAATAGCCTCGATAGGATTTCTTGTGCGGGTTTCCCCATCCTTTATCGTACATGTGATACTCCACCATATTGGAGGCATAGACCGTGAAGCCCTCATCCATCCAGGAGTACATGTTCTCGTTGGTGGCGAGGACCATCTGGTACCAGCTATGGATCATCTCGTGGATGCTGACCCCGACGATACTACGCTTGCTTCGATGCCCTGTGATCAAGGTTCCCATGGGATATTCCATCCCTCCATCGCCTCCTTGAATAAATGAATAGGTCTCGTAGGGATAGACACCGAAATGCTCGTTCATGTAGCGGAACGCTTCAGGGATCCTTTTCTCCAAATGCTTCCAATGGTCGACAAGCGTATCGGTTTGGTAGAAGAAATGAAGCTCAGGGCCCTCCTCCATTTTCTTGATATCGTGCGCGTAATCAGGGTCTGCACCCCACATGAAATCGTGGACCTTCTCGGCTTTGAAATGCCAGGTCAGTTTTTCACTGTTCGGCCGCTCCACCTCTGAAGAGGGGGCATAACCGTGTCCCACCTCCTTGGGGTTTTGAAGCGTTCCGGAGCCCCCGATCACATAGTTCGAGTCCATGTGGATCGTTACATCGAAATCTCCCCATACACCGTGGAATTCCCGTCCTACATAGGGATCTGCGTGCCATCCGTGTTCATCGTATTCGGAGAGCTTCGGGTACCATTGGCTCATCGAGAATTCGATCCCTTCGGCGTTATCTCGGCCGGAACGGCGGATCTGCACGGGCACTTGGGCATTGAAGTCCATTTTGAACGTGCTGCTCTCACCGGGCAGGATGGGTTCGTTCAATTCCACTTCGAGGATGGTCCCGGACACTTCATAATCCAAGGCTTCTCCGTCCTGCTTCAAGCTGTTGATCCGCTGGTAGCCGATCTGCTCTTCACCCAGCGATGCGATCCGGCTCCCGACCCGTGGATCCGGGTCCTCGATGGTCCTCGATCGAACATCCATCATGCTTCCGGGTTGAAAAGCATTGAAATAAAGGTGATAGAAGACCTTGGTCAGGGTGTCAGGAGAGTTGTTGGTGTATTTGAGGGTTTGTTCCCCTTGGAATTCATGCTCCTCGGCGTTCATATCGATATCCATCTTGTAGTCGACTTCCTGTTGCCAGTAATCCGGGCCTGGCTGGGCAAGAAGCCGGAGGGAGCTAAAGAGAATGAACACGCAGAGGATAAAGGACTTCTTCGATGTCATAGGAGTGGATGTTTGGCGGCAAATATAAATGAGGGATGATATCGTGGGATCAGTTCATGGTTACCGGGAGGGGTTCTTTTACGAGAGCTTCCTTTACTCGCCTTCTTTCAATTCCCTGTTCACCGAATCGATGAATTTCAAGATCTCTTCTTTTCCGCTCCCTTTGACCGCTGAGGTTCGAAAGCTTTGAGGAAGGAAAGCCCAATCTTTTCGCATTTCTTCCTTGAAGGCTTTGATGTTGCGGTCCCCTTTCCCTTTTCGCGCTTTGTCGAGCTTGGTGAAAAGGATAGCGAAAGGGAGGCCACGCTCTCCCATCCAACGAAGGCGGGCCAGGTCTTTTTCCTGAGGGGGCACGTTGGCATCGATCAGCACGAAGGTGCAGACGAGGCAGGAGCGTTCCTCGAGATATCTCTGAACGAAGCCGTCCCATAATTTACGGGCTTTTTTGGAAGCTTTTGCGTACCCGTAACCGGGTAGGTCGATCAAAGCCCATTCTCCCTCGTTCACGGAATAAGAGTGAATGGCCCTCGTTTTACCCGGTGACCCTGAGGTGTAGGCGAGCTCTTTTTTTCCTGTCAGAAGGTTGATAAGAGAGGACTTCCCCACGTTGGAGCGCCCGATAAAGGCATATTCAGGACGTTCAGGAGGAGGAAGTTCTTCCAGGGCCGAAAAGATGCCCTCGAATTCGACCGAGCCGATCGTGTGGCTCATGCGTATTGTTTCTGGAGCCAATCATCGAGGATGCGGTTGAACTCCTCGGGTTTTTCCATCATGGGAGCGTGACCGCACTCGTCCACCCAATAGAGGTCGGCCCTGGGGAGCCGTTCCTGGAATTCTTCAGCGACATCAGGAGGAGTGATCGTATCGTTCTTTCCCCATATCAAGCAGGTCGGCACGTCGATCTTGGGGAGTTCTTTGGCCATGTTATGACGGATGGCCGATTTGGAAAGGGAAAGGATCCGGATCAGTTTCCCTTTGTCATTGACCACTTGGTAACACTCTTCGACCAACTCGTCCGTGGCATGCTTGGGATCATAAAAGGTGACCGCTACCTTTTTTCGGATATATTCTTTGTCCTCTCTTCGGGGAAAACTACCGCCCATAGAATTCTCATAGAGCCCTGAGCTTCCGGTAAGGGTCATCGTATTCACCTTTTCCGGATTCTCCAAACTGAAGATCAAGGCTGCATGTCCACCCAGCGAGTTCCCTAGAAGGTTCACATCATTATATCCCTTGAACTCGATGAATTCCTTCAAGTAGCGGGCGAGGTTCTTCACATTGGTTTCCAGTAGGGGAAGGGAGTAGATGGGGAGCATCGGGATCACCACTTTGTAGTTCTTACTGAAGTGGGAAAGCACCGATTCGAAATTGCTTAAGGCCCCGAACAGGCCGTGGAGGAGCAAAAGGACCGGCCCTTCTCCCTCCTCGAGGAATCGGTGTTCCCCCTCTTGGGTGATCCGTTCTTCCATCGGCGTTTTGGCCTCCATGGGGCCTCAAATATATGGTTTTTGAAGGGGGGTGAGGTGAAGCTTCTCCTCACCTTGTTGAAAAATCCTGCGAAAAGGCCGGGGAGAAGGAGCCTTTATAGCGCTTTTGTGCTGCTTCCAGCTTCATCTTGGGAGTTTCCTCATATCCCTTTTCCTCACTCGATCTCTCCCACTTTATTATACGCTGAAAATTAGATGTTAAAAACGATCGTAACCGAGCGACCTTTCTTTTCGTTAGAGGTTATGTCACAAAGTGGGGAATAGTGGTAAAAAGTGGTAAAATTGAGTACCTTTATCATCCCTCGGGGATAGTTCGGCTTTTATGAGGAACCTGATCGGTGAATTCGAGTGCAATCTGGACGGCAAGGGTCGCTTGATGTTCCCGGCCGGGCTCCGTAAGCAATTGGGGCCCGAAGAGGAGCGCTTTGTGATCAACCGGAGCATATTCGAGCCTTGCTTGGTCCTTTACCCGTGGGATGAGTGGGAGGATATCACGGCTCAGCTGAACAAGTTGAACCGTTTCGATCGAAAGAACGACCGCTTCATCCGCAAATTCCGGAACGGAGCTACCGAGGTCGAATTGGATGCTTCCGGCCGCATCCTGATCCCCAAACGTTTAAAGGAATTCGCTGGCCTTCAGAAAGAGGTGGTGGTCTTTGCTTCCGCCAACAAGATCGAGCTCTGGGACAAGGCCAAATACGATGAGGTTATGAACGAGGATCAGGAAGATTTCGCGCAATTGGCTGAAGAGGTCATGGCCGGTATCGATGATCCCGAAAAAGAAGATAAGGAGGGTCGCAATGATGGATGAGTCCTATCATGAAGCGGTCATGCGCCAAGAAGCCATTGAAGCCCTGGCGATCCGATCGGAAGGCCTTTATGTGGATGCGACCTATGGGGGTGGGGGACATGCAGCGGCCATTCTCGGCCATTTAGGGGAGGATGGGCTTTTGGTGGCCTTCGATCGGGACGAGGAAGTCCCGAAGGGTGTCTGCTCTGATGATCCGCGGTTTCGTTTTTTCAGAGCGGATTTTAGGTACCTGAAGAACATCCTTCGCTACCACGAGTATTTCCCGATCGATGGGCTTCTTGCCGACCTCGGCGTTTCTTCCCACCATTTTGATACGCCTGAAAGAGGGTTCTCCACGCAGACCGATGGCCCCTTGGATATGCGCATGGACCCTCAAGCACCCCTAACAGCCGCCAAGGTCCTGGCTACTTATTCTTTCGAGGAGTTGACCCGCCTCTTTAAAGTGTACGGTGAATTGCGTCAGGGAAAAAAGTTGGCGCGGCGGATCGTCGATGAAAGGGAGAGAAACCCGATCGAACGGACCAGCGAGTTGCGCTCTTTGGCCGAGTCCCTCTTCCCTCCCGCTAAAAAAGAGCAGTCCTTGGCCAGGGTCTTTCAAGCTCTTCGCATCGAAGTGAACGGAGAATTGGAAGCGCTTGAGGACCTTCTCAAGAGCACTCCTGACCTTATGGAAGAAGGGGGACGCATGGTCTTTCTTACTTACCATTCCCTCGAGGATCGTCTCGTTAAACGGTTCATACAGCATGGGAACCTTTCCGGGGAATCGGTCAAGGACGAGAAAGGAAGGGTTCAAAGACCCTTCCGTCCTGTTCATAAAAAGCCATTGACCCCCTCGCAGGAGGAGATCGAAAGAAATCCGAGAGCGAAAAGTGCCAAACTAAGAGCAGCCGAGAGGATCCTATCATGAACCGATATCGCTCTGAAATAAAAGGCGAGCAGACCCCTAAGGGGGAAAGAGGAACTTCCTCTTTCGGAAGGGCCTTGGTCCGATTTCTGAACGGGAATTTCCTCAGTCGGGAAGAAGTGATCGCCCGCCTCCCTTATTTCTTCTTTCTGGCCTTCTTGATGATCTGCTACATCGCTTACGGGTATTACACGGAGAAGACCGTGAAGGAACTCTACAAGGTGCGAGGGGAAGTAAAAGAATTGCGATCGGAATACATCACGACCAAATCGGAACTGATGTTCAAAAGCAAGCGCTCGGAAGTGGTCCAGGCCACTGAGCCATTAGGCCTTAAGGAGTCCACCGAACCCCCTGAAAAGATCGTGATCGAGCAAAAAGACCGGTAGAAATGGATGTTAAAAAGGACATGCTCTGGCGCGTCTACCTCATCTATGTGGTAGTGGTCCTTTTCGGGGTGCTGGTCCTATATAGGATCGGTCACATCCAGATCGCTGAAGGGGAGAAGTGGAAGGAACGGTCGCGCGAGCTCACGACCGAGGTCCGGAACATCGAAGCTGTACGAGGGAATATTTACTCGTCCGACGAGCGTCTCTTGGCCACCTCCGTGCCCGTTTACGAGATCCGCATGGATCCCAATGCGGACGCGATCGATGAAGAGCTCTTCTCGAAGAAAGTAGGCCCCTTGGCGGATTCCCTTTCGGCCATGTTCGGGGGGCAAAGTGCTAAAGCCTGGGAACGGGAGTTGGTCCGGGCCCGAAGGAACGGAGAGCGTTTCCACTTGATCGCAAAAGAGGTGGACCATAATGAGCTCCAAAGGTTGAAGGATTTTCCCCTTTTCCGAAAAGGACGTTACAAAGGAGGCTTTCTGGCCCTTCAGCGGAATATCCGGGAACGTCCTTTCAAGCTATTGGCCTCTCGGACCATCGGATATCAACGGGACGGGGTGCATCCTGTAGGCCTGGAAGGGGCTTATAGCCAAGAGCTCAGCGGCGTGGAAGGGAAAAGGCTGATGCGTCGCATTTCGGGAGGCGATTGGATGCCCATCGGTGAAGAACATCGGATCGATCCTAAAGACGGCAAAGACCTCCATACGACGATCGATCTGAATATGCAGGATGTAGCGGAAAGGGCTCTATTGAGGCAGTTGAAAAAGCAGAAAGCCGATCACGGCTGTGTGGTGCTAATGGAAGTGGAGACCGGCGCCATCAAAGCTATAGCCAATCTTTCGCGGAAAGAGGATGGAAGTTACGCGGAGAATTACAACTACGCGATCGGGGAAAGCACCGAGCCGGGTTCGACCTTCAAATTGCCGGCTATTATCGCTGCCTTGGAGGATGGCCGGGTGGACCTCTCGGACAGCGTGGATACCGAGAACGGGCGGACCACTTACTACGACCAGGTGATGAAAGATGCCCACAAAGGGGGGTTCGGTAAAATAACGGTCCGAAGGGCTTTCGAAGTCTCTTCGAACGTTGGGATCTCCAAAACCATCTATCAAGCCTATAACAAGGATCCTTCACGCTTTGTGGATCGCTTGCATCAGATGCATTTGGACCGGAAACTCAAACTCCCTATCGCTGGCGAAGGAGAACCGGTCCTGAAGGACCCCGGTTCTTCCACATGGTCGGGTGTGACCCTCCCCTGGATGTCGATCGGCTATGAGGTGCGGCAGACCCCTCTACAGATCCTTAGCTTCTACAATGCGGTTGCCAACGATGGAGAAATGGTCAAGCCCCGTTTCGTGAATTCCATTCGGAAGAAAGGAAAGGTCCTTGACCGGAAGAAGCCCATCGTGATCGATGGAAGTATTTGTTCCAGGTCCACGATCGAAAAAGCCCAGAAATTACTGGAAGGAGTGGTCGAGCAAGGGACAGCGACCAACCTCAAGAAAGCCAATTTCGATGTGGCGGGGAAAACTGGAACAGCCCAGATCGCCAATGAACGCTATGGATACAGCTATGATTCGGAGGTGAGCTACCAGGCCTCCTTCTGTGGATATTTCCCTGCTGACGATCCGGAATATAGCTGCATAGTGGTCGTCAACGCCCCCTCTGAAGATGTGTATTACGGGAATTTGGTGGCCGGCCCCATTTTCCGGGAGATCGCTGATAAGGTCTACGCCAACAGCTTGGATATACAAAAACCGATCGCCGCGAAGAACGGCACCCTATCTCGCAAGGAAAGGGTCGTTCCCGCTTCACATGGCCGGCGGAAGGAACTTCAGGCGATCATGGAGGAGCTCCAGCTTCCCCATAAGAACGGGGGCGCTTCGGAGTGGGCTGTTGCCCTTCAACGAAAGAAAGCCACCGAATTGGCACCGCGTAAAGTGGATGCCGGAAAAGTCCCGAATGTGAAAGGGATGGGTTTGAAAGATGCTCTTTTTCTCCTCGAGAACAGGGGGCTGCATGTGGATGTGGAAGGGAGCGGAGCGGTCCGCCAGCAATCGGTGAAGCCCGGTACCGCTTTGAAAGATGTAGAACGGATCCAGCTCAAAGCCCGATGAAAGCACTGAAAGACATCTTGTATCGGGTCCGCTTGAGCGATGTGAACGGTGACACTTCGGTGCCCATCGAGGATATAACCTTCGATTCGAGAAAGGTGAATAAAGGCTCCCTTTTTATCGCCGTAAAAGGAACCCAGGTGGATGGGCATCGCTTCATTCCCGAGGCACTGGAGCGTGGGGCCTCCGCTATTCTTAGTGAGGAGGAATGGTCGTCGGAGGCAGGGTCGGAGGATGTGGTGCGGGTAAAAGTACACGATTCAAGGGCTTCCCTCGGTCAGGTGGCATCCAACTTTTACGATGAGCCCTCGAAGCAGATGACGGTGGTAGGGGTCACGGGGACCAATGGAAAGACCACGGTGGCAACGCTTCTCCATCACCTTTTTATGGAGCTCGGGCATCCTTCAGGTCTTCTATCTACGGTCACGGATCGAATAGGATGGGAAGAGATCCCCTCGGACTTGACGACCCCCGATCCCATCACGCTTCATTCCCGGATGGCCCAGATGGTCGATGCCGGTTGCAGCCACTGTTTCATGGAGGTTAGCTCCCACGCCCTCGATCAAGAGCGGGTGGCCGGGGTGAACTATCACATCGCTGTCTTCACGAACATCACCAACGAGCATTTGGATTATCATCCGAGTTTTCAGGATTACCTGGATGCTAAAAGAAAGCTCTTCGATGGACTTTCCTCGGAGAGCTATGCCTTGGTCAATCGAGATGATCGGCATGGGGAGTACATGGTCCAGAACTGTAAGGGCAGAAAGAAAAGTTTCGCCCTTCATACCGCCGCGGATTTCAAAGGCAAAGTGCTCGAGTGCGACCTGAGCGGTATCCGGATGATGATCGATGACAAGGAACTCGCTTCCCCGATCATCGGTCGCTTCAATGCATCGAACCTTTTAGCTGTTTATGCCACGGCCATCCTGTCCGGGGAAGAAGCTATGGAGACCTTAAGGGCCCTCAGCTCGGTGCGGGCTGTGGAAGGTCGTTTTCAAACGGTCCGCTCTGAGGAAGGGGTGACCGGCATTGTGGATTATGCGCACTCCTCGGATGCTTTGGAGAATGTCCTCTCTACGATCGAAGAGCTCCGCACGAGGAACGAAAAGGTCATCACGGTCGTGGGCTGTGGAGGTGACAGAGATCCCGGTAAAAGGCCTGTAATGGCCCGTACTGCTGTAAAATACAGCGATAGGGTGGTCCTCACTTCCGACAACCCCAGGACCGAAGATCCGATGTCCATTATCGAGGATATGAAGGAAGGGGTGGGACCGAGTGAAGCAAGAAAGGTCCTCTCCATCCCGGACCGTCGTGAAGCCATCCGTACTGCCGCTGATCTGGGGGACAAGGGGGATATTTTACTGGTGGCCGGGAAGGGGCACGAAAAGTACCAGGAAGTGAACGGGGAAAAGAAGCATTTCGACGACATGGAGGAACTACGGTCCGCATTGGGGATCGAGGATAAGGAAAAAGGATAATGCTCTATTACTTCTTCATATGGCTGAATGAACGCTTCGACTTTCCCGGAGCCGGAGTGTTCGAGTTCATCTCTTTCAGGGCTTCCATGGCGATCATCACATCGCTCTTGATCTCCCTGGTCTTTGGAGGCCGATTGATCCGTATACTCCAACGGAAGCAGGCTGCTGAGACGGTTCGGGAGCTAGGGCTTGAAGGAGAGGAAGAGAAGTCGGGGACACCAACGATGGGCGGGATCATCATTCTGGCCGCTATCCTGATCCCCACCCTGCTTTTCGCCAAGCTGGACAACATCTACATCATCCTCATGCTCATCGCCACGATCTGGCTTGGGACGCTCGGCTTTCTGGACGATTACATCAAGATCTTCAAAAAGAGCAAGGAAGGCTTGGCCGCTCGCTTCAAGATCATCGGCCAGGTGGGGGTCGGCGTCCTCATCGGAGCGATGCTCTTTTTCAACCAGGATGTCATGATCAAGCGTCAGGTGGAGGCTCCCGAAACGGAAAAAACGCAGACGACCCTCCGTGAAAAAGCCTCTGGAGATGCTCCCGATGTGAAATGGGAGGAGACGCGGTCCACGAAGACGACCATCCCCTTCGTCAAGAACAATGAGTTCGATTACGCTTGGCTTCTATCCTTTTTGGGTAAGAAAGCCGCCGACTATGCTTGGATCCTTTTCATCCCGATCACGATCTTCATCGTGACCTTCATCTCCAATGGGGTGAATATGAGCGATGGTCTGGACGGCCTGTCCACGGGTTCTTCGGCCATCGTCGGGGTCACCCTCGCCGTTTTCGCTTATGTGTCGGGGAACTACATTTTCGCGGATTACCTGAACATCATGTTCATCCCCTCTTCCGGGGAACTCGTGGTCTTCATCAGTGCGTTCGTGGGGGCTTGTGTTGGGTTCCTGTGGTACAATTCCTATCCCGCTCAAGTATTCATGGGGGACACCGGGAGTTTGGCTTTGGGAGGCATTATAGCCGCTTTTGCCATCGCGATCCGAAAGGAACTTTTGATCCCCATCTTCTGCGGCATCTTTTTGATCGAGAACCTTTCCGTGATGCTGCAAGTGGGCTACTTCAAGTACACCAAGGCCAAGTTGGGGGAAGGGAAACGTCTGTTTTTGATGGCCCCGCTCCATCACCATTACCAGATGAAGGGACTGCACGAATCGAAGATCGTCTCCCGCTTTTGGATCGTGGGAGTGGTCCTCGCCGTGCTGTCGATCGTAACGCTCAAACTGCGCTAGCGGATGGAGCTTGCTGTTCTCGGAGCGGGAGAGAGTGGAATGGGAGCGGCCTTATTGGCGAAGGAAAAAGGTTTTGAAGTGTGGGTTTCGGAGCGAGGGGAGATCGCTGAAAGCGATAAGGAGGTTCTTTGGCAACGCGGGATCGCTTACGAGGAGAACGGGCATACGCTCGAACGGATCCTCGAGGCCGAGGAAGTGATCAAGAGTCCCGGTATTCCCAATGATGTGCCTGTGGTACAAGAAACGGAGAAGCGAGCCGGAGGCTGGATCGACGAGATCGAATTCGCCTACCGGTACAGTAAAGCACGTTTGATCGGGGTGACCGGGACCAATGGGAAGACCACGGCTAGCGCCCTGATCCACCACGTCTTCGATAAGGCGGGATGGGATGTGCGCTTAGCCGGCAATATGGGGCGAAGCTTTGCTCGGGAACTCGTAGAGGGAGGGGATCGCGAGCTCTTCGTGCTCGAGATCAGCAGCTTCCAGTTGGAGGGGATAAGGGAGTTCCGGCCGGACCTAGGGGTTTTCCTGAATATCACCCCTGACCACCTCGACCGCTATGACGGGAGCATGGAGAAGTACTTGGCCGCTAAGCTGCGGATCACCATGAATCAGAAGGGCTCCGATGTCCTGGTCTATAACCAGGATGATCCGGAGCTGCTTAAAGGATTGGAAAAGCAAAAGCCTCGCGCCCGCCTTTACGCGATCTCGCGGCATCAAAGAGTTGAAAAAGGTGCTTATATCGAAAATGAAAAGCTCATCAGCAACATAGACCAACAAAACGGCTTCACTATGTCCATCCATCAGCTAGCCCTTAAAGGGCAACACAACAGTTATAACAGCATGGCCGCTACCATCGCGGCCCGGGTCTTCGAGATCCGAAAAGAGGTCGTGCGAGAAAGCCTCGCCGACTTTCAGAACGTTCCGCATCGCTTGGAATTCGTGGCTAATGTGCACGGGATCACTTTCACCAACGATTCCAAGGCCACGAACGTGAACGCGACCTGGTACGCCCTTGAGAGTGTGGATGCACCCGTGATCTGGATCATGGGCGGCGTGGATAAAGGAAATGACTACAGTTCCCTTCAGCCACTCGTCCGTGACAAGGTCAAGGCCATCATAGCCCTTACCAAGGACCCGGAACCTATCCGGAAAGCATTCGGCGATGCGGTCGATACGATCGTCGAAGCAGGATCCGCAGTGGAAGCGGTCGGATATGGATATCGACTCGGGCGGAAAGGGGATACCGTTTTGCTTTCCCCGGCCTGTGCCAGCTTTGATCTTTTCGAGGATTATGAGGACCGGGGGGATCAGTTCAAAAGCGCAGTTCGAGCTCTTTAAAGACCGGGATGAAGCGTTTGCTCAAATATCTCGAAGGGGATCGTGTGATCTGGATCGTGGCCGTCATATTGGCGGTCTTTTCGATCCTGGCGGTCTATAGTTCCATATCCACCCTTGCTTTCGGGGAGCGGGGAGCTAGTGCCGAGTCTTTCCTCTTCAAGCATATTTTGATGTTGGTCTCCGGTTTTGTGCTGATGTACTTCGCCCACCGGATCCCCTATAAATACTACTCGCGCCTCTCCCAGTTGCTGATCTGGCTAGCCGTTTTTCTTTTGGTGCTGACCCTTTTTATCGGTATCGACATCAACGAGGCGCACCGTTGGTTGCGGATCCCGGTGATCGGTCAGACCTTTCAGACCTCGGATCTGGGGAAATTGGCCCTGATGATGTTCCTCGCCCGCCAATTGGCGCAGCGCCAGGATCGGATCAAGGATCTGCGGGAAGGGGTTTTACCCGCGATCCTTCCTGTCGTTATCACCTGTGCCTTGATCCTGCCCGCGGATCTTTCCACGGCGGTGATGCTCTTCGGGATTTCTCTCCTCCTCATGTTCATTGCGCGCGTGGCCTTCAAACATCTGTTGCTTATCGTGGGATCGGCCGCCGCTGGTTTTGGTTTGCTCATTCTTTTGAGCGCTGCACAGCCCGGACTTCTACCGAGGGTCGATACATGGAAACAGCGAGTGGTGGAATTCGGAGGGGGTGAAGAAAAAGAAAGCTATCAAACCCAACATTCCAAGATCGCTATCGCTACAGGAGGACTTATCGGAAAAGGCCCCAGTAAAAGCACCTCCCGCAATTTTCTCCCCCACCCCTATAGCGACATGATCTACGCTTTTGTGATCGAAGAATACGGAGCGATATTCGGGGGAGTCGGGGTCCTTTTTCTTTTCCTGATCCTTTTGTATCGCTCCATCCGGGTCGCCACGAAATGTGAAAAGACCTTCGGTTCCCTTTTGGTGACGGGCCTGAGTATGCTCTTGGTCGGACAGGGGCTCATCAATATGGGAGTGGCCGTGGACCTTTTACCTGTGACCGGTCAGCCCTTGCCGCTTGTGAGTATGGGAGGGACCTCCATTTGGTTCACATGTGTGACCCTCGGCATCATCCTTAGTGTCAGCCGGGAGGTAGAAAAAGAAACAGCCCCGAGGGATGAAGAAGCCTAGGATCATGATAGCAGGAGGAGGCACCGGGGGGCATGTTTATCCCGCGATCGCTATCGCGGATGAACTCAAGGAACGATGGCCGGAAGCCGATATCCTTTTCGTTGGGGCCAAGGGGCGTATGGAGATGGAAAAGGTCCCCAAGAGCGGATACGCGATCGAAGGTCTATGGATCAGTGGGCTCCAACGACGGATCACCCTTTCCAATCTCCTTTTCCCGATCAAACTTCTCTGGAGTTATCTCCGCTCTTGGTCTTTGATCCGGCGATTTCGACCGCATTTGGCGATCGGGGTCGGTGGTTATGCCAGTGGCCCTTTGGTCCATGTAGCAACCCTTAAGGGGATCCCCAGCATGATCCAGGAGCAGAACTCCTATGCCGGCATTACCAATCGCATGTTGGGTAAGCGGGTGGATCGGATATGTGTCGCTTTTGAGGGTATGGATCGCTGGTTCCCATCTGAGAAACTCGTTCTTACCGGAAATCCGGTGAGAAAAGATCTGATGGAGCTCGAGGGAAAAGAAAAAGAGGGGAGATCGCATTTCCAGTTGAGTGCAGAAAAGCCGACCCTTCTCGTTTTGGGAGGTAGCTTAGGGGCCCGGGCCATCAACGAGAGCGTGCTCGAACATCTGGACCGTTTCCTGCAAGAAGGGCTGGAGATCCTTTGGCAGACAGGAAAAAGATATCAAGAGGAAGTTCAGGAAAAGCTCGGTCAGGATCATCCGACCGTTCATGCTCACCCTTTCATTGAACGGATGGACCTCGCTTATGCCTCTGCGGATATCGTGATCGCAAGAGCTGGTGCGATCACCGTTTCTGAAATAGCTGCGGCCGGGAAGACCGCTGTATTCGTCCCTTCCCCCAATGTCGCCGAAGATCATCAGACCAAGAACGCCCAGGCCCTTGTCGATAAAGGCGCCGCTCTTTTAGTCCCTGAAGATCGAGCCCAAAAGGAGCTAGGAGAAAAGGTGCTGGGGCTTCTTCATGATCCTGACGAATGTGACCGAATGGCAGCGAACATGAAAGCGATGGGCTTCAAAGACTCGGCCGGTCGGATCGCAGAGGAAGGGCTCAGCCTATTGAGAAGCGAAGAAGGATGAATTTGTCTTCAGTACATAGGGTGCATATGCTCGGTATCGGAGGGATCGGAATGAGCGCTTTGGCCCGCTATTTTCTGAAACAGGGGATGAAGGTGAGCGGCTATGACCGTACCCCTTCGGAAATGACGAAAGCGCTGGAAGCAGAGGGCGCTGAAGTCCATTTTAAAGACGATCCCGAGCTCATACCCTCTTCTATGATGGAGGAAAGGAAGGAAAAAGCGCTCGTGGTCCGCTCGCTTGCGATCGATGAGAATAACGGGGAGTTGCAATTCCTGAAGGAGCGTGGCTTTCCCGTAAAGGATCGAGCTCAGGTTTTAGGGACCGTTGCTCGAGGCTATAAATGTATAGCGGTGGCCGGAACCCATGGGAAGACCACCACGGGTTCTGTATTGGCCGGGATCCTCAAGGATCGGGGTGTTCCTTGCCATGCCCTTTTAGGAGGGATCTCGGCCGACTTTGGTTCGAATGTCCTTTTAGAAGGCGATGCAGAACATCTGGTGGTAGAAGCGGACGAATACGGCCGCTCTTTTTTAGAACTGGAACCACAAATGGCCATCATCACGGCCATGGAGGCCGACCATTTGGATGTGTACGGGAATGAGCAAGGGTTGCGGGACGCCTTTTTCGAATTCCAGGAGCGGGTGGATCACGAAGGCCATCTCTTCCTGGAAGAAAGCGTTCCGAAGGCAAAAGAGGCCGAGGCCCCGGTGATCCGTTTTGGGCGCGGGGCAGAAGTCGATGTCCGGCTTTTGGACCCTAGGCCGGAAAAGGGAAGATATGCTTTTGACCTTGCTATGCACGGGGAGGAATGGAAGGGGCTTTCATCCAAAATGCCGGGTCTGCACAATGCTCTGGATCTGAGTGCCGCTTTAGCGGTCGCGTTTGAGTTGGGCGTGGATGAAGCGGGTGCACGGGAAGCCCTTCAAAAACTCCGGGGCGTTCGTCGTCGCTTCGAGTTCATCCATGAAGAGGGGGATCGGGTCCTTATCGATGATTATGCACATCATCCGACCGAACTGAAAGCTGTGATCCGGACCGCACGAGAGCTTTATCCTGATAAAAGGATCACAGGTGTCTTTCAACCGCATCTATATTCCCGGACCCAGGACCATTTGGAGGGATTCGCCGAGGCTCTAGCGGAACTCGATGAGCTCATCCTTCTTCCGATCTATCCGGCACGGGAAAAGGCTATTCCTGGAGTGGAGTCCGGTCTTATTTTGGAAAAGGTCCAGGGGCCCCGGAAAGAGCTTATCGAAAAAGGGGAGCTAAAGGAAAAAGTTCGGGAATGGAACCCTGAGGTCCTTTTGGTCCTAGGAGCCGGTGATGTAGCTGATGAAGTGAAAGGATTGAGCGATCTGATGGATGAATTGACTGAAAAAGAAAAGGGAACACCCCCGGGATCTTGATAATTCTGTGGAAAAAGGCCTTGTAACAGACTTAGAGGCTATGGATAAAATGGAGGACCTTCGGTGATGACGATGAAACGCATCTTGCGGATCAGCATATCGTTCGTTGTACTAGCTGCCTTTTTCCTGCTGTTCACAGCGGTAGAAAGGGCAAGGGGTGAACGGGTCTGTGAACGGCTACAGATCATGGTGGACAATTCCAAGGGCGTCCATTTTCTGAATGAAAAGGATATAAGGGAGTTCCTAAAGGATCGGGAGGATAGCTTGGTCGGCCGTCGCCTAACTTCTCTATCCCTTCACGAATTGGAAAAAGAACTGAACCGGATTCCTGAGGTCAAGGACAGCGAGGTTTTCCATGAACTGGACGGAACCCTTCGGGTCCGGGTAACGCAACGGCGTCCCATCGCCCGCTTCATCGAGGATGATGGGGAGAGTTATTATTGGGATCGCCGGGGGGACCGGATGCCGCTTTCCGATGGCTATACAGCGAGGGTGCCGGTAGTGACCGGAAATGCCCAGGATTCGGTTTTTGTGAAAGGGACCGAAAGCGAAAGGGGTGAGCGCTTTTACAAACTATTGCTACGGGTCCATCAAGACCCCTTCTGGAGCAAACAGATCCAAGAGCTGCACATCAACCCGCAAGGGGTTATCGAACTTCTGCCTTTGGTGGGGAAGCAGCGGGTGATCTTTGGGGACTTGAAGGATTACGAGAAAAAACTCAGAAAACTGAAGGTTTTCTACCGGGAAGCTTCTGTGCATACC
This sequence comes from uncultured Weeksellaceae bacterium, assembly GCA_964582635.1. Lineage (GTDB taxonomy): Bacteria > Bacteroidota > Bacteroidia > Flavobacteriales_D > CAYVSK01 > CAZIDL01. The sequence goes on along the minus strand of CAZOSO010000019.1, from coordinate 3,985 downwards.
GGTCTTGCCCAATATGACACGCTCGATCTCCGCTATGGGGATCAAGTGGTCGGAAAAAAATAAGAACATGGAAGAACCAGAGATCATCGTCGGACTCGACATCGGTACAACCAAGATCGCCTGTATCGTGGGTCGTCAGACCGAATACGGGAAGATCGAGGTGCTCGGGATCGGCCGTTCCGATTCGGTAGGCGTGACCCGTGGAGTCGTTTCCAATATCGAGAAGACCGTCAATTCCATCAAAAGTGCGGTGGAAGAAGCCCAAGAACGATCGGGCGTGGAGATCAATGTTGTGAACGTCGGGATCGCCGGTCAACACATTAAAAGCGTGCAGACCCGAGGTGGCCGTAAGACGGATAGCAAAGAGGACCTGATCCAGCAAGAGGACATCGATGCCCTGATCGAGGATATGTACGATGTGAAGATGAATCCCGGCGAAGAGATCATCCATGTGCTCCCTCAGGAATATATCGTGGACGGCCAGGAGGGGCATAAGCATCCTGCTGGGGCTCCGGGCGTTCATTTGGAGGCCAATTTCCACGTGATCATCGGAGATATCGCGGCCGCAGAGAATATCTACAAGTGCGTGCACAAGGCCGGGCTTGAAGTGAACGACTTGATCCTCGAGCCTTTGGCTTCCTCCGAGGCGGTTCTCAGTCAAGAAGAAAAGGAAGCCGGAACAGCGCTCGTCGATATCGGTGGAGGCACCACGGATATCGCTATCTTCCAGGAAGAGCTCATCCGGCATACCGCAGTGATCCCTTTCGGAGGAAATGTAGTCTCCGATGATGTGAAAGAGGGTTGTACGATCATTCAAAGGCAAGCCGAACAACTCAAGGTGAAGTTCGGCTCTGCCCTGCCCTCCGAAAGCCAGGAGAACGATATCGTTTGTATTCCAGGTCTTCGGGGACGGCCTCCCAAGGAGATCTCAGTGAAGAACCTGTCCCATATCATTCAAGCCCGGATGGAAGAGATCCTCGACAACGTCTTTTACGAGATCCACAGTTCAGGGTACAAGGATCACCTTTTAGGCGGCATCGTGCTCACAGGAGGTGGTGCGCAACTCCAGCACATATCGCAGCTGTGTGAATATGTGACGGGGCTTAGCACGCGGATCGGCTATCCGGATGAGAACCTTGGGAAGAATCAACAGGAAAAGGTCAGCAGCCCGATGTATGCCACAGGGGTTGGCTTGATCAGCAAAGGTTTCAAGAGTTATCAGGAAAAAAGAAGGCGGGAAGGCCGTATCACAACCCATTCCAAAAAGACGAAAGGCAACTTCTTCGAGAAGATCTTCGCGAAAGGAAAGCGTTGGTTCGAAGAAGATGCCGATTGATCCAAAAAGCTTCGAAGCACCAAAAAGCTAGCGCCATGGAATTCGATATGCCCAAAGAGAACAACTCCATCATCAAGGTCGTGGGCGTTGGTGGGGGTGGCAGTAATGCGGTCAACCACATGTATCAGCAAGGGATCACCGGAGTGGACTTCATCGTTGTGAACACCGACCAACAAGCGCTCGATATCAGTCCGGTGCCCACCAAAGTCCAGCTCGGAGCGAGTCTGACCGAAGGAATGGGGGCTGGTTCTGTTCCCGAGGTCGGGCGTAATGCCGCGATCGAGGATATCGATTCCGTTAAAGAACTCCTCGAACAACGGACCAAAATGGTCTTTGTGACCGCGGGAATGGGGGGTGGTACCGGGACCGGTGCCGCTCCGGTCATTGCGAGCGCAGCCCGGGAGATGGGTTTGCTCACCGTCGGTATCGTGACGCTCCCCTTCAATTTCGAAGGAAAAAGGCGCCAAGAACAAGCTGAAGAAGGGATCCGTGAGATCAGGGAGAACGTGGATACCCTTTTGATCATCTGCAACGACCGGCTTCGGGAAATGTACGGGAACTTGAACCTCAGCAACGCCTTCGCTCAAGCTGATGATGTCTTGGCCACAGCCGCAAAGGGGATCGCTGAGGTGATCACGGTGACCGGTCAGATCAATGTCGATTTCAAGGACGTGAACACGGTCATGAAAGACTCCGGGGTCGCGATCCTGGGTTCTTCTCAGGCCCAGGGAGAGGACCGGGCCATTCAGGCCGTCGAGAAAGCCCTTTCATCCCCCTTGTTGAACGATAACGATATATCCGGGGCTCAGCACGTGCTTCTGAACATTACTTATGGGGATCAGGAAGTCCTCATGGACGAGATCACTGAGATCACCGACCATATACAAGAAGAGGCAGGGTCTACCGCGGATGTGATCTGGGGTCATGGCTATGACCCTTCCCTCGGTGAGGATCTGAGCGTGACCATCATCGCAACGGGCTTCAAGTCCGGTCCGGATACGGGAAGCGCTCTCGATCACAAAGCGAAGGAGGAGCAAAAGCGCTATGTCCGGCTGGATGATGCTGAAGAAAGAGAAGAGGCCGGTAAAGAGCCTCAAGCCGCTTCCACCGAAGTAAAGACCGATCAAGAGGAGGAGGGAACACGTGGGGAAAAGGAGGCGGACGCTCCTTACTTGAAAAGCCGTTCTCCCTCCGCTGATGAAACCCCAAGCCCTAAGCATGGTGCTTCCGGGCAGGAAGAAAGCGAAAGGCGCTTTCATTTGAACGATGAAGATGGGGAGGAGGTTGAAAGAAGCGAGGCCCAGGAAGAGCCCCAGAACGAGACGCCGAAGGCAAAGAACGAGGAGGAGACCGAAGAGCGCAGGGCCGCTGAAAGGATGGGCCGGATCCGGGAGATGACCATGAAGCTTCGATCGCATTCCCGGATCTCGGAATTGGAAAAAGAACCGGCCTACCGAAGGAAGAACATTCAGCTCGAGGATACGCCTTCATCCGATCAAAGCGAGATATCCCGTTATAGCCTATCAAACGACGATGACGGGGAAGAGGAAGAACAGCCGGGGATCCGGAAGAACAATTCTTATCTCCATGACAAACCGGATTGATCTCGGGACTGAAACCCTTGAACTTATCTTTACGTCATAAATATGGACGACTTTTTCCTATATTTGGAATCGCAATCAAAAATCAAAGAACGATGAGGAGAACTTTTTACTTAGCTGCTTCGCTCCTTTTCCTGGGAGGATCGGCTTTCGCTCAAAATTCCGGCTCTGAAGAAGCGCCGAAACGAGCGATCGATGCCCCGGAGAAAGGTGAGCTTACCCACCAAAAGGTCCACAGGCCTCCTCAGCACGATCACGGTGCTGCAAGGGCGAATTGTAACGGTGATACCGCCCTTTATGAGGATTTCGCCAATGGTTTTGCCGGGAACAACAGCCTCGGCATTAGCTGGGATACGACCGGTACTTACCAATCCTGGCGTGAATGTGCCTCTAATTGTACCACGAACGGCCCTTACACCGACGTAGGCCCTCTTCAATCCACGTCTGCAGGAAACGGATACATCAACCTTGATGTCCAAGCCGATGCTGGTTATATCTATGGGCCCGGGCAAGCACCCCCAGGATACCAAGAAGGTCCGGCACCGGAATACCATATGACCACCAATGCTTCGATGGACCTTAGTTCCTATGACGCACCGGTCATTTCACTTCAAACCCGTTTTTATCATTGCTGTGCCATCGATCACCAGATCCTGATCGAGGTTAGCACCGACGGAGGTGCCACTTGGCCCTTTTCTTTCGATCTTGCCTCGAACTACGATCGGAACCAAGCACCGCCCAATCCGACGAACTTTACGTTCCATTTGGCCGATGCCATCGTAGCGGATCCTTCCAATGTCACGATCCGTTTCACTTGGCCCCCAACAGGTCCTGACGGGAATGGTCAGGTTTCCGGGGTTTACAACTGGTACATCGATGACGTTGTGATCAAGGATGCCAACCGGAACGACCTGGCCGCAGGGAACACCACTTATAAAGTGGATACCGCTACTTTCTGGGAGCCCTACGACAATCCCATCGAATACACGGCCATTCCTCGCTGTAATGTTCAGGCCCTCCAATATGGAGCAGAGGTCTGCAACATCGG
>CAZOSO010000018.1:0-22667 GCA_964582635.1 uncultured Weeksellaceae bacterium | reverse complement strand
TCCATTGGCGCGAAGCTTTCGGCTTTCCTCAGCTGTCTTGGCGCACCGAATTCAACATGGTGCGACCTTATAGTTACAGCCATGCGAGTCCGATCCAAAGCTATAGCCACCGGGGGCGTCCGCTCGCTCACCCTTTAGGAGCGAATTTTATGGAGGCCCTAAGCGTTGTGAAATGGAAGAAAGGGTCTTGGGAATTCCGTGCTGAGGGGCTCTACGCTCGTTTCGGAACGGACCCATCCCGGCGGAAGAGTTTTGGAAGGAATCCTCTCAAGCCCTATCAATGGCGTGTTCAAGAATATGGGAATCGAACCGGACAAGGCGAAGGGCGCGAACTTTTCTTCGGTGAATTGGAGGGCGCCTACCTTTTGGACGAAAAAAGCGGGTTGCAGGCCGGGATCGGGGTGATCGGAAGGGAGGTCCGGATGGAAAAAGGAGGCCAAGAGCGATGGATCATGGGCCGCGTCTTTTTAAGGAGCTCTCTTTTTCCTCGCTATCGGGATTTTTAAGCTGAAGCAAAGAGCTTCCTTGGATCCTTGGCCTGTTGGGGTGCTATCCCTGTTCGAATATCGCTCGCTTGGCCTTTTAGCTCCTATCATCCTTTGAAACTTTGATCCCGCTTCTCCCTCTTCCTTCCTAAATTCGCAAAAATTGTAAGGAACCCTTACGGATGGGAACGATCGAACTTAGCTTGCTCGCTCTTTTGATGCTATGGGCCGGAGCCTTGCTCGCCATTTCCTTTATGGAAGCGTGGGTGAAGTTCCAAGCTCCCCTTTTGAGCAGAGAAGCGGGATTGGATGTAGGACGAAGGGTGTTCCGTGGCCTTTACTGGATCGAAGGCATCCTCGCTGTCGGGATCATAGCCCTTAGCCTTTGGGAGGCCAAGACCTGGTTCCTTTTGACCATCTCTCTTTTACCTCCTTTGATCCTTCTCTTCCAGATCCTCGTCCTATTTCCCATGCTAGAGCAAAAGGCGGTTGAACGTATCGAAGGGAGAGAAGTGACCGGACCGGAGGTCCATCGGATCTACGTGACCCTGGAAGTGGTAAAGCTGGTCTCCTTGTGCACTGCTGCTATCTTCTGGGCATCCTGATCAAATATGGGAGCTGAAGCCAAAAAGGATATCGAAGGACGCGCCGACATCGAGCGGCTCGTAGACCGTTTTTACGAAACGGTTGGAGAAGATCCCCTCCTCGGTCCCATATTCAATGACATCGCCCAAGTCGAGTGGGGCACCCATCTTCCCAAGATGTACGATTTCTGGAGCTCCGTCCTTTTTGGGGAAGGGAGCTACAAGGGAGATCCTATGGCGGAGCACATCAAGATCGATCAAGAAAAAAAGCGCCTTGAGGCCCATCACTTTGAGCGCTGGCTGGCTCTCTTTCAAGAAACCGTTAGAGAGCATTTCCAAGGGGCCATGGCCGAGCATGTGATCGAAAGGGCACGCTCCATCGCGGGCATTATGCAGCATAAAATACACGCCTCCAGGACATGAAGGGAGAAAAGGAAGAAGCGGACCTCGATAGGAAGGTGCTGGACGCCCTGGAGCGTCTCGGAGAAGCCTTTCAAATGCTCAAGAGGGATATCGCCAGAGAGCATGGCCTCACTCGGCTTCAAGTAGGAGTGCTCACCCAATTGCTGAGCCAGAGCGAAGAAAGACCCAGCAATAGTGACTTGGCCAGGAAATTCGGGGTCACACGGGCCACTATGGGAGAAGTGGTCCAAGCCTTATGGAAAAAAGGCTTTCTTGAAAAAGAACCGAATGCGAAGGACCGCAGAAGCTTTGGGCTCTGCCTTAGCCAAGAAGGGTTCCAGCTAGCTGAAGCGATCACGGGGCATAGCGTTTCCTTGCAAGAGAGCCTGGAAGGCATGGAACGGCCTGAAAAAGAGACGCTGCTTCGCTCTAGCCTCAGGTTGATCCATCGATTGATCCAAGAAGGAGTGGTCAACGTTCAGCGCATCTGCTACACTTGTCGGTTTTACAGCCAAAAAGATGGGCGTGGTCACTGTGAATTGCTGGATCTGGTGATGGACGAACCCCGTATCGATTGTCAGATCCATGAAACCGCTTAAGGGATAAAAAGTTATGGCCAAAAGCAAAGAAGAGCTTCTCAAGGAGATCGAAGAAAGGGACCGGAAAAGGGGGCAGGACCCTTTGACCACCCTCGAGGGAACCCTCCACCAAAAGCCGGTCACCTATTGGGAATACATCGGGACCGACCTGCTCCTCAACCTCCAGAACCCTCGCACGGACTTCCCGGATGAGAAGGTCTTCATCATGTATCACCAGGTGACCGAGCTTTTCTTTAAAATGATGCGGCACGAATTGGACCAAGCCCTAGAGATGAAAGAGCCAAAGGGGGAAGCCATTGCTGAACACCTTCAACGGGTGGACCGATACGCCGAGATCCTCACCACCTCTTTTGACATCATGCGCGACGGGATGGACCCTGAGCAATACGATCAGTTCCGAACTTCCCTTGCCCCTGCCAGCGGATTCCAGAGTGCCCAATATCGCATGCTCGAGTTCCAATGCACGGATCTGGACCGATTGGTCCATAAAGACAAAAGGGAGCAAGTCCCCGAGCAAGCCGATCCCGAAGACTGGTTCGATGAACTCTATTGGCAAGAGGCAGGGACGGATCCGAAGAACGGAGAAAAGAGCCAAATGCTCCGCCTTTTCGAAGAGAAATACCGGGACGAACTCGTCCGCCTCATGAAGCATCACCGTTCCAACAACCTCCGATCCCTCTGGAAGCAGCTTCCTGAACAAGAACGGACCGAAACTTTAAAAGGAAGCCTTCGCTCCTTGGATCACACCCTTAACGTGGAATGGCCCTTGGTTCACCTTCGCACCGCCGAGCACTACCTCGAGAGCGGAGAAGAACAAAAAGCGGCAACAGGGGGTAGCGCTTGGAAAAAATACCTGCATCCGGCCCATCAACGTCGGATCTTCTTCCCCGAACTATGGAGCGAAAAGGAACTGGAAGAATGGGGGAAGGATGAAGAAGGATGAACGGGGCTAATTTAGAACCGTTATGATCTATATCCCGTTCGCTCATTCAGTTCCTGGATCTCGCCCAAAACGATGGGCATCAAGGAAATACGGTTTATACGTGCGACCTCTTGATGGGGAGACCAAGACCCTTTTCCGGGGAAAGGATCTTGCTACCTTTGCAAAAAGCTTGTGATCATGCTCGCTGGCCGACCATACGCCCTATCCGTTCCAAGCTTCGGAGCCTTCTTCAAGGATCTGGCTCAACTATTCAAGGTACGGCTCACCTTCTTGGTGGTCTTTTCATCGATCCTGGGGGCTTTGATCCCTATGAGCGGCTTTCAATGGGGAAGCCTTGGAATTCTGGCCTTGGCGGGTGTGTTGGTGACGGGAGCCTCGAACGCCTTCAACCAGGTTCTCGAGCGGGACCACGATGCTCAAATGAGCCGGACCTTCGATCGACCCATCGCGTCGGGAAGGCTCCCGATCTCCGTGGCTCTCGCCATTGCCTCGATCAGTGGTACAGCGGGCATCCTACTGCTGATGCTCTTCATGAACGTTTTCGCGGGCATATTGGGTTTGATGGCCCTTCTTGCCTATGCGTTCATCTATACGCCCCTCAAACGTGTGACCCCTTGGGCGGTCCTCGTAGGAGCGTTTCCGGGGGCTATTCCTCCTATGTTGGGTTGGGTGGCCATGACCGGGGATTTCGGACCCGGGCCCGGCGCTCTTTTTGCGGTCCAATTCATGTGGCAATTCCCTCATTTCTGGGCGATCGCTTGGGTGGCGAACGAGGATTATCAAAAGGCCGGATTTCGCCTGCTCCCCTCCAAAAGTGGTCCGGGACGAACTGACGCTTTTTTGATCTTGCTCTATTCGCTCTTTTTGGTCCCTACAGGACTCTTGCCTTGGTCCTTTGGGATCACCGGGGAAGCGAGCGCGATCTTCTCGGGCCTCCTCGGAACAGCATGTCTGGTACCTGCTTTCCGGCTTTACAGGAGCGGATCCCGGGAACATGCGAAGCAGGTGATGTTCGCCTCTTTCGCTTATTTGCCCCTGGTACAGATCGCATACGTGATCGATAAGGTCTGATGGCAAAAGATTTTGAAGATATCGAAGAAGGAGCTCGGAAGATCCGCTCGAAGAAGATGCTCCTCTACCTCACGATCTTCAGCATCTGCATGTTCTTCGCAGGGCTTACGAGCGCTGTTATCGTGATACAGGCCGACACCTTCTGGGTCGAATTCACCCTACCTCGTGCTTTCTATGTCAGCACCGCGATCATCCTGATCAGCAGTCTAACCGGGAATTTAGCGGTGCGCGCTGCCAAAGCGAGCCAGTACGGACGGCTTACCAAGATGCTGGGCATGACCTTGCTACTCGGGCTAGCTTTCGGGGTGAGCCAATTCGTCGGCTATAGCCAAATGATCCAAAAAGGTTATCACGTCGTGGGGAACATCGAACACGTGGAAGGGGAATACGGAAAAGATCATGTGTTCACTTACAAAGGAGAACAACTCGAAAAAGAGAACGGGAAATTCTATCTCCCCCAGGATCGACAGCGGACGAATCCATTGAACGAAGAACTGAACGCCCAGCAAAATCACGCGTCAGCCTTTGTATACGTGATCACTGGTGCGCACGGGCTGCATTTGTTGGGAGGGATCTTCTACCTTCTCTCCTTGCTTTTCAAAAGCTTCAAGAAGAGGTTCGATGCCTCCAACAACATCAAGGTGCGTTTAGGGATCACCTACTGGCATTTTTTAGGGGGTCTTTGGATCTTCCTTTTATCGTTTTTCCTATTTATTCATTAAAATTGCGTCTAAAATCATCCTTTCATGGCAGCTGAGGCCGCTCAACACCTCGAAGAAGAAAGCAAACCCGCCTGGGGCGGTGGCGGTTCACCGTTCAAGGTGAGCTACGGGAAGTTGATGATGTGGATCTTCCTCGTCTCCGATGCCCTCACCTTCGGTGCCCTATTGATATCCCTCGGTTTCGTTCGGCACGCCTATGCGGGCGTTTGGCCGAGCGGTGAGGAGGTCTTTCAAGCCTTCCCGGGTTTAGGGAAAGGGCTTCCGCTCCTTTACGTCGCCCTGATGACCTTCATCCTCATCGTCAGCTCGGTGACCATGGTCCTCGCCGTAGAAGCAGGGCACCGAATGGACAAGAAAGGCGTCGTGAAGTGGCTCATCCTGACCATTATAGGGGGACTTTTCTTTCTGCTCTCCCAAGTTTGGGAGTGGAGCCACTTCATCCACGGAAAGCACGGTGAATGGGCGACGATGTCCCACAATCCTTATGGTCCCCAGCTCTATGCGAACTTCTTTTTCACGATCACCGGCTTCCATGGATTCCACGTATTCAGCGGAGTGGTCCTCAACTTCATCATACTGATCATGACGATCAAAGGAAAGTTCGAAAAGGTGGGACATTACGAAATGGTGGAAAAGGCCGGCCTTTATTGGCACTTTGTGGACCTCGTCTGGGTCTTCGTCTTCACCTTCTACTACCTGATCTGATCAAAACGCTCGCGGCATGGAACGGGACGACATCATCGAATACGCCCATAACGACCATCACGGCGAAGAGGAAGGCAAAAAGATCCGCAAGAAGATCTGGTTCGTCTTCTGGGTCCTTTTGATCGTGACCACCATCGAAGTTCTGGTAGGAGCCTTCAGGGAGTCGCTCGGTCTTCCCTGGACCCTGGTCAAATGGTCCTTTATCGTCATGACCCTTATCAAGGCCTTTTACATCGTCATGACCTTCATGCACCTAGGGGATGAACGCAAGGCTTTCCGGAATTTCATCCTGGTCCCCTACGGCATCTTCATTATCTACCTCATCGCGATCGCCCTCTACGAAGGATTGACCAAGAACGAAGGGCTCCAAAAGGAAAGCGAGAAGGGGGAAAAGGCCAAAAAGGAAGCCTATCTCCATCAAAAGGAAAGCGCTTATCAAGCTTCTTATCCTCTGTGGCGAAGCTGAGGCCTAGCTAATGGGCCGTTCCCGTATCCTTAAGCATATTTCCCTCCTCTTGATCCTCCTCCTTCCAGGAGCCGTTTTCGTTTATATCGGGGTCAATAGCGATCACCATTTCCAAGAGCTCGAGCACTACGGCCCCAAAAAAGTGAAAAAAAGGGTCCGGAACGGGGACACCCTCATCGATACCGTTTACCATAAAGTCCCGGACTTCCAGTTCCGCGACGAAGAAGGGGATCAAAGACGGCTCAAAGCCATCGATGCCCGAGCCATTTTCGTGGAGTTCTTTCAGAAAAAGAGCATCCTGAAAAGGATGAGCGTTGAATTAGGAGGGTTCTCCTCCATCCATTTTCTGTCCATCGTGACCGACACGAGTATCAGCGGACGAGAATTGAGGCAGTACACCGACCATATCCGCGTTGACAGTACCCAATGGACCTTTGCCAGAGCTCCGATGGAACGGATCGAACAGTTCGCGGTGGAAGGCTGTTTCAAAGGAGCAGCCTCTTCGGATACGATCCGTAAATTGATCCACGAGCACCCTGTAATGGTCCTCTTGGATGATCAATACCACGTTCGAGGGGTATATGAGGGCCCCCATGCCAATGAGATCGATCGAGCGATCGATGAGATACGTCTGTTGATGAAAGAAATGGACCGCGAAAAGCGCGCCCAATGACTCGCATACTTTCCATCGCTTTTGCTTTTCTCAGTCTCCTTTTCATCACCGGATGCGGTGAAGGGCCTCCTCCTATGGCCGATGAAAGGCCGGAGGTCTTTGGCCCGGAAGGACACCGGGTCCCTCCTTTCGGGTTAACGACCCAATCCGGAGACACCTTTACACACGATGACCTTGAGGGCAAGGTCCATGTAGCGGATTTCTTCTTCACCACCTGCCCTACCATTTGCCCTAAGATGAGCAAGAACATGAGGCGGCTTCAGAAAGAGCTTCAAAAGCATGGGCTTACCCAAAAGAAGGTCATGTTGCTCTCTTTCAGTGTGGACCCCTCGCATGACACGCCGGCGGTCCTAAGGGATTATGCCGAGGAATACGGGGCTGATACCGAGCAGTGGAAATTCCTGACAGGCGACCGGGATCAGATCTACCAGGTCGGTCGGGAAGGCTACATGGTGACCGCACGAAAGGACAGTGGCAAAGTTGAGAAAACGCGCCATCTCCATTCCGGGCACTTCATTCTCGTGGACCGCAAAAGGCGGATCCGGGGTTATTTCAGCGGCACCGACAGTACTTCCCTCGATCCATTGATCGGAAATATCCGTTGGCTTATCGAAAAAGGGAAGGAGGAGAAAGAAGAAGAGGGATGAAAGAGGACCGTAATCGCCTCTTGCGCGGCCTGATCATCGGCATTTCCGTATTGATACCGGCGCTGGTGACGGTTCTCTATGTGCTACCGCGGCCGGAGGGAGGAGCAGGGCTTCAATTCCTCCCTTTCCTGAACGCATGCATCAACGGAACCTGCACTTTTGTCCTCATAGCAGGGGGTGTGGCCATTAAACAAGGCCACTGGAAAGTCCATCGGGGGTTGATGATAACCGCGGTGCTTTTATCCGTGGCCTTTTTGATCTCTTACGTTAGCTACCATGCCACCCATGAACCTACTTCGTACGGCGGTAGCGGTTTTGATGCCACGTTCTATTACTTCATCCTGATATCCCACATCCTTCTCGCTGCGGCGATCGTCCCCTTGGTGCTCATATCCCTTTTCAAAGCCTATAAAAAGGATTTCCAAGGGCACCGGCGGGTTGCGAAATGGACCCTTCCGATCTGGCTCTACGTGACCATCACGGGCGTTCTGGTCTACCTCATGATCTCGCCCTATTATTGATCAGCGCTCCAAGATCCTGACTTCGGTCCGCCGGTTTTTCTGGCGGCCCTCAGGGGTATCGTTGGAAGCCACGGGCTGGCTCTCTCCAAAACCTTTAGCCTGGAGACGGGAAGAATCGATCCCCTCTTTTACGAGATAGTCGAGCACGGCTTGGGCTCGTTCCTCCGACAACTCCTTATTGGAAGCCCGATCCCCTCTGTTGTCGGTATGACCCGCGATCATCACCCGCATGCTCTTCCGCTTTTTCAAAGCTTTTACCAGATCGTTCAATGCATCAAAAGAACTTTCTCTCAGCGTGGATTCGCCGGTATTGAAATGCACATCGCGGAGAGTGACCTTTTGAGGTTCCTTATACATCAAGGTGATGGAAGCTGAGAACTTCCCCTTCTTATCGGGGATCCGAACCTCCTTGGACCGGTGCTTTTGACCGAGCACTTCATAGCTTGCTCGATAGACATCCCCTTTAGGGAGAAGGATCTTAAAAGTTCCTTTTTCGCCGGTGGTACCGGTGAATTCTTTCCCTGACTTCTTCCCGGTAAGGATGACCTTTTGCCCGCTCTTAGGTCCTTTGTCCATATTGACGACCTTCACTTTCATGAGGGCCTTGTCAGCAGTAGGTTCAAGCTCTTGAGCAGAGGAACGGAGCAAAAGGAAAAAGCTAAAAATGAGCAGGAAAAAATGAAGTGGCCGCATCAGCGATAAAAATGGTTACATGGGATCAACGAAGGGAGCTGGGTCTTTGTTGCAAAAGATCAGGGGATAGAAAAAGACATGCCTCAAGCCTCTCTTTTTTCCTCCAAAAGGCGATAGGCTATATCCAGGTATTTGTACAGGTCGCCGGGGTGCATTTTTCCATTTTTTTCACCCCTCAAGCGGCCGGTCCTCACGAGGATCAATTCCCGATCCGGAACCACGATGATGTATTGCCCGAGGATCCCCCGGGCATAGAAGACGGACTCACTTCGATATTCTTCAAGCCACCAGAACATCCCGTAGAAAGAGGTCTTTTTTCCTTTTCTTCCACTCGGGCTCAGGGATCGTTCTACATAGATACTGTCCACTAATTGGCGCCCTTTCCAATGCCCTTTCTGAAGGTAGAGCCTTCCGATCCGAGCAAAGTCTCTCGGTATGGCGTAAAAACAACAAAAAGCTTTTTCCATTCCATCTTTTTGGTCGAGGTTCCAAAAGGCGGGATGCACCGCTCCTATAGGGCGCCAAAGATGCTCCTCGGCATATTCCGAAAGGCTGCGCCCCGTCGCTTTGCGTAAAAGCGCACCGAGGATGAGGGTGTTCCCGCTTTGGTAATTGAAACGGGTACCGGGTTCTTCCACAACCTTCAATCCTTCGATCAAAGCCTTTAGATCGCGCCCATAATAAGCCTGGGCGTTGTGGGAAAAAGGATCAGCTCCGCTCTCTTCCCAGTTGAGCCCTGAACGCATTTCCATCAGGTCACGGATCCGGATCTCATCTTTCCGCCCTTCCCGAAAGGAGGGGAGGTGATCAGCCACCGCTTCATTCAAACCTTCAATATGTCCTTCGCGAAGAGCGATACCTGCTAGCACGTTCACGATGGATTTAGCGACGGAAAAGGAATTGCTGACCGAATCCCGTACGAATCCTTCGTCATAGTGCTCGAAAAGAAGGCTGTCTCGGTGGAATACGAGAAAAGAGGCTGTACGGAGGGAATCGAGGTACGCCCGCTCTTCTTCTTGCAAATCCAAATCCCCATAAGCTGAAGCTTGAGGCCATGGTCGAGGATCCCCTTTCTCGATCTTGCGGTTCGGAAAAATATGCCGTTCGGCTATATCCGGCCCCGAACGGCCTTGCAAATAAGTGTTCAGCACCCCCTTATAAAGGTAGGTGCGACCGGTGATCAGGATGAAGAGGTTCAGCGATATGAGCAGGACGATAAAGGACCAGAACAGGATTTTAAGGCTGCGCCACATAAGGAGGAGGTCAAGCGGGCACGAAGCTCATGCCGAACTGTTCTGCAAAATGCTCTTTTATCCGGGCTTTCAATTCTTCCATCGCCACTTCCCTTCCGAGTTCCTTTTGCAACGAGGTCACCCCTTTATCCGGAATCCCACAAGGAACGATGTGCTCGAAAAAAGACAGATCGTTGTTCACATTGAGGGCGATGCCGTGCATGGTGACCCAACGGCTGCATTTAACCCCCATCGCACAGATCTTTCGGGCCTTCCCGGGATCCGAAACATCCAACCATACCCCAGTGGCGTCTTCTTTTCTTTCCCCTTCGACTCCGTATTCCTCCAGGGTCCGAATGACGATCTCCTCGAGCGTTCTTAGATAGCGGCCGATATCGGTGAAATAATGCTCCAGATCGAGGACGGGATAGACCACCAACTGACCGGGGCCATGATGGGTAATATCCCCCCCGCGGTCGATGTGGTAATAAGCGATCCCACGCTCCTCCATTTCAGCGTCCGAGATCAGGACATGATCACGAGAACCGCTTTTTCCCAGCGTATATACGGGCGGATGTTCGCAAAAGAGCAAATGATCCTCGGTCGGAACTCGCTCCTCTTCGGGAAGGTCCCTATTGCGGGTTTTTCGGTCGATAGAGGCTTGTAACAGCTCCTTTTGAAGGTCCCATGCCTCTCCGTAATCGATCCGACCAAGATCCCTGAATCGGACGGGTTTCATAACGCTACAAAGGTACATGCTAAAATGGAGCGAGGGAATTGTCTCAAAAGTCCCTTTGAGTCCTTTGTGCCATCCTTTGTGTGCATCGTGGTTAAGGGCTATAGGTCTTGGCATATGGGAACCACCAAGGCCGCGAAGGAAAAAGCGAAGGACACGATGAAGGAAGAAAATAAGCCTTTCGAGACAACTCCAAAGGGAGGAGACCTTTATATTACTTCCATCCATTCCTTTCGGTATCAAGGCCTGATGGCTTTCAAAAGCATCCTCCATGGCCCAATCCCACGAAGAAGACCCCATCCGACCTCTATCAACCCCTTCCCTTCAATTTCGAGGACGAGATCCGGACCAAAAGAAGGGAAGATTTGGACCGTTTTCCTCAATACCAACAGCGTGATCATTACGATTGCGGTCCGGCCTGTCTTTGGATCGTGGCAGCTTATTACGGGCACCCACTTCCTATCGAGACCCTCCGACAAGCAGCCGGGACCACACGGATCGGAAGTGACCTCAAAGGTTTGTCGGAAGCCGCGGAAAAGGTGGGCTTCCGGACCATCCCAGCACGTCTCGACCTGAAGACTTTACGCGAAGAAGCTCCGCTACCCTGCATTCTTCATTGGGAAGAAGCCCATTTCGTGGTGCTTTACCGGATCGGCCGGCGAAAAGTCCGGATATCGGACCCGGCCCAAGGTCGCGCGCGTTTGTCCATCGAGGAGTTCATGCTTTATTGGTGCGGTACAAAGGATCCCCATAAGGCCGAGGGAGTCCTTCTCCTCCTCGAACCGACCCCTGCTCTTTACGAGCATGAAAAGGCGCAAAAAGAGGGACAGCAGGGATTTGCCTTTCTTTTTCCCTATATAGCTCGCTATAAAGGAGCCCTCTTTCAACTCGGGGCTGGCCTGATAGCTTCTGGTGCGCTACAAGCCCTTGTCCCCTTTATCACTCAAAGCATCGTGGACATAGGCGTCCGTAACGGGGATCTCCGCTTCGTCCATTTCATGCTCCTCGGACAGATGATGATCTTTCTAGGGCGGAGCGGGACAGAGCTGATCCGTGGACGGATCCTCCTACACCTGAGCACGCGGATCAACACCTCCCTGATCGCGGACCTCTTCATCAAGCTGATGCGGCTTCCCATATCTTTTTTCGACGCCAGGGTGACCGGCGATATCATGCAACGCATCGAAGACCATCGCCGGATCGAACAATTCCTGACCCACAGCACCTTGAGCGTCCTTTTTTCCACCCTGAACCTCCTCATCTTCGGAGCGATACTGGCTTGGTACGATGAACGCCTCTTCTTCATCTTTTTGCTCGGCATCGGCCTTTATTTTGGATGGGTCCTCCTCTTTATGAAAGAGCGGAAAAGGCTCGATCACCAGCGCTTCTCCTACTTAAGCCAGGAACAGAGCAAGCTCTTGGAAATGATCCAGGGGATGCCCGAGATCAAACTGAACAATGCCGAAAAACAAGAACGATGGGATTGGGAAGCGCTTCAAGCCCGTCTTTACCGGGTCGACCAAAGAGGCTTAACGCTAGAGCAAAAACAGCGCGTGGGATCGGGTTTCATCAACGAGTTGAAGAACATCCTGATCATCACTTTCAGTGCACAAGCCGTTATCCAGAACCATATGACCCTGGGAATGATGCTTTCGGTATCCTATATCCTCGGCCAATTGAACGGACCTGTCGAACGTCTCGTCGGCTTTATCCACACCGCCCAAGATGCCCGGATCGCTCTGGAAAGGATGGCTGAAGTTCATGGCCACGAAGAGGAGGATCCTCCCCGAACGGTCCACTATGAAGAACTCCCCTCTGAATGTTCGATCGTTATGGACAACGTTTCTTTTCGATATCCGGGATCTTCAGAAGAGGTCCTCCGTGGGATCGACCTCGAGCTAGAAGCTGGGCGCACCACGGCACTCGTAGGGCCGAGCGGAAGCGGAAAAACGACGCTGTTGAAATTGCTCCTTCGCTTTTACCAAGTGGAGGAAGGAAGGATCCTTCTCGGAAACAGCCCCCTCGAACTCTACGAGCCGAGCGCTTGGCGCAGAAATACGGGAGTGGTGATGCAAGAAGGAAAGCTGTTCAATGACAGCATCGAACGGAACATCACGCTTGGAACGGAAAAGCTGGACCGCGAAAAGCTCTATCACACCTTGGAGCAGGCCCAGCTACGCGAATTCGTGGAAAAGACCCCTCGTGGCATCCAAACCAGAATCGGCGAAGAAGGGCTGGAATTGAGCAGTGGCCAGAAGCAAAGGATCCTTATCGCAAGGGCCCTCTATAAAGACCCTCCTTTCCTCTTTTTCGACGAAGCAACGAGTGCTCTGGACGCAGCCAATGAACGCGCGGTCATGGATCGACTCCGAACTTTTATGAAAGGGCGCACATCCTTGGTGATCGCCCATCGACTGAGCACCGTTAAGAGCGCCGATCGGATCGCCGTGCTGGAGAACGGAAGGATCGTAGAGGAAGGGGACCATCAAAGCTTATCGCAGCGCAAAGGCCCCTATTACGAGCTGGTCCAGGAACAGTTGGAACTCGAACGTCAAGGAACTACGAATGCCTGAAGCTAAGGAGGAACGATCGGAGGAATTGGAGGAGATCCTCGGACGGATACCGAGTTGGCCGATCCGATGGGGTAGTGCCCTCCTCCTTTTCTTGGTCCTCGCCTTTTTGGGGATCGCTTGGATGGTCCGATACCCCAAGGTCGTCGAAGGGAAAGGGGTGCTCATCCAAGAACCAGAACCCATCCGGCTACCTGCCCCCTCCTCCGGAGCCGTCAAAAAGATCCGGGACCATTCGGGGATACCAGTGAAGAAGGGAGAGCCCCTCCTTTTTATCGGGAATAGAGAGGATCTAAGAACGATAAGAGAATGGGAACGGAAGAGCCGCGATCTCCTCCAAAACTTACAGGAGATCAAACCTTTTCCCTCTTCCCCCATTTTGGAAGAGGGGAATATCGAAGCCCTGGAAAAGGACCGTCGACGGACCCGCAAAGCAATGGATGCTTATCGGAAAGCCCTCGAGCGAACGAAGCAAACCCAAAGGGAAGATCGGATCAGAGAACGGATCGAATTGGCTCGAAAGATCCTATCCAGCCGAATAAAGAGAAAAAAAAGCAGCAAGAAGGACTTACGAGAGGAGCATTCCGAATTGCTCAAAGCAGAGAAGCTCTTTAAGAAGGGAGCTATCTCCCAAAAAGATCTCCGGAAAAGGAAGGAACGCTTCCGGCAGAAGGAAGAAGAACTCCATCACCTGGAAGGGATCCGCATTCGCCAAAAAATGCAGATCAAAGAACTCCAGCAGGAACGAGAAAGGATCGTGGAAAAGGAAAGGGGCAAAAAAGACAAACGCGAAAAAGCCCTTCGGAGAGCCCTTGAAAGTTTCCTTTCCCGCATCGAGCTCTGGAAAGAGCAACATATGGTCCGTGCACCGACCGGGGGGAGAATGACCGAATTGCTCCCTTTAAAGGATGGCCAAAGGGTGAAAGAAGGAGAGGAGCTGCTCGCCATCATCCCCTCTCCCTCCCATTACGTGATCCGAACTCAGCTCCCCGCACGGGCGATGGGAGAGATAGAACCAGGAACAGCAGCCCGTATGGAACTCCGAAGCCTTCCCCGGGAAGAATACGGGGTTTTAAAAGGAAAGGTCACCCGGATCGCTGATCTACCGGAAGACACGAAATACAGTGTGCGGATCGGCCTGGAAAAAGGGTTGCGATCGAGCTCGGGAAAAAGGGTCGACCCCAAGGGGCGAATGAACGGGACCGTCGAATTGATCACCAAAAAGCGAAGCCTTCTCGAAAAGATCCTGACCCCTTGAAAGAAGAAGCGGCCTTACCTTTGGTCCTGTGGGTAAACTTTATCTCATCCCGACTCCGATCGGCAATTTGGAGGACATGACCTACCGAGCGGTACGAGTGCTCCAGGAAGAGGTCGATCTGATCCTTGCCGAGGATACGCGGGTCAGCAAACGCCTGCTCCAGCATTACGGGATCGAAAAGCCCCTGAAAGCACATCATCAGAAGAACGAACATCGGGGTGCTCCGGAATGGGCCCGCCGTATGAAAGAGAACGACGAGTGCCTGGCTTACCTTACAGATGCTGGAACACCGGGCATTTCCGATCCTGGCTATTTGCTCGTAAGAGAGGCTTTGCGGGAGGAGCAATCGGTGGATGCACTCCCGGGAGCGACCGCTTTCATACCGGCCTTAGTAGCCTCCGGGCTTCCCTGCGATCGCTTCGTATTCGAAGGCTTCCTGCCTCATAAAAAGGGCCGCCGTAAAAAGCTCAAAGCCCTTGCCGATCAGGAGCGGAGCATCGTGCTCTACGAATCCCCCCATCGGCTCCTCCGTACCTTAAAAGAATTGGGAGAAGAACTTGGAGAGGATCGACAGGCCTCCATCAGCAGAGAATTGACCAAGCTCCACGAAGAGACCCTTCGGGGCTCTTTGAAAAGCCTAAAAGAGCATTTTGAAGTCAACAGTGCCCGCGGAGAATTCGTTATTATCGTTTCCCCAAAGGGACTTAAAAGTTCATGAAGGCCATTACGCTTTTCAAACACGGAGACCCTGAAGAAGCTTTCCGGACCGAAGAACAGATCCATCCGGATCCGGAAGCGAATGAGGTGGTCATCGCGGTAGAGGCTTTTGGTCTGAATTTCGCCGATGTGATGGCTCGCAGGGGCGTATACGGAGACGCTCCTCCCCTTCCTTTTACACCCGGATACGAAGTCGTGGGACACATCGATTCGGTCGGGTCCGATGTGGAACCCGATATGAAAGGCAAAAGGGTGGTGGCCATGACCCGATTCGGCGGATATGCCGAATACGTGCGAACCCACAAAGATGGAGTGGCCGTGATCCCCGAGGATCTCGATGCTG
This sequence comes from uncultured Weeksellaceae bacterium, assembly GCA_964582635.1. Taxonomy (GTDB): domain Bacteria; phylum Bacteroidota; class Bacteroidia; order Flavobacteriales_D; family CAYVSK01; genus CAZIDL01. Next base: position 7,300 of record CAZOSO010000018.1, on the reverse strand, counting down.
GAAAAGCCACGGCCCTTGCCACCCAGTATTGCACGGCCTATTTTGCTACGCATCCCATGGCTAACCTCCGCCAAGGGGAGAAGGTCCTTATCCACAGTGCATCAGGAGGGGTTGGAATCGCCCTCACCCAACTGGCTAAGAACAAAGGATGCACGATATATGGCACCACCAGTTCCGCATGGAAGCTGGACCCCATGAAGGAACAAGGCGTGGACCGTCCGATAGACCGGAGCCAAGAAGATTACGTAAAGGTGATAAGAGATGAATTAGGAGGGGCGGAATTGGATGTGATCTTCGATCCCCTCGGGGGCAAGCAGTTCAAAAGAAACCTCTCCCTTCTCGCTCCTGCAGGACGTTTGATCGGGTTCGGAGGTGCTGAACGAATGGGCAAGAAAGGTCCGCTCGCCACGCTCCGCTTTATCCTTTCATTCGGTTTCATCCATCCCGGTAAGATCCTTATGGCGTCCCGCTCCGTGATGGGATTGAACCTTTTGCGGATCGCGGACCATGACCCACAAAAGATCCGGAATGCGATCCGGGAAGTGGTCACCATGACCGAACAGGGTAGCCTGGATCCAGTGGTCGGAGCTTATTATCCGGCTGAACGGATCGACCAGGCCCATCGGGCTTTGGAAGACCGCGCGGTCACCGGCAAAGTGGTTGTTCACTGGGGTTCAGCCCCTTCAGAGCCATCGCAATAGAAGCGCGATCCGGGCAATTCGGGAAAGCGATACCCTTGTTCTGAAAAGTGTTCTAAAACTTCGGGGAGTGCGGGTTCTACCCGCTCCATGGCTTTTTCACTATCGTGGAACAAGAGGATGGAGCCCGGGCGAGCATATCGGATCACCCGATCCCGACAGGTGGAGGGTGATAATTTAGGGTCGAAGTCCCCACTCAGCACGTCCCACATAACGATCTTCCAACTTTTCTTGATCCGACGGGCTTGGCTCCATTTCAGCCTCCCATAAGGGGGGCGAAATAAGGGAGTAGGGAGCACGTGAGAGGCCCGATGAAGATCCTTCAAATAGTGCGAGGAACTGTATTTCCGGCCATTCAGGTGGTTGAAGCCATGATTCCCGATCCCATGTCCCTTTTCGAGGATCCGCTCCTTTAGGTGAGGGTTCCATTCCGTATTGCGACCGGTACAGAAAAACGTGGCCCGCGCATTAAAGGCCTCGAGCTGTTCGAGCACCCGATCGGTCACACCCTGGGTCGGCCCGTCGTCGAAAGTCAGATAAAGAAGGGGGCTTCTCGTAGAGAATCTCCATAGCCGCCCCGGATAAAGGGTTCGAACGGCCTTGGGCATATGGAAGGGATAAGGTCTCAGCGTTTTGTGAAGATCGCTCAGTTGGGCTTTTTCCGACCACCCTAGGATCCACCTCCGGGGCCTCTTCTTCGACGAGTCCCGGGTGTAGCATCAGGTTTACGCCTTTTTCTCATATACGGCTTAGCCCGATCCTTAAAGTCTTTTTCAAGCTTCTTGCTCCCGAACCGGCTTACCAAGCTGGTCAGACTCCGCAATACGTAGCGAGCCTCCTGGGTTTTACGCCGGACTTGCTTCTTCCTCGCATAATGGTCCGGAAGCGAAGTATAATAGGAAATGGCCTTCTCATACCGATCGAAGAGCGTTTTAGCCACATCAGTAGCAGCGCTGTCCGCCCCGGCTTTAAAAAGCTCCTTAGAGGTCATGACCATGATCCGGTTATAAGGAACGCTCCGTTCCGGCATAACTTCGAGGCTTCGCTTCAGGACTTTCTTGGCGCTGTCCTTCCTTCCCATGCTATTGAGCTCAGAGGCCAGATTAGCGAACTGAAGCCGCATATTGGTTGTCATACGCCGATTGTCATCGTCCATATAGACCCATTCCTCGTCGGGGATCCCTCCCCATTGGAATTCCTTCATCAGGTTCTTATACATCTTGTCAACGTGGATGTTCCCGTCCACTGAGACCGCATTGTTACTCCCTTTTATCGGGACCAAGCGATAGGCCAAGCCTTCGAGTTGGAAGTAATTCTTAAGACCGAGCGAAGCATTGCCCCCAACGGTCACCGAGAAATAGATCGGCCTTTCCCAATCGAAGTGGGCCAGCAAGCACATGGTCATCATGCTGTTCTTGGTCATCTGGCGTCTTCCGATCCGCCATTTGATCTTATCGACGATCCGATCTTCCTGCTCTTCCGGTACGATGTTCTTCTTCTTGATCTTTTCCTTGGGCACATCGATGAAGAAGCGCTTAGTCGGGAAATAGGCATACTTAGTGGACGCCCGTGGATGGAGCTTCACCTTGTTCGCATCGTTCATCATGAAGTCAACGGCAGCGGCCACATCCACATAAATGTTCTCCTTCTTGTCCAAGGCAAAAGCATCGGTGCCGAACTTCTTTTTGATCTTTCCTCTGCCTCGATTCACGAGGTCAGCGATCCGTTGGTTTCTCTTTTTCTTTCCATTGCCACCACCGAACAAGAAGATCCGGTCCCGATTCCCTTGCCGGTATTTTCTTGAAGTGACCCTGTTCTTACGGGGAACCTCTTCATCCTGCTCCGCAAAAGGAACCGGATCGGAATCATAGGCTTTCCGGCTCATTTGATCGATATACCAATCGGTGTTGAGAAGGCTCAGGTTCACCACCCGAACATCGGTCCGGTATTCCTCAACCTCTTGCACATACCACAAGGGGAAAGTATCGTTATCTCCGTTCGTGAAGAGGATGGCGTTCTTTTCACAGGAATCCAAATAATTCTTGGCATAGTCCCTCGCCGTATAACGGTCCGAGCGGTCGTGATCATCCCATCCGTCCTTGGCCAGGACATAGGGTACCGGAAGTCCGATCAGTAAAGCAGCCAGGACGTGCCCGTAGCGATTTTGGACATAACTCCCCACCAAGTACATGACACCTATGGCCAGGAAGGCTACCACAAACAAATAAGCGAGGGAAAAAGAGAAGGCTTTGCCCGAATCGATCAATAAAGAGAAGACCAAAACCCCTCCGACAGGGCCTCCGCCCCAGGTAAGGATCTCCCGCAATTCGGGCATACGTATGTTACGTGCCGCATCGAAGAGGGCGTACACTCCGAGCCCGATCCATATGGCAAAGGTCCAGAAAGAGCCCACGTTGGTGTAATCCCTTTCCCTCGGCTCATGGGGGGGCTGGTTCAAATAGGTCACGATGGCGATCCCTGTGATGATGAAAAGGATCAACACAACCCCCCAACTCTTGGGGGCTCGCACCAATTGATAAAAGAAGCCGATAAGGCCGAGGACGATCGGCAGATAATAGAACCGGTTATAGGCCGGGTTCTGCGAAACCGTGGGAGGAGGGCTCTTTTGAGGCCCTAGACGCTGGGAGTCGATAAAATCGATCCCACTCAACCAATTCCCCTTGACCATGCTGCCGGCAAATCCCTGGAGGTCGTTCTGACGCCCCGCATAATTCCAGAGGAAATAGCGCCAATACATCCAACCGAGTTGGTATTCGAAATAGAAATCGAAATTCTGCCACCATTGAGGCCTTTTTCGGGTCTTTTCGCCCCTACGCCCCTCATAAGAGACGTTTTCCATCTTGCTGGCATCGATCCAATTCTTGTAATCATTCCCGTGGCGGGAATCGTACATCCTTTGGAAGGGAACCGTCCACTTAGAATGGAACACAGGTTGACGCCGGGGTTTTTTCTCGATATAGGCCGGATGGATCGTCAAGTTCTGGTTCGGATGATCCTCCACATAATTCTTGGCATCGAAACGCTCTTGATAGGCCACGATGCTTTTCGATCTGCCTTCCCTTTTGACTTTATACCCCTTCATGTAACTCTTACCGACCACCTCGTTATCCACCCTTGGAGCATTCCAATACTGTCCATAAAAGATGGGGCGAGAACCGTACTGTTCCCGTTTAAGGTAAGAGACGAGGGTCAAGAGGTTCTCCGGATTGTTCTCATCGATCGGTGGGTCAGCAGAAGAGCGGATCAAGATCATCGTATAGCTCGAGTATCCGAGGAGGATCACGGCCAAGGATAGAATGATCAGATTGCTCAGCGGCTTCATATTCCGCTGAGTGTAATAAAGCCCGTAAATGATGAGCCCAAAGAGGAGCAAGAAGTAGATAGCAGCTCCGAGGTTAAAGGGTGCTCCCACTTGGTTGACCATGACCCGCTCGAACCAGCCGGCCATCTCGAATATCCCCGTGATCACGACCACCTGGAAGATGATAATGATGGCGCCGGAGATCACCAATGAAAGCAGCAAGCCCTGAACCGAGAACTGGTACTTGCGGAAATAATAGACCAGAGCGATCGCAGGGATCGCGAGGATATTCATCAGGTGAACACCGATGGAAAGACCGATGATAAAGAATATAAGAACGATATACCGGGCATTATGAGGCTCATCAGCCCGGCGGTCCCATTTCAGGATCAACCAGAACACCGCTGCGGTGAACATGGCCGACATGGCGTAAACCTCGCCCTCGACGGCCGAGAACCAAAAGGTGTCCGTAAACGTGAAAGCCACAGCGCCAACGAAGGCACTGGCCAAGATGGCCCACTGCTGCGGCTTGTTCATGCCTTCCTCCGAACTCTCAGCGATCCGCCGGGCTATGGCCGTGATGGACCAATAGAGGAAAAGAACGGCAAATGCACTGCATAGGCCGGACATCACATTGACCATCAAGGCCGCATCCTCCTTAGGGACAAAGGCCATAAAGATACGCGCCACCAGCATAAAGAAAGGAGCTCCTGGCGGGTGTCCCACTTCGAGCTTGTTGGCGATCGCGATGTATTCGCCGCAATCCCAGAAGCTCACAGTGGGTTCAATGGTGAGAAGGTAAACGATGGCAGCGATCAAAAAGACGCCCCATCCGATGATGTCGTTCAGTTTATCGAAACGCATAGCCCTAACTCTACCGAGCGGCCGAATATATGAATTTTCCAAAGGGGTGTTCTTCCTTCATTCTTCATCTATTTTTTGGGAACGGTCGGCACAAAATCCTTGAGGTAAAAGGGCTCAAAGCTGAAAGGATCCTCGAAGTCCCCTTTTTGAAAAGCTGACTCGGCCGGTTCCACCATATTCTTTGCAGAAGGAGCTTCTTCGGGGTAGAAATGCGCTTCGGCCGAAAGGTCCAAGAAGTCACGGGCTTTTTCAGCCCCACTACCGATGAAATAAAGCGTTTCTACACCCTCGATCCCTGGAACAGGGTCTTTTCGAAGCTCGAGGGCGGTTTCGGCCTCAAGGGTATTCCCCCTCCGGTCGTGGACCGAACAATACACTTCATCCCTTCTGGCATCGAGCATGGGGACGATCCGTGCTTCCTCGGGGAGCGTCTCCTTCACCGCCTTACCGTGAGCCATAACCCGGAGCGTTCGGAGACCGATCAAAGGTAGCTTCAGCGCATAGGCAAGACCTTTGACCGTCGAAACGCCGATCCGGAGCCCTGTATAAGAACCTGGTCCAGCTCCCACAGCCAGCGCATCGAGGTCTCTGAAAGCATACCCTTCCTGCTCGAGGAGTTCTTGGACCAAAAGCGTCAACTCCTCTGCATGGGAAAAGTGTTCTCGTGCCACCTCCCTTGCAGCCTCGACTTTTCCCTCCTTTCCCAAGGCCACCGAACAGGTCTTGGTGGCGGTCTCGATGTTCAGGATAAGGGCCATGCTGGCAAATAAAAAGGGGTGAGAACGGATCCTCACCCCTTATTAAGCTTTTTTAACTCCTCTTGGAGCGGGAGCTTATTTTTTCCCTTCCTTCTTGGCCATTTTCTCGGAAGGCTTAGCGTTCAAGCTGATCCGCAGATCCACCTGATCGTAGATGAACCCGTCCTTCATCTGCTTCATCGTACTCTCAGTGGAGCGGGATCCGAACATGACATCCCAGCGCGTCCGATCGAAGCTGAATTCAGCGAGAGCTTTCACCTGATCATCTTTCACTTGGATCCAAGCAGGGATCTTTTTCACGTTTTTGGTGATTCCCTTCATGGTCAGGTTACCGGCGATATAATGGGTCGGTTTCTTTTTGAGGGTGTCGAGCCCGACCTTCTTATTGGTATCCTTTTCGAACGGCTTAAGCCCGCTCAGTTCAAATTTGGCCTTCGGGAAGCTGTCCACCTGAAAGAAATCGCCGGACTTCAGATGCCCCATCAATTTCTTATAGGACTCTTCCTCCATGTCGTCCGTGCAATGGATGGTCGTCATATCGATGACGAAATTGCCGGCATTCACCTCGCCATCCTTAGCATGAAGTTTACCCTTTTCCATATCCACGATCCCATCGTGTTTACCGGTCTTTTTACGCCCGGTCCACTGGACCATGCTCTTATCGGTGTTGACCTTGTAGCTAGTGCTTCCTTTGCTCGCTTCAGCCTTTTTCTCTTCTTCGGAGACCTCCGCCTCTTTTGCGGATTCTCCCCCACAGGATACCAGGAGGAATCCAAGGAAAAAGGGTGCGCTGTTCTTGAGAATTTTCTTGATCATAATGGGGCTTTCTTTTTTGCTTTCCAAGCCTGCAAAGGAAAGGAAATTCTTGCACATATGGCCATATAAAAAGGGCGTCCGGTAATCCGCCGGACGCCCCTTGAACTTTTTTCCGAACGGAAAGAGCGATCAACGCCCTCCGATGATCAACTTCCCTCTTGCGATCACTCCATCGTTCACCACGCTATAGAAATAAGTTCCCTCGCTCAGATCGCTTATATCAAAGGTCTCGCGGCTCTCTTCTACCGACTGCTCCATAACCCTGCTGCCCATAGCATCGTGGAGAACGAAATAGCTACCTTCCTTCGGCATTCGCTCCATTCGAAGCTCCACCCTTTCACTGGCGGGATTCGGGTACAAGCTCGCCGCGTCCTCTTCCGAACGCTCTGCAAGAGCTTGCCCGGTGCTATCGGTGGAAGTTTCCAAGCGAACGCAATAATCCTCCACCTCTCCAAAGTCGAAGCTTTCACAGGGGCCGGGAGCGGCATCGAATTTCATAGCGATCCGCATCCGGCTTCCTCCTTGAGCGATCGAATCCGGGATCGTGAGCGTATCGGTGACCGTGGAAGTCACAGCATCCTTAGCGAACAGCTCTTCATCCGGTGTATCGAAACTTCCATTCCGGTTCAGGTCGATCCAGATCCTGAAATATTCGGAATAAGTGCCGTTGTCGAAACCGGGAGAGAGGGAGATCACATAGGAGGAATCTTCATGAAGGACCGCATTGGGACCTTTGCTGAAAAGATACCCGCTGTTATCACCGGTCGAATCCGATAGGCTTTGAATATCCACCTTATCCAACCACTCATATTGGGTATCGTTCCCTTGAGCCCCGCAATAAG
>CAZOSO010000017.1:16480-23846 GCA_964582635.1 uncultured Weeksellaceae bacterium | reverse complement strand
CCCTAACTCGTATTTTTGCCGCCCATGCCGGAGGAGGAAGCTTATATGCAACGTTGCCTGGATCTGGCTTCCCATGGAGCCGGGACGGCTTCCCCCAACCCTATGGTCGGAGCGCTGATCGTAGAGGATGGCCGGATCCTCGCAGAAGGGTTTCACTATAGCCCTGGACATCCACACGCTGAAGCCGCTGCGATCGACCGACTTCCGGAAAACATCGACCTGAGCCGGGCCACCCTCTATGTCAACCTGGAGCCTTGCTGCCACGAAGGCCGAACGCCTCCCTGTACGGAGCGCATCCTGAAAGCCGGCATCGGGAGGGTGGTCTTCGGAACTTACGACCCGTCCGGTCAAGTAGCCGGGAGAGGTATAGAGCGCTTGAGGGAAGGCGGCTGCGAAGTTATAGGACCGGTCATGGAGGAGGAATGTCGAACTTTGAACAGGCGCTTCCTGACGGCGGTCCAAAAAAAGCGCCCTTATGTGATCCTCAAGTGGGCCCGGACTTTGGACGGCTTCATCGATCGGGACCGAAGATCAGGGGAAGTCGGTGTGAATTGGATCACGGGAATAGAAGCCCAGCGTGCTGTTCACCGATGGAGGGCTGAGGAAGATGCCATCCTCGTCGGAAAAGGAACGCTCCTTCAAGACGATCCTTCTCTGACCGTAAGACTGGTCGAAGGAGAGGATCCGCTCCGCGTGTTGATCGATCGCAAAGGGGTCCTGCCCCAAAATCTTCAAGTCCTACAGAAAACTCCCTCCTCAATGGTCTTTACGGAAGCTGAAGAGGCCGAATACCCTGCCCCTATCGAAAAGGTCTTGATCGGCCCCAAGAACGATCTTCTCCAGCGCATCATGAAAGAGCTCCATGCAAGAGATCAGCTTTCCCTTATCGTGGAAGGGGGGAGCAAGATCCTGAACGCTTTCATCCGGAACGGCTTATGGGACGAAGCCCGCGTCCTGATCGGTGACCGCTGGTTCGGCCAAGGGAAAGGAGCCCCTCGGCTTCAAAGAGAGCCCATTAGCGAAGAATGGCTTGGGAATGATCGTTTGCTGACCTTTAAGAAAGACGCCGGATGATCTACCTGATCCTGAGCATTCTTAGTTCCGCTATCCTGGTACTCCTGTTCAAAGCGTTCGAGCGCCTCCGGGTCCATACTTTCCATGCCATCGTGATCAACTACATCGTGGCGGCAGGGTGCGGTTTCCTCGTTCTAGGGGGGAAAGTGGATTACGCTTCTCTTCCCTCCAAACCTTGGTTCGAGATCTCGCTCTTGGTCGGTTTTCTTTTTATCGTCATGTTCTGGTTCATCGCCCTTACAGCCCAAAAAGTAGGGGTTTCGGTCTCAGCTGTGGCCCAGAAAATGGCGGTCGTGGTGCCGGTCACCGTTGCCCTTATCGCTTACGATGGGGAAACCCTGAGCTGGATGAAGGGGATCGGGATCCTATTGGCCTTGATGGGTGTTTTCATGAGCTCCATCAAAGAGGATCGCTTCGAGCTGGATCGCAAATATGCTTTTCTTCCCCTGGTGGTCTTTCTTGGGGCCGGTTTCCTGGACACCACGATGAATTACGTGGAGAAATTCAAGCTTTCCGCCGGAAATAAGGATACCGAAACCCTCCTATACGTCTCGACGCTCTTTTTCGTGGCCTTCCTCTTAGGGCTATTGGCTTGGATCTTCCAGGGTATCCGGAAACCAGGAGGAAAATTCCGGCTCCGTACGGCCATCGCAGGGATCGCTTTAGGCGTCCCTAATTTCGGCTCCATCTATTTTCTCCTGAAGACCCTGGATTCGAGTTTTCTTCAAGATTCCGCGATCTTCCCGATCAACAATATGGGGATCGTAGCCGCTTCCACGATCGGTAGCGTTCTGATCTTCCATGAAAAGCTGTCCTGGATGAACCGTTTCGGAGTGGTCGTATCGATCGCTGCCATCGCTATGATCGCTTTCGCCCCCGGCTGATCAATTCCCGAACTTGAAGAGCTTGCTTCAGTCCTCTTTCTAGCAAAGGACGGATCGCCTTGCAGGAGCAAACCCTTTTTCGAAGGATGAAAGAGAGCTATCACACCATCCAAAAGCGGACAGAAGGTCAGTACCGTGAAAAGGGAAGCAAATTCTTCGCTTTCGCCATCCCTGTGGCCGATCAAAAAGAAGCTGAAGAAAAGCTAGAGGAGATCAGGGAGCAATATCCGGATGCCTCGCATCATTGTTATGCCTATCGGATCGGGGTTGAAGCAGAACCCCAAAGGGAGAACGATGACGGTGAACCCGGAGGAACGGCTGGACGTCCCATCATGAACGCGATACGGTCCTACGGGATCACGAACGTATTGCTCACCGTGGTTCGTTACTTCGGAGGGACGAAACTGGGCAAGCGGGGTTTGATCGATGCTTATCGAACGGCAGCTGAAAATGCCCTGGACCAGGGCAAGATCATCCAGGAAAGGGTCCTCGAACCGCTCACGATCGAACACAGCCATCGGGTAACAGGGCAAATAGAGGCGATCCTCAGAAAGTACGAAGGAGAAGTGAGCGATGCCTCCTATGGGCAGAACGTACGCCTCCGGGTCTCCCTCCCTCCTTCAAGGAAAGCCGATTTTATCGAGGAGCTGAAAGGCATAGAAGAAAGCTCTGTTATAGAGAGGGATGGCATTTAAGGAAATCTTCGGCGCTTTTTTCTGAGGGGCTTGCGGTCGCATCCTCCTACCTTTACCCGCTCATTCATCAAAAGCGAACGAATGGAACGGAGCGATCTTCTCAGAGAATTCTGCTCGACCCACGCCCCATCCGGCGAAGAGCGGGCCATGCGTGACCTGCTTCTCGAAAAGATCGAAGCGGAGAAAAAAGATTGGCGGAAAGAGCCTCGGATCCATCTAGGGCAAGGCCTTCAAGATTGCTTGATCCTGGTCTTCGGGGAGCCCCGAACAGCCGTTTTCGCTCATATGGACTCCGTGGGTTTTACGGTGAAGAACGCGGACGAGCTGGTAAAGGTCGGTGGCCCCAAGACGGAAAGCGGTTTCCGGCTTATCGGAAAAGACAGCCAGGGAAGCGTCGAATGTGAACTACAGGTCGAGGAAACGGAGGACGAAAAGGGACGCAAGCAAGAGACGCTCAAATACGATGCACCCCGGAAGATCGACCGTGGGACCAGCCTCACCTTCAAACCGGATTTCCGTGAAGATGAGGAGTATGTCCAATGTTGTTACATGGATGATCGGATGGGGGTCCTGAACGCCTTCAAGCTTTGTAAGACCCTCGAGAACGGCGCCGTGGTATTTTCAGCCTGGGAAGAGCACGGAGGAGGAAGTGTAGAGTCCCTTGCTCGGATCCTTTATGAGAATTACCAGATCCAACAGGCCCTGATATCGGATATTACCTGGGTCACAGAGGACATCCATCATGGAGAAGGTGTTGCTGTTTCCATGCGCGATTCGGGGATCCCAAGGAGAAGTTTTGTGGAGCGGATCCTCGAGCATGCGAATACCAGCGATATCCCCTATCAACTCGAAGTAGAAGGGGCTGGAGGAAGTGATGGGATCGCCCTTCAAAAGTCCCCCTATCCTTTTGATTGGTGTTTCATCGGCGCTCCGGAAAGCGGTGTTCATTCCCCGGATGAAAAGGTTCATAAAAAGGATGCCGCATCCATGACCGAGCTCTATCGCTACTTGATGGAAAAGCTATAAAGGCATGCCTCAATCCAGTTTGATCGCTTTGAGCACCTTCTCGCGGCCTTTCACCTTGAGCGAATAGAAGTAAAGGCCAGGAGATAGATCGGAGGGTTTCCAGCGAAAATGGTGGAGCCCGGCCTTTTGCACCCGATCGATAAGGCGAGCAAGAGGAACCCCGTTTTGATCCCGTATGAGCAATTCCACCTTGCTTTTTTCCGGAAGGCGATAAGAGATCACGGTGGTCTCTCGAAAGGGATTCGGGCGATTTTGAAAGAGGAGCGCCTTAGCAGCTCGATCGGATTTTTCGGTGAAGCTTCCTTCCCGCTTCTTTGCGTATTCCTTTTGGCTTCCTTTTCCACTCAAGGCTTGAAGTTCTTCCTCCATTTTCCGGATCTTTTCCTCCAGGGAATCGAGCCGCTTTTTGCGACAGCTATCAGCCTCAGGAGCTAGAGCAAGATCTCCCAGGAGGGAAGAGGCTTTTCGCACTCTTAAAACCCCGTTCGGGCGGACCACGACGACGAGTTTCGATTCGGGGTCTTTCCGATAAGGGAGATCCCGGACCCGGAGGTCCCCGTTCAATATATCCAAGCGGGTGGTGACCGGTTCATCGGGTCCGTTCGCAACGTAGAAATTCCCCACACCCAAACCGCTGTTCATTTTATGAGCACCTGGTTCGTTCCGTTCGTAACCGTTCCCCGGATCGAAACGCCCTACCTCGAGTCCGTGCTCGCCAGAAGCGTCGGTACCCGCCTTCACCGTTTGGGTAAAAATGAAGCGCAAATGGTCCCGGTACTGGGACGCTGCGTTATCGTTCCAATTCAGGACCGCATCGTTATGATCCCCGCTTTCTGCTTTCATCCCTAGATAAAGTCCATCCGAAGCAAAGCCACTAAAAAGGCCGTTCTCCATCCAGGACCGCTGCCCTTTCCCCACATAACTTCCAACGTTCAAAAGAGCGATCCTCGGCATGGCTTTAACGGCTGCATGCTCGTGAACGCTCACGCCCCCCTTATCATCCGTACCCCAAACCCGCATACTCTCGATCTGAAAAGCAGCTGGGTCCGTATCGGAAGACCAAAGACGAAGCTCCCCGTTGGGCGAGCGGAAGTTCAAATGAGGAGAGTTCGCTGAACTCCAGAATCGACCGATCTCATCACCCCCCTGGAAAAAGCGCCAATTGGCAGTAAGATCCGCAGGAGCCTCGGTCCGAAAAAGCTCCCCTTTCGATGAAAGAGCCGGATGGGGCGGACCGTAATAAGAAGGAGTTGAGTTGACCTCCAAAAGAGCTTTTGGCGTTTGGGATCGGTTATAAACACCTAAAGCCTTCGAAGTATAGAGCGAAGGGAACTTCCCCTTATCCGCTCTGTAAAGCCGCTCGTAAACCGCCCCTAGTGGGCCTACCCGATCCCCACCGTTCTGCGATGAACAAATTTCGAATAAAAGACAAGCGAGAACAGAAAAGAATAGACGGTGACCTATCATTCCCATAAAAACCATTTAATCCCAACCGAACGGATATAACACAAAAAAAGACCCTTCAGCGAGCTGTTGTTATTGTCAAAAATAACAACAAATAATCGAATTTCGAATGTCGTAGAATGGGTCGAACAAAGGTCGATCGTACCCTTGGTTCCCTGGATCAAGGCATCGACGGAGGAAAAGCGAGGTCTTAGACCTGAAATGAGGCTCTAAGAAGCCTGTCCGAAAAGAAGGATCAATGTTTGATGATCAAAGTGGGAAGGAAGGGGTGATGGACCATTTTTTTGGTCAAACGAGGGGATACAAAACTCTCCAACCAGTCGCGTCTTTCATGACCGACCATGGAGAGCATATCGATCTCGGGATGAGCATCGATATAGGATTCGAGGCCTTCGAGTACATTGTCGTTCTGCACAAATTCCCAGCGATGGTTCAGCTGATCGTAGAGGTGTTCTTTTTCGAGCCTCCACATAGCCTTTTCCATCGCCTTCTTCTTTTCCTCGTTCCCCACATTCACGATATGGAGCTCGGAATCCGAAGCTAAAGCGATGTCCATGAGGACCTTAAGATGCCTTTGAGGGGTTTCGGTCAGGTCCGAGGCAAAAAGGATGTTGTCATAATCTTTGAATTGCGCCTTTTCCGGAATCACCAAGACAGGGCGGTCCTGTCCATCCACGACCCTTTCCGTGTGACTCCCTGTGAAGAATTCTTTGAGGCTCGAAACCCCGTTCGTTGCCATCACGATCAGGTCCACATCATAATGAGCAGCAGTCTCTTCGATCGATGAAACAGGACTCCCGTAGGCTGCAAAACAGGTAATATGAAGATCTTCATTCCCCTTTTCGCTCAGTATCCGCTTTTTAAGCTCCTCGAGCCCGGCCATCGATTCATCCCGCTCCATTTCGTAGCTCTCCTTAGGGATATAAGGATCGAGGTATTCCAGCTCGAAGGCGTTCACAAGGATGAGCTCAGCACCGGTGATCTTGGCCAGGTAAACCGCATGGACCAGCGCATGCTCTGTGAATTCGGAAAGATCGGTGGGGAAAAGGATCCGCTTCATCATCAGCTTTTGGAGCAAAAATAAAGCCCTCCCCTATTGCAACCAAAGATCCGAGCGAAAAGAGCTGATCACATTTGGACAGCGGGCACCAGTTCCTTGAGATAGGTCCTTTCTCCGTCCAAAAAGGCCAACACAAAAGCATCCAGCTGCCCCGCATCGATCACCTTGTCCAAAAAGGAATCGGCTTCGTTCAGCGTTTTAAAGCTCTTCTTGATGTAAAAACGGGTGATCCCGTCCTCGTAATCTCTGCTTATTACCTTTCCAAGCTTGTCCAAATGGGAGTGATCATAATTTTCGGGATGCCTGTAGGCAGCTACCTGGATCTTGAATTCCAACCCATCGGCCTTCATGTTCCCATACTGCTCCACGATCTCCTCATATTCCATATCGACGGAGGTGGTCGTGTCGATATCCCCCACTTTCCGTTTTTCGATCTTTAGGACCACCTGTTTCCCCGTATCCTTTTCGGCCTGCTTTCCGGAATCGATCTTGACCTCTTTCAAGGAATCAGGGCGGCATTCCTGGGTATAAAAATCGATCCGGTCCTCCATCTGAACAAAAGAATCGACCTCGATGGCGTTCACATTCTTCGTGATCGGCTCCAAGCCTTCTCCTTTCAGTTTGAAGCGGATGTTGTAGCTCTTCCCAGAAGGCAGGTTCAACAGGAATTTCCCGCTTTCGGAGTTCGATGTGTAGTAAGCCAATTCTTCCCCATTATGCTCTTGAAGCACTTGAATTTCAGCTTCCACCGGCTCATCACAAAAACGCACTTTTCCTTTATAAAGGACCAACACGGGATTATCGTGGATATAACCCGGCTCCACCACATAAATATCCTGACGCCCTTCTCCTCCCGGCTTTCCGGATGCGTAATAGCCCCGCTTCCCGTCGGCCGAAATCACGTAATAAATATCATCGTTGGGCGTGTTGACCGGAGCTCCCAAATTGATGGGTTTTGACCATTCCCCGTTCTCAAGGTCGGTTCTGAAAATATCATAACCCCCCATGGAATTGTGACCGGTCGAACTGTAAAAAAGAGCGGTGTTCTCCGGGTGGATAAAGGGCGCATCCTCATCCTCTTCCGTATTGATGGCAGGGCCCATGTTCTGCACATCACCCCAGGTACTGTCCTCCATCAATCGAGCTTTGTAAAGGTCCTTTCC
>CAZOSO010000017.1:14781-16380 GCA_964582635.1 uncultured Weeksellaceae bacterium | reverse complement strand
GGCTTCCCATCCCAATCCTGGCGCCCCCCCAAGGACTCTTCTCCCCTATAGGTGAATATCAGGATCGATTCGTCGGATGAGATCACGGGTACATATTCGGAGGACTCGCTGTTGACAGGCCGGCCTATATTCCGAATGGCCACATCCCGAGGTTCACCATAAAAATTCGTAGCGTTTTTCAGATCTTTCTTCAGGTCGGCCACTTTTTCCTCCCAAACCTTAGGAAGGTCTTGTTTTTTCAAACTATCCACGATCCGAACCGCCTTCTCGAACTTTTTTCCCTGATGGTAAGCCTCCGCCAGCGACATGTTGACCTCGAGCATATCAGGGCGTTCCTTTTTGACCTCGGACAAATACTCGATGGCCTTTTTATAATGCCCGTCCGTTTTCATATGGATGATCCCGCATTTAAAGCGGATAAAAAGGTCATCGGGGTGTTCTTCGAGGATCTTCTCGTAGATCTCCAATGCTTGTAGATAAGCAGCATTGGCACTAGCACCACCTTTGCTGGAATTTCCCCAATCCACAAAGCGATCGGCCAGATCCAGGGAATCGAGCTCCCCCTCCGAATACTCTTCGATCTTCATATTGAGCCCCTGCTGGGCCTGAAGCACATGGACCATCAATAGTGAGCCCAGAATGAAGAAGGACTTAAGGAGGATATGGCGCATACCGATAAAAGGACTTTCGTAACTGTTTGGAAGCGCAATCTAGTAAATGCAAAGTGTCCAACATCCCCTTCGTACGGTCCTCATATCCAAAGGTTCGAGATAGCTTCTTTTAACAAGGGTCCCGTACGCTTTCGTAAATTGCCTTCAAAGGAAAGAGAATGGCCAGCATACGAGCTTTTCGTGCTTATCGCCCCCCAGCTTCCAAGGCCTCGAAAGTGATCACGCGCACCGCTGACACCTATTCCAAAGAGGAACGCCGAAAGATCTTGCGTGAAAACCCCGAATCTTTCCTTCAAGTGATCTTTCCGGAAGCAGGTCAGCAAAAACGTTTGACCCGTCCCAACACGACCGAACGCTTTGTTAAGGTGCGGGAACGCTTCGACGCGTTTTACCGCAAAGGGATCTTCTTTCGGGAAGAAAAAGCCGCTCTTTACCTCTATGAACTTGAAAGCCAAGAGCAAACCTATATCGGTTTCATCGGGGGTGCCTCGGTCCGGGAACAAGAAAAAGGGTCGATCAAAAAACACGAACAGACCCTGGAAAAACGAGAAGAGCTTCTCAAAGAATACCTGAAGCACTGCGACATCAATGCGGATCCTGTTCTCTTATGCCATCCCGA
This sequence comes from uncultured Weeksellaceae bacterium, assembly GCA_964582635.1. GTDB lineage: Bacteria > Bacteroidota > Bacteroidia > Flavobacteriales_D > CAYVSK01 > CAZIDL01. The sequence goes on along the minus strand of CAZOSO010000017.1, from coordinate 15,090 downwards.
TCGGAATGACTTGAAAAGACTGGTCGAAGAACTCCGAGCAAGCACTCCCAGCTACGACCTGATCACGGAAGATGATGGGCGTCGACACCGTTTATGGCCGATCCTCGATGAACACGACATTTCCCGTGTTCAGAGGGTCTTCCAGGAGATACCTGCTCTTTATATAGCCGACGGACACCATCGCTCCGCTTCATCCGTCCGCCTCGCTCAGGAGATGCGAAAGCAAAGCGGGGTCCAGAACGAAAAGGAAGGCTACGAATCCTACATGGCTTATTTCATCCCTGAAAGCCAACTCGTCATCCACGGTTA
>CAZOSO010000017.1:6396-14681 GCA_964582635.1 uncultured Weeksellaceae bacterium | reverse complement strand
TCCGATATCCGGTGGCATTTCATCGGGCATTTGCAACGCAACAAGGTGAAACATATCGCCCCTTTTGTTCACATGATCCAATCGGTGGATAGCATCCGACTCCTCGGAGAGATCGAGAAGCGTGCTTCTCAAGCCGGACGGACCATCGACTGCTTGTTCCAGGTTCATATCGCCCAAGAGGGATCCAAATTCGGCCTGACCTTTGAACAAACCCGGACCCTTCTCCATCCCGACCGTTTGCGGGAAGAATTCGAACATGTCCGGATCCGTGGCTTGATGGGGATCGCCAGCCTGACCGATGACAACGAAGAAGTGAAACGCGAATTCAGGGAGCTGAAGGCTTTTTTCGACCGGATGAGAACGAGCCATTGCCAAGGAAGAGCCCATTTCGACACGCTCTCCATGGGGATGACCCATGATTATGAAAAAGCCCTTCAGGAAGGGAGCAACATGCTAAGGATCGGAAGCGCTATATTCGGACCCCGTCCCCAATAAATCAAAATTCCATGAGCGAAGCGAGCAACGGCGATCAAGAAGCGAACGATAAAAAGCAACTGCAGCGGATCAAAAAACTGCGAAGCGGCTTAGCCTCGACCGATGAGAACGAAGTGCTTAGAGCCGTTAAATCCGCTAAAGAAGAAGGGGATGCCCGTATCGTTCCGGATCTAATAGAGGTCTGGGCGGTCACCGATAACGAAGATATACGGGGGCAGATCCTCCAGATCTTCTACGACCTCAAGGATAGCGGAGCTACGGAACACTTGCTGGAAGCTCTGGACCACCCCGACATCCATGATCGGAGCGATCTTTTGGCCGTCTTTTGGAACTCCCGTCTGGACGGAAGCGAAAAGATCGATAAATTCACAGAGATCGCGGTGGAAGGCTCTTACCAGGAAGCCTTTGAAGCCCTTACTGCGATCGAGGAGATGGAAGGGCCTTTTGAAGAGAACACTGTCATGGAGGCCCAGCTTTGGATCAAAACCTATTATGCTCAGGGTGAGGACGAGAAGAAACCCATTATCGAGGCCATCGACCAACGCCTGCGCAAATTGCAGGAAGAACTCTGAGCGGAGCCCCCTTTCTTCATGAGCGAGCGTGCTGAACAGAGCGGCCGCTTATTGGTCTACCGCTCTTCGGCCGGGTCCGGAAAGACCAGTACGCTCGTTTCCACTTTCCTCAAAGCTGCTTTAGAGGGCCAGGATCCGAGCGATTACGGGAAGATCCTGGCGATCACTTTCACCAACAAAGCTGCCAAGGAGATGAAGGAGCGGGTGCTCTTAGAACTCGATGCCCTTGCCTCCGGAAAACCCGTTTCTCCACCGACCCGGCAGGAAGTGGATGACTTGGGGCTCGATGATGAGACGCTCCGGGATCTGGCCTCCCGCACCCTTACCCACCTTCTCCATCATTATTCCCGTCTCTCCATCTCTACGATCGACCGTTTCGTCCATCGGATCGTTCAACAATTCGCCCGGGAGCTGGATATCCCCGTGGATTTTGAGCTCGTTATGGAGGAGGATGAGGTCCTCGAACGGGCGATCGACACCTTGATCGCAAAAGCTGGCGGCTCTGAAGAAGCTATCACTAAAGCCCTGACGGGCTTCGCATCCGCTAAAGCTGAAGAGGACAAGAGCTGGCACATCGAACAGGACCTCCTCGAAGCTTCCCACACGCTTTTGGAAGAGGATGGAATGAATGCCTGGCAAAGTTTAAAAGGGATCGGTCCGGAACAGATCATCGAAGCCAGAAAAAAGGCCGGAGCGGAACGGAAACGGTTTGAAGAGCGTCTCGAGAAGATCGCGGACAGAGGGCAAGGACTGATCGAGCAAGAAGGACTACGCCCCGAGCATTTTTACAAAGGGAAACAAGGGGGTGTTCCCTCCTATTTGAAAAAGCTCAAAAAACGGGATCCGAATGACCTTGCGCCGACCGCCACGCTTCTCAAAGGCCTAGAGGAGGACAAATGGGTTTCCGGAAAATGCCCCTCGGAAGAGGCTGAGCGGATCCATCGGATCTCCGGTACGCTCCGTTCGCTTCTGGAAGAAGCCATAACCCTTTATCAACAAGAAGGGGGACGCTATATCTTCCTCACCCTGATCCATCAGGAGCTTTATCGTCTTTCCCTCCTGAGTGGGATCGAAGAAGCTTTGGAGCGCATCAAAGAGGAAGAAGGGCTTCTCCTCATATCGGACCTCGACCGGATCATCGCGAAACTCGTCATACGGGAACCAGCTCCTTTCATTTACGAACGGATCGGTGATCGCTACGATCATATCCTTTTCGATGAGTTCCAGGACACTTCGATCCTCCAATGGCAGAACCTTCTCCCTTTGGTCGAAAATTCCCTTTCAGAGGGGAATACGGTGATGCTGGTGGGGGATGGCAAACAGGCCATCTACCGTTGGCGGAACGGGGATGTGGAGCAATTCCTGAAGCTCCCATCCATCCATAAGAGCCAAGAGGAGCAGGACTTGATCCAGGAAAAGGAAGAGACCCTGAAAGCTCATTACGAAGAACGGAGCCTTGCTCAGAATTTTCGTTCAGCCCCTCGCATCGTCGAGACCAACAACGAGCTCTTCCCTATTATGAACCGCATCCTCATGGAAGGGGCCGAAGAAGCTGGAATGGGTCATTTGAAGAGGCTTTTCGATGAAGGGGGACAAGTGAGCAAAGAGGAGGCAAAAAGCGGTTATCTGCTTTTCCGGCCGGTCCCGGAAGATGAGGAGCAAGAAGAGGAGCAATATCCTCCCCTGATCGAACATTGCCTACAGCTTCTAAGGGGCCCATTGAAAGATGCAGAGCGGAGCAAGATCGCCATCCTCACCCGCAAGAACCGCGAAGGCGCTGATATCGCTGCAGCATTGATGGAAGAAGGGATCGATGTGATCTCGAGCGAATCCTTGCACCTGGATCAAAGCAACGAAGTGAACTTTTTGATCGCCCTGATGCGGATCGTGGAGGATCCCGGTAACGAGATCGCCAAGCTCGAAGCCATCCGTTATCTGTTGGCCTATGAAGGACGGGAGGACGAACTTCATGAACGGATCGCTCCACATTGGAGCACCGATGAGAAAGGAAAAGAAGGGGGCATCAACATTCAAGGTTTTTGGGAGGCGCACGACACCCCTTATGACCCGATCGCAGCCCAAAGCTCATCTCTCTACCGGATCGCTGAGGACGCCGTACGCTGTTTTTACCTGGATCGCCCCGCAAGTCCTTATATCCAATTCTTCCTGGACCATGTGTTCAGTTTCTCGGAACGCTATGGAGATGATATACAGGCTTTTTTAGAGGATTGGGACGGGATGAAGAACAAGCCTTCGATCAAGGTGCCCTCCGATATCGATGCCGTCCGCGTCATGACCATCCATTCGGCTAAAGGCCTCGAATTCCCGTATGTGATCATCCCAGGACCTGAAGGGAGCATCCGCTACAGCAAAGACCGTATATGGGTGAACCCGAATGGTTACCTGGAAGAGCTTCCGGCCACCCTGGTCCCCATGAACAAACAATTGGGGAAATGTCCCGAACCCTACGCCCAAGAAGAGGCAATGGAACGCTATCGGTCCCGATTGGATGCTCTTGATCTCCTGTATGTAGCGATGACGAGGGCCGAGGAGGGGCTCTTCGTGCTCTTACCTCCGCCACCAAAGGACAGCGAACCGGCCACTCGGATCGACAAAACCCTTTGGAAAGCTTTGGAGGAACGATATGGAGAACTTCCCGAAGAGGGCCTTCAATTCGGGGAGCTCATCCCGGAAAAGGAAGAAGACGAGGGGGACGGTGGAGAACCGCTCGAAGCCATTCCTCATGCAGCTTGGGACGAAAGGGTGAAGATCCGCTTCAAAGCCCCTAAGGATCCGAGCTTCGATGATCCCGAGGCCGAACGTAAAAGCGGAGAGCTCATCCATGAAGCTTTGGCGCGAACCCACGCCCCAGAACAACTTTCCAGTGTTCTGGACGAAATGGTGAGCGAAGGGAGCATCAGTGTTGGTGAAAGAAAAGAATTGGGCCATTCCCTTCAAAACCTGATCGAACGACCGGAAATAGCTCCTTACTTCTCCCCCGGAAAAGACCAAAAGCTCTATTGCGAACGGGAGATCCTAAGCCCCGAAGGCTATTCCCTCCGCCCCGACCGGGTTCTTATACAGGGGGATGAAGCGTGCATCCTCGAGATCAAGACCGGGGTGGCCGATCCCTCCCATCATCAGCAACTCCAACGGTATTGTAATGTCCTCAGAAAAATGGGGTATAGCGCGGAAGGGAAGCTGCTTTATACGGAGCAAGGGGAGCTTGTCCCCCTGGAAGAAAGTTAGCTTACCAAGCTTGTGAGCTCAAGTAAAACCCAAAGGTTCCCGGACTCCTTTGGGGATCCTGGAAGAATAAGGGATAATTGAATCCTGCATTCCTTTAAAAAATGGGCTGGGATCCCATCTTCTTCAAAGCAAGCTCTGGATGATGTCTTCCACTTCGTAACCGTCAGCAGCTGCTTTGTAGTTCCTGACCACCCTGTGCCGAAGGATCGGTAGGGCCACCGCTTTCACGTTCTCCTCATCGGGAGCGTACTTTCCATGAAGGGCTGCATGGCATTTAGCAGCGATCACGAGGAATTGAGAGGCTCTTGGTCCCGCTCCCCATGAAAGGTATTCGTTCACCATTTCATTAGCCCTTTCGGTATTGGGACGAGTAGCAGAAGCCAGTCCCACGCAATACTCCAGCACATGGTCGGAGATCGGAAGCCGCCGGATCAATTCCTGATATTCCAGGATCTCCTCTGCGGTAATGATCGGCTGAAGCTCGATATCCCGATCCACCGTGGTGCTCTTCACCACGGAAACTTCTTCATCATAGGAAGGATAATCCATCCGAATGTTGAACATGAAGCGGTCGAGCTGTGCTTCCGGCAAGGGGTAGGTCCCTTCCTGCTCGATCGGGTTCTGAGTCGCAAGCACGAAGAAAGGGCGATCGAGCTGAAAGGTGCGTCCGGCCGTGGTGACGGCCAACTCTTGCATGGCCTCCAAAAGGGCGGACTGGGTCTTCGGGGGGGTCCGATTGATCTCGTCCGCGAGGATGATATTGGCAAAAATGGGACCCTTGATGAACTTGAACTCCCGGTTCTGGTCGAGGATCTCAGCACCGATGATGTCCGATGGCATCAGGTCCGGGGTGAATTGGATCCGATCGAAGCGAAGGCCGAGCGTTTGCGAAAGGCTATTGACCAAAAGGGTCTTCGCCAAACCCGGAACCCCAACGAGCAAACAGTGTCCGCGGGAAAAGATCGAGATCAGAAGGCTTTCGATCACCTCCTCCTGTCCGATGATGACCTTCCCGAGTTCCTCCCGAAGCTTGCGATGCTTCTCACCGAACGCATCGATGGCTTCTACATCTTTATTCTTGGTGCTGCTTTCTTCTTGTTGGGCCATGCTCTTGCTTATTGTTGAGTGCCTTTGAGCCAATGATGCTGGAACCCACAGGTACGATACTTCTCATCGATGCGGATATAGGTCTCTTGGATCTTTTCGTTGACCCATTCCCGCATCTCCTTATCCTCTTTGAACTTTTTGGTCTGTTTTTGAAGGAAACGATAATCGTTCTCCAAACTGGCCTTGTGGGGCTCTGTTTTCTCCAACAATTTGACGATCCGGTAAGCTTTTCCATCCTCGGTATCGTAAGGAATGGGTTTGGAGATCTCTCCTTCCTTCAGGTTCTCGATCGCGAAAGTGACCTTGGGGTCCAGTTGTTCCATTTTAAAACTCGAGGAACCGCTTCGCTTGTTGACCACAACGCCACCGCTGTTCTTCGTCTTATCATCATCGGAGTATTTTTTAGCGGCCTCTGCGAAGCTGAGCGTATCGTTCAAACGTATCTTCCGGGCGATGGAATCCAATTCCCCCTTGACACGGTCCACTTCCTTACTCCCCACATCAGGTTTGAGCAAAATATGCCGCACTTTCACCTTTTGCCCTCGCCGATCCAAGAGCTCGGCAAGATGAAAACCTTTCTCGGTCCTGAAGACGGAAGACAACTCTCCGCTGTCCAAACTGAAAACGGCCCCTTCGAAATCCTTGCTCATCTCTCCCCGTTCAACGTATCCCAACTTCCCTCCTCTTTCGGCTGATCGGGGATCGTCCGAATAAAGAGTAGCAAGAACGGAGAAGCTCTTTTCACCGCTCTTGATCCGTTCACGGTATTTTTGAAGGCGCTTGCGCGTCCGAAGGATCGCTTCATCGCTTATCTCAGGGCGTTTCACAATATGAGCGTAGCGAACGCTCGCTTCGATCAAAGGGATGCTGTCTTCCGGCAACTTCTGGTAATAGCGTTTGACCTCGGAAGGGGTAACACTGATATCTTTTGTGATGCGCCTGCGCATTTTCTGGATCCGCAACCGTTCGGCGATACCTGAACGAAATTCTTCCTTGATGCGGTCGATGCTCATGCCATAGAATTCCTCAAGCTTGCTTCGAGACCCTAATTGCTGGGCAAAATAGCGGATCCGACGGTCCATTTCAGCATCCACCCTGGAATCCTGCACATTCACACTGTCCACCTTAGCCTGATGGAGCAAGAGTTTTCGGTAAAGCATCCGCTCGACCACATTGCAAGGGGAGTTTCCCCCAAAACGGTCCATGGACGAACCGGACATTTGTTTCTGTTGCTGACTTTGGCGCTTAATATCAGAGCTAAGGATGATCTCACTACCGACCACACCGACCACCCGGTCGAGCGTCTCCCCTTCACTGACCTGTCCTTTCAGCCCAAAAGGAAGAAGGAAGAGAGAAAAGAGCGCTAACCAGCTCGGACCGATCCCTCTAATGAACCCGTACCTGGTCCTTCTTTTTCGCATCGAGAAGTGCATTTTGATGTAAGCGTTCTATGATCGCCCGTTTTCGTTCATTGATGATCATCCGGTCCACCTTCTCTTCGACCATTGAAAAAGGAGCAAGTTCTCCGGAATTCCGATGATCGAGGATACGAAGGAGGAAAATGTTCCCTTCCTTGTCGAGCCGTCGGACGCCTTTTTTTTGAAGAAAACGCTCAGGATCCTTCGCTTCAAAAGGGGTTCGGGTCAATAAGGACTCCAACCGGACCCACCGCTTTCCAGGACCTGAACAGTGAAGCGAATGCTCCTCACATAAGGGATCGAGTGCCTTTTTCCGAGCCGTACTGTCCTTACGGAGTGCGTTCATAAAGGCGGAAAGATAACGGATCGAATCTTGATGCAGCTGAACGAAGACCCTTTTAACGATCGGTCCGTCCAACAAAAACTCCTTTTCGTTCTTTTGGTAGTAAGTCCTTCTTTCGGTCTTATCGATCGTACTGTCCAGTTCTTTTTTCAGATATTCTTTTTCGAGCGCATGGATCATTAGGGAACGACGATAATCCCGGATCCTTTCCTCGAAATCCTTCTTTTTGGAAGGCAATTCCTCTCGAGCTTTTCGAAGGAGAACCTGTTCCCGAACCCAATTTTGGACGGAGGTCTCTGCTACGCGCTGTGAATCCGCTCCATTGAGCGATCGGGGGATCCTTTTTTGGAGTTCAGAGCGTGTCAGTTTTTTTCCGTAAGCTTCCGCTACGGGCTTCCCCTTATCCTTATCGGAACTTTCTTGACAGGCGCTTGCCCAAAAAAGAAGGACTAAAGAGGGGATGAAGAGTCTTAAGCTGCACGCCGTTCCCCCTTTCATTCTTCACCGCTCTCCTCTTCTGCGATGGAACGCAGGACCTTTTTGTCGACCTCGATCCTGTACTCATCCCGGAGTTGCTTCACCCATCGCTTTTCAAGGTGGTCCTGATAATCGGAGCTTACGAGTCCCCTGGCCTCTTCGAGCTTTTTAGGACCGGGAGGTATGATCTGATGGACCTTTCCGACATAATAGTTCCCTTCGACCTTGACGATATCGGTCATTCCCTTCTCCCAGTCGAATTTTTGGAGGAAGCTTCTGGACCCTTTCTCAAAACTCCCTGAATCAAGGCGGCATTTCAAGGTGTTCCCTTTCTGCTGCTCTTTCAGCAGTTCCTTGCGAGAGACACCTTTTTTAAGGAGTTTTTTCCCTTTCTCAGCAGATCGTTCCGTTTTGCAATGAAAGTAGGTGATATCCAAGCGCTTATCCCATTGATATCGATCCTTGTGCTCTTGATAATATTGTTTCAGACCGACCGTATCCTCCAAGGCTTTGTTCCAAACCTTTTTCTCCATCAGTTCGAAAAGGAGGATCCCATCCCGATATTCTTGAAGGAGGGCCTTGTAGCGTGGATACTTCGTTTTCAATTGCCTCTTTTCATAGGAG
>CAZOSO010000017.1:3318-6296 GCA_964582635.1 uncultured Weeksellaceae bacterium | reverse complement strand
CTTTCGCTCGAGCTCCGGCTTCATCTCTTGGTAACCCGCGAGCGGTTCAAGGTTCAAACGTTTGATGATATGCCATCCATGACGGGTTCGGACCGGTTCAGAGATCGCGCCGTTGCTGTCGAGGGCAAAGGCAGCTTCGGCAAAAGAGGGGAGCATTTCACCGTATTTGAAGGCCTGCATCCTTCCTCCTTTCCGTCGACTTTTTCTGTCATCTGAATGTTTGCGAGCAAGTTCGTGGAAGTCCGCCCCATTCTGGATGCGCTTATAAAGGCTATCGATCGCCTTCTTCGCCTTTTTCCTTTTGGGAGGCGGCATTTTCTTAGGCGCATGTTTCATGATATGCGCCACTTTGATCTTTCCTTTTGAAGCTCGCTTATCATGGACCTTGATCAGATGATAGCCATATTCGCTCCGTACGGGACCACCGATCGACCCGACCTCCGTGTTGTAAGCAGCGTCCTCGAACGGATAGACCATTTGAAAGGCTCCGAAGTAGCCAAGGTCTGAAGACCGCACGTCCTTCATCTTCTTTTCGAGCTTTTTACCGATCTCTAGAAAACTGCTATCGCTCGCTTGGATCCGCTCCTTGATCTCCATGGCCCTTTCATAAGCTTCAGCGGTATCCTTAGGGAGCGGGTTCTTTTTGGGAAGCCGGATGAGGATATGGGAAGCGTGTACCTGTTCTTTGGTCCGCTCATATGCTTCGCGCAGGAGTTTCTTGCGGGTTGCGCTATCGACGAGGTAGGGGCGGGCTAATTGATCCTTATAGCGCTCGAATTCCTTCTTGAATTTCCGCGTGGTGTCCAGTCCCATCTTTTCCGCCTCTTTGACCTTCAATTTAAAGTCGATGAAGAGGTCCATATAGTCCTTGAGGGACTTCAGGGTTACCGCGCTGTCCTGGTTGTTCTTGAAATAGATGGTCTTGAACTCGCTTTTGGAGACCTTATCATCCCCAACTTCAAGGACCGTGCTCTCTCCGTTCTTTTGGGCCTTGATCGGGCTGATCAAGAGAACGAAAAGAAAGGAGCAGCAAGTGGCTTTTAAGCCGTTTTGGATCATACGACGCTGTAATTAGGTGCTTCACGTGTGATCGTCACATCGTGAGGGTGGCCTTCCCGTACACCAGCATTGGTGATCCGGACAAAGCGGGCCTTCTTAAGGGTCTCGATATCAGGGGCTCCACAGTACCCCATTCCTGCACGCAAACCTCCCATCATTTGATAAACGATCTCGCTGAGGCGTCCTTTATAGGGAACTCTTCCCGCGATCCCTTCCGGGACGAGTTTTTCGATCTCATCCTCAGCATCCTGGAAATAACGGTCCTTCGAGCCATCCTGCATGGCCTCGATGGACCCCATTCCTCGGTAAGCTTTATACTTCCGCCCTTCGTAAATGATGGTTTCCCCGGGTGATTCTTCCACACCGGCGAAAAGGGAACCGATCATAACCGAATCTGCTCCTGCTGCAAGGGCTTTCACAAGATCACCGGTATAGCGCACCCCTCCATCAGCGATCAAGGGGACCCCCGTCCCTTCCAAGGCCTTTGCGACATCGTGAACCGCGGTCAATTGGGGCACACCTACACCAGCGATGATACGGGTGGTACAGATCGAGCCGGGACCGATCCCGACTTTGACCGCATCGACGCCTCGTTCGGCCATATGGACAGCCGCTTCCGCTGTCCCGATATTACCAGCGATCAGATCCAGGTCAGGGAACGCCTCCCGCAAAGAAGAGACCGTATCCAAAACCCCTCGTGTGTGCCCATGAGCGGTATCGATGGTAATAGCGTCCACGCCAGCTTCCACCAACGCGGACGCTCGATCGAGCGTATCAGAGGTCACTCCCACAGCAGCAGCTACCCGGAGGCGTCCGTACTCATCCTTACAGGAATTGGGGTGTTCCTTGATCTTAATAATATCCCTGTAAGTGATCAGGCCGACCAATTTTTTATCACGGTCCACGACCGGAAGTTTCTCGATCCGGTGCTTTTGAAGAATGGTTTCGGCCTTCTCGAGGTCTGTCTCCTCATCGGTGCTCACCAGCCCTTCTTTGGTCATCACCTCTTGGACAGGGCGGTTTTTATCTTTTTCAAAGCGAAGGTCCCGATTGGTGACAATGCCGATCAAATGATCCGCCTCATCCACGACCGGTATCCCGCCGATGCTGTTATCGCTCATGAGGCGAAGAGCATCACCGACCTTGGCACTATCCCTCAAAGTGATCGGGTCCAAGATCATTCCGCTCTCAGAGCGTTTCACTTTTCGGACCTCCCGAGCCTGTTCTTCGATGTTCATGTTCTTGTGGACGACGCCGATCCCCCCTTCTTGAGCGATCGCGATCGCTAAGCGAGAACCTGTTACGGTATCCATCGAAGCTGAGACGATCGGGGAATTGATCGGGATCCGGCGCGTGAAATAGGTGGAGGTGTCCGCTTCATTCGGGATCACCTCGGAATAGCCGGGGGTCAATAGCACATCGTCGTAAGTAAGACCGACCCTGTCGAATTTTCCGTCTTCTGCCATAAGGGGCGCTAATAGAGAGCAAAATTAAGAATTTCCCGTCCTCGATGAAGATCTTCTTCGAAGGAGTTGGGAGGGTTCTCACTTATGGAGGAGCGTCACTCCTCCTCGCCTCTCGATACGCTTACCCCGAGAGGTTCGGAACGTGAAATGATATACATAGACCCCTTCCGGCACGAGCTCTCCACTGGAGTCTTTACCGTTCCATCCCTTATCGGGATCTTGGGTTTCATAGATCTTTTGTCCCCATCGATCGTAGATACGGAGCCGATATCCCTCTTCCTTGATATGGCCGGTCACCGCATTGAAGCTCCCGGTGGCCCCGTTCACCACATAAGCGTTCGGAATGTGGATGTAAGGCTTTTGATAGGCACAGGCACGGTTGGAGCGGGCTACTTCGTCCTTTCCGTAAGAATTCCCGGATTCCCGAGCAAGCACGTAATAGCAATAGCGTCC
>CAZOSO010000017.1:0-3218 GCA_964582635.1 uncultured Weeksellaceae bacterium | reverse complement strand
GGTCCATGGCTCATGCTGGTATCCCCCGCTTGAGTACGCCCCACATAAAGAGGGGATTTTCCTTGTTCGATGTAATAGACCCGATATTCATCCACTCCGCTCTCCCAGTTCCGATAATGGTTCCAGGAAAGCTTCATCCGCTTATTGCACGGCTTCTTTTCCCCGGTCAGGTTCATCGAGTTATGGATGGGACCACGCGTACTCGTATTGGGTCTGGGGGGAGTTCCAGAATAGCAACTATCGAAAGCAGCGATCGCAAAGTTCTCACTGGTTATGGGCGCATTAGATCCTCCATACGTATAGAAGGTGTTGGTCCGTCCCCAAACCGTATCGATGACATATTCGTTCCCGGCAATGATCTGAAGGACCAAGTATCCTTTGGTGTCTTTTTGGGGTACGGCATCCCAATCGATGGTGGCCTTTCCGATGCTTGTATCCACTGAGACACTATTGATGGTCGGCACGGAAGGAGCGATCACATCGCTGAACACCCCTCCATCGATATTGGATACGGAAATGCAATTCCTCTGATGATCGGCTACTTCGATGCGATAACTCAAGCTATCGGAACAGACCATGACCGTGTCCTCATAATTCGTGGTCCCGTATGGAACGGAATCGATAAGGGTCCAGGAACCGATCGGTTCTTCTTTGTAGATACGATAAAAACCGGTTCCCGGGTTAGGGGCTTGATCGGAGCTCGCCAATTCGTTCCAGGAAAGGAGTGCTTTTCCGTTATTGGGATCGGTGACCGTCAGGTCAAGCCGCTGGAGGGTATCCGAAGGAGAGCTCAATAGTTTGCTTCGGCATCCGGAGAGAGAGCGAATGAAATAATATCGATCCGAACCGCTTGCTGCGCCGGGATCGGTATAAACGTCGCTATTGATCCCAGGCACCGTATCGATGGGAGTATAGGGACCGTTCTCGCTCGAGGCACGATAGATGACGTAGGCGTCGAAGGAAGGATAGCTCCCGCTCAAAGAGGTCCAACTCAATTTCAGATCCCCACCGCTGCGGTTCACGCAGTTCAGGTCGGGTGATGGAGCTGGTCCTTGATTCTCTATAAAAATAGAGAGGGTCCGCTGCGTTCTCCCTGGTACGGAGCAATGGTCATCCTTTGCCTGGAGAAGGATATCATATCGTTTATAGCGACCAGCTCCTTGCGGGGAATTCGAGCTAAGGTGCTTACAGGTCAGATCCCATTCCAGGGTCGTGGAGACGGTATCCGTGGATGCATTGGGAGGAGCAGGTGAAAGGGTGGCACAAGGCGAATTGGGGCAACCCGATGCGCTATTGGTGTAATTCGTGCCGAATGTTTCGCTCTCCACCCCAAGAGAAACGGTCTGATCGCTCCCATCCTGCAGGCTGCCTTTATCCACAGCTCGGATGGGGACACTGATGCTCTGCCCCACCTGAAAGGTGTCCTTAAAGCCGCTGGCAAAAGGGGGAAGGATCTCAGGCTGACTAGTGCTTCCAGGGCAATCGGTGATCACGACCCCCCCTTCTCGATAGATCTCGGCCACTTTCTGATCCCCTTGCCAGGAACTGATCTTCACCACATAATTAAAATCCCCCTGGGTCGGATCTTGCAGAACCAGCTCACCCTTTTCGGGATCTAAACGATCAGGCGCTTTACCGGTACCGGCTTGGATCCCGGAGAAAGGCTTGTCGAAAGAAAATCCGCTTTCATAAGAGAGCGGAACGGGGTCGCTGGGGGGATCGAAGTTAGAACCGGATGTTTTATCCAAGGCACTAGCCCATTCATAGGAAAGGGAGTCCGAATCCGGGTCGATCACAGCACTGCTCCAATGCACTTCGCTACCCCGGCAAAGAATGGTGACAGGAGGCTCGGGGAAAGTGGGGGAAGCACTCTGGCAAGGGGAGACCCCAGCTGGTCGTTGATACATAATGCTACGAAGGGTGATGCCCTTGGTACCAGGACTGACCAGGTTGCTAGGCCCCGTACTCCGGGTCTGGGCGCTCCAATAAAAAGTCCAACCTTCGGGTGGTGGCGTACCGGTCAAATTAACGGGAGAAGAAGAAAGGACCACCTTTTGGATAGCACCTGCTCCTCCACTACTACATTGGAGCTCCGAGCCACCCCCAGCTACTTCTTGGCAATCAGGGGATATGTCGTAAACCGTATCCTGAGAAACGGATATAGAATTGATCGTAGAATGACCGTCCACCTGGATCTGGCCGGAAGATGGTGGGGAACCCATATCACAATCCCGATAGACGGTGAGGTGAAAGATATATCCTCCTCCGCCATCGCACTCCCAGGTTATCGCGCCGCCATAAAGGTGGCCGGCCTCGGCACTAAAGGGTGAAGAGGCAGCGAACAGAAAAAGAAGTGCGACAAGGGCCCTTTTCAAGGCCATAAACGGTTTATAAAGGACATTTTTCATGAACGTGCGCAGCGCTCGATCATTGTGTTCAATATCAATGACCGTTTTCTATCTGTAAATGACGTAACACACAGGCAAAAGTTGTCCGTTATCCCCCGGTATTCTTATCCCCTGCAATAACTGCCCTCATTTCCTCTTCCGGAAGATGCTTTTGAGCCAAACTTTGGAGTTCTTCGGGGGTAATATTCTGAAGGCGCTCCATCAACCGATCATAATAACTAAGGTCCATACCTGCTCTATGAACGGCTTTAAAAAGGTCAGCTTGGGCGAACGGCCCATCGGCTCCCTGGAGAAAGCTTCCCTGCATATAGTTCCTTAGATGCTCAAGCTCCTCTTGGCCGACGGGTTCCTCGCTCAAGCGCCGGATCTCCTTCAGGATCTCCTGGAGGGCTGCCTGACGGACCTGCCCACCTACTTCCGTAACGATGGCAAAAAAGCCGCTATCCTGTAAGGGCATACAAGCACAGCCCACACCGTAGGTATATCCTTTATCCTCGCGTAGATTCATCATAAGACGCGAACCGAAATAGCCCCCCAAAAGGGTGCTGAGGATCACCATGTCGGGAAATTCCGGATGCTCCCGGGCGAACAAGGGCTTTCCGACCCGTATCGCTGCTTGCAGGGCTCCGTCTTTTTGAACCCAATGCTCCTTTTGCTCCGAGGGTGCTGGGGGCGGCACCTGAAATGTTTCATGTCCCTTTTTCTGGAAGGCCACTCCACCGAATTGTTCTTCGATGCACTTGATCATCCAGGGCTCCGTTTTTCCGGAAAGGATGAGGTTCACCCCCCCTTTCTCCTGATAGTGGTCCC